>NZ_JAVDUA010000045.1:0-32360 GCF_031456105.1 Pseudomonas sp. BE134 | reverse complement strand
TCGAACTGCAAACACCGCACATCGAGACTCGGGTGACCGCTTATGTCTAATCATCACGCTGTAGAGAAGACCCAAGCCGAACTGGCTGAACTGTTTGCCAAGGACCTGACCACCGGTGTCGGCCGCAGCGTCAAGCACGACAGCGCCGCCAAACACGTGTCCGGTGAAGCGCAGTACATCGATGACCGCCTGGAGTTTCCGAACCAGCTGCACGTTTACGCACGCCTGTCGGACCGCGCCCACGCGAAAATCATCAGCATCGACACCAAGCCCTGCTACGCCTTCGAAGGCGTGCGCATCGCCATTACCCATGAAGATGTGCCGGGCCTGAAAGACATCGGCGCACTGCTCCCGGGCGACCCGCTGCTGGCCATCGATGACGTGCAGTTCGTCGGTCAGCCGGTGCTCGCCGTTGCAGCAAAAGACCTCGAAACCGCACGCAAGGCCGCCATGGCCGCGATCATCGAATACGAAGATCTGGAACCGGTGCTGGACGTGGTCGAAGCCCTGCGCAAACGCCACTTCGTACTCGACAGCCATACCCATCAGCGCGGCGATTCTGCCGGGGCTTTGGCAACGGCCGAACATCGCATCCAGGGCACGCTGCACATCGGCGGCCAGGAACACTTCTACCTCGAAACCCAGATCTCGTCGGTGATGCCAACTGAAGACGGCGGGATGATTGTCTACTGCTCGACGCAGAACCCGACCGAAGTGCAGAAGCTTGTCGCCGAAGTGCTCGACGTATCGATGAACAAGATCGTGATCGACATACGCCGCATGGGCGGTGGTTTCGGCGGCAAGGAAACCCAAGCCGCGAGCCCGGCGTGCCTGTGCGCGGTGATCGCGCACCTCACCGGTCAGCCGACCAAGATGCGCCTGCCGCGCGTTGAAGACATGCTGATGACCGGCAAGCGGCACCCGTTTTACGTCGAGTACGACGTCGGTTTCGACAGCCGCGGGCGCCTGCATGGCATCAACCTGGAACTGGCGGGCAACTGCGGCTGTTCGCCGGACCTGTCGGCGGCGATTGTCGACCGTGCAATGTTCCACGCCGACAACTCGTACTACCTGGGCGATGCGACCATCAACGGTCATCGCTGCAAAACCAACACCGCGTCGAACACCGCTTACCGGGGTTTCGGTGGCCCGCAAGGCATGGTCGCGATTGAAGAAGTGATGGACGCGATTGCCCGCCATCTGGCCCTCGATCCACTGGCCGTGCGCAAGGCCAACTACTACGGCAAGACCGAGCGCAACGTCACGCATTACTACCAGACCGTCGAGCACAACATGCTCGAAGAAATGACCGCCGAACTGGAAGAAAGCAGCCAGTACTTTGAGCGCCGCGAAGCGATTCGTCGCTACAACGCCAACAGCCCGATCCTGAAAAAAGGCCTGGCGCTGACCCCGGTGAAATTCGGTATTTCCTTCACCGCCATCTTCCTCAACCAGGCCGGCGCGCTGATCCACGTCTACACCGACGGCAGCATCCACCTGAACCACGGCGGTACCGAAATGGGCCAGGGTTTGAACACCAAAGTCGCGCAAATCGTGGCCGAAGTGTTCCAGGTCGAAATGGACCGCGTGCAGATCACTGCGACCAACACCGACAAGGTGCCGAACACTTCGCCAACGGCGGCGTCAAGCGGTGCCGACCTGAACGGTAAAGCGGCGCAGAACGCGGCTGAAACCATCAAGAAACGCCTGGTCGAATTCGCCGCGCGGCACTACAAGGTCAGCGAAGAAGACGTGGAATTCCACAACGGTCACGTACGGGTTCGCGATCACATCCTGACCTTCGAAGCGCTGATCCAGCAGGCCTATTTCGCCCAGGTGTCGCTGTCGAGCACCGGGTTCTACAAGACCCCGAAAATCTACTACGACCGAAGCCAGGCCCGTGGTCGCCCGTTCTATTACTACGCCTTTGGCGCAGCGTGCTGCGAGGTGATCGTCGACACCCTGACTGGCGAGTACAAGATGCTGCGCACCGACATCCTCCACGACGTTGGCGCCTCGCTGAACCCGGCCATTGACATCGGTCAGATCGAGGGTGGATTCATCCAGGGCATGGGCTGGCTGACCATGGAAGAACTGGTGTGGAACAACAAGGGCAAACTGATGACCAACGGCCCGGCCAGCTACAAGATCCCGACCGTGGCGGACATGCCGCTGGACCTGCGGGTGAAGCTGGTGGAAAACCGCAAGAACCCGGAAGACACGGTGTTCCATTCCAAGGCCGTGGGTGAGCCGCCGTTCATGCTGGGCATTGCGTCGTGGTGTGCGATCAAGGACGCCGTGGCGAGTCTCGGTGACTACAAGCACCAACCGAAAATCGACGCACCGGCGACGCCGGAGCGGGTGTTGTGGGGCTGTGAGCAGATGCGGCAGTTGAAGTCGGCGAAGGCTGTCGAAGCTGAAACCGAGCTGGCTTCGCTTTAGACCGAGGCGCGGCCATCGCGGGCAAGCCCGGCTCCTACAGGATTTGTGCTGATTGATGGACCTGTACAAATCAAATGTGGGAGCTGGCTTGCCAGCGATGAGGCCCGAACAGACAACAGAGATGTTGAGGTGAAACATGTACAACTGGATCGACGCCCTCGCCGACCTGCAATCCCAGGGTGAACCCTGCGTGTTGGTCACCATCATCGAAGAGCTCGGCTCGACGCCGCGCAATGCCGGTTCGAAGATGGTCATCAGCGCCAACCAGTCCTTCGACACCATCGGTGGCGGGCATCTGGAATACAAGGCCATGCAGATCGCCCGCGACATGCTCGCCAGCGGTAAACAGGACACGCACCTGGAGCGCTTCAGCCTCGGCGCCAGCCTCGGCCAGTGCTGCGGCGGCGTGACCGTTTTGCTGTTCGAACCGATGGGCCAGGTCCAGGCGCAGATCGCCGTGTTCGGCGCCGGCCATGTCGGCCGCGCATTGGTGCCGCTGCTCGCCAGCCTGCCTTGTCGTGTACGCTGGATCGATTCACGGGAAGATGAATTCCCTGAACAGATTCCCCACGGCGTACGCAAGATTGTCAGTGAAGAACCTGTGGATGAAATCGACGACCTGCCCGCTGGCAGCTACTGCATCGTCATGACTCACAATCACCAGCTCGACCTCGAACTCACCGCCGCGATCCTCAAGCGCAACGACTTCGCCTACTTCGGCCTGATCGGTTCGAAGACCAAACGGGTGAAGTTCGAACACCGCCTGCGCGACCGCGGATTCGACAACAGCGTCGTGCAACGCATGCGCTGCCCGATGGGCATCGGCGAAGTCAAAGGCAAGTTGCCTGTGGAAATAGCCATCTCAATCGCCGGCGAAATCATCGCCACCTATAACGCGAATTTCGGCCAGCACAGCGCCAGCGCCGAACCGATTGCCAGACTTCTGCCCGTGTCCCGCCGCAACCAGGCCGCCAACTTGAAGGCCTCGAACTGAGAATGACCATACCAGTGATGGTCCCGGTTTTGATCTTTTGGTCCATGGTTCAAGTCCGGTAGGCGCCACCAATAAAATCAACAAACTAGGTCAATCATTGCGATTGGCCTTTTTTGTTTTTGGGCGTAAGTATCCAGGCTACAAAGCCCAGCTTAGTAGCCAGGTTTGATGGTTTTTCGCGATCAAATCAGCACTAAGGCCCGACGCATTGACCGCTCAGTATCTGCTTATCGGTCGTGACAGACCGCTTTTAGCCGATTTCTGCCCGTCATGAAGGCAGAAATCGACTCTTAGCTGCAGGTCAGCAGAGGCAGAAACCGACCCAGGCTGTGTGAAACGCCAGTGATTGTCTAACCTCTGATCGTCGAGATCGTAGCGGCGCGATTCAAACGCGGTCCAAACGGCATTACGAACGTCTATGTAGGCTGACTAACGTAATTCGCGCTTCCGCCTGCTTATTCCACAGGCAATCCTCGCGACTCTCAGTTTTCGACGTATTTAGCGCGTTTTCACACAGCCTGGACCCCAAGCGGACACTCGCGAGCGGGCGAAAACCGGTCGACTCTATTGAAAAAGGCAGTATCAGCCGCGAATCAGGATCGCCCCTGGAGGTACTTGCTAATCCAGCTTCTGACAACCCCCCTCTTGGCGTTGGGGGGACGTCGATCGGCTACGCAATTCTGATCAACCGTCATTGTTTTTTCCCGGCCCTCCTTTCCTTTTCCCCTTGGCACGAGACCTTTCGGATGGTTCGGACGATGTCCGCAGAGTTCCGGGCTCAAGTGTTCTCCTAGCGGTTTCGATTTTCTCGCTCAGTTGTGACAATTCGGTGGACAGCATTTCGATCTCGGAATCGATCTGACGTGCATGTTCCGCCTTCATCTTCTGCAGGGTTTCGATTCGCTGCTGGAGGCGACCCATGCGCGCCTCCTGCGAGGCAATCGGCCAGTTCAACATGCTCGGGGAAACATTGCGTTTGTTGATGAGCGCCGTGGCCTCGGCGAGGAGCTTGTCCTGTCGCGCGATCAGTTTTTCGATATCCATCGATCTCTCCTCAGGCTTTCAGGTTGTAATTAAACTCGGGATTCGGAAACCACGAGGCGCTGTTGAGCCGGTCCCATGTTGGGCCATGCGAGATGTTGCCGATGAACGGGCCGGGCATGCCGTGCAGGTCATAGGAGCGGAAGTCGGGGGTGGCCGCCTTCACCTGGTTTCCAGAGACGGTGCAGAGCCTGCCCGCCATCGACACTGTTGCTGCGCGTTGGTCGTTGAAGGGTAGGCTGAAATGCGAGCAGTAATTGCCGCTGAACATCACCCGCTCGAACCGTGCCTTCACGTTCGCAAATACTGTTTGCCGCAACTCGACGAGAGCGGTCGCTCCGGTGCCGATGAACTTGTTGTTCGTAATCTGCACCGGGAACCCGAACACGGTAGAGCCTGCGGGCAGTTTGATCTCATATTCGATCATGCCCTGCAGCAGCAGCGCGCGGTCCTCATTCGTCGGCGGGCGAGAGCCTGGTCGTGAGTAGGTGACGAGATTACTGTCTATCCTGCATTCCAGCACGGTGAAGCCCGTGATGCCGAAGGCGAGCGGGGAGATGCCACCTCCGGTAGCCGCCACACCTGTGTCCATAACTTCATTGCCCTGGACGTTCAACTCACCAAAGATCGCGATGGCGGCGATCCCCAGAGCGAGACCGGTACGCGTACCGCAACGGATCACTCGATTGGACGTGATGTCACAGCGCTCTGTCGATTGAAAAACCAGAAGGCCCAGGCGTTCGAGATCTGTCAGGTGATTGCCGTGCAGGGTCGGGGCGGCCTCTTCATGCATGAAAATACCGACTTGTCCTGCCTCGATCCGATTATCGCGGATGAGATTGCGTGCACCCTGTGTGGCAAAAATCCCGATCATCGCCTGGTAGACGATGTTCTCGCTGATCAGCGTGTCGGCGACCTGAACGAGTGTGGTCGCAAAACCGAAGCGCACGCTTCCCTGTCCCATGACATTGCCTCGAATGGCGCTTCGCACGGCACCGATCATGAGGATGCCGTGTTGGCCGCCTTCAATAATGTTGTCGGCGACGATCATGCGCTCCAGCGGCAGCACGGCGCCGGCCGGGCCAATGTTGCCCACCACGATTGCCAGCGCGATGTCGGGAGCTTCCCGGCGGCACACCACGATGTTCCCCATCGCAGTTGATCCGTTGCCGCACAGGCGGATGGCAGTGAGATTGGACCCGTCGTGCACCAGTTGGTTGTTGCTCACGATAGTCTGCGGGCTCGCGACATCAATGCCAAACGAGCGGTCGGGAAACTTGTTCTCGGCCAGTTCAATGCGATTGCCCGCGATACGCGAGAAGTTGGCCCGTGACACCGGCATGTCGTTTGGCTGGTCGTTGATGAGGATACCGTTCACTGCATTGACGATCGTGTTGTTCTCGGCTGTGACGGAGCCGCGCATCGTGCGGGCCATGATGCCAACGGTGGTCTTGCGGTTCGTGTCCGGGTCTGGCAAGGTAATTTCACAGTCAGTCACCACGACATCGCGTGAGCCTTCGTCGAACCAGACGCCGATGGCAGCCTTATCGAATATACAAGCCGACACCGTTATGTTGGCTGCATCGAAGGCCAATATTCCCACACTGCCAGGACGAGCGAACGTCTCCAGTCTGCATTCGTCAATGATCAAATCTTCTGTTCCCTTAATCACAATGATCGGGTCGGAAGATGCTTCGCCCTGTCGCAAGACGAGCGTGTGAATGTGAACGTGGTTGGCGCCGGAAACAACAATGACGCCGGTTCCGCGCCGGTTGAAGACCATCGCGCCCATGCTCTCTCCGTGCAGGCAGAGATTGTCGCGCTGCAGGATCAGAGGGCGGTCGATCGGATGCAACCCTGCCTTCAGGCATACGCAACCTCCAACCTTCGGCAACTTGTCGATGGCTGCCTGAATGTCCTCTCCAGGCCGCACCACGAAGGTACAGCATCCGGCATCATCGATTTGGATGGGTCGACAGTCAGTGGGTGCACCATTGGCCGGTATTGCGGCGAGTTGAAGATATTGGTGATGGATGCCGCGGGGCGGTGCCGCATTGAGCGGTTCAACCCAGGCATTCGCCGTTCTCGCCGCGAAGACCCAGTAGTCGCCGACCTTGAACTGACCGCCAGCGGTAGCGGTGGTAAAACTGACCTGCACGCCGTCTTCAAGATCGATGGGGCCTGCCGCCGTTGCCATTAGGCCGTCACCGTTGATTACGTTCAGCGGTGCGCTTTCATCCCATCGCTGCAAGCGCGTGTTGCGCGCAACGACATCAACCGCCGTTGCCCCGAACGCACGTCCCGCTGTCGGTACGGCACGATCCAGCACGATTATCCGCTTTGCCTCGTCGATATCGATCACGCGCGCCATCTGGCCCGCTTCACCCCAGAGTTCACGATGGTCGTCGGTCAGTGTCACCCAGTCATTGATGCGCAACCGCAGGCGCGCGTCGCGTCCGACTCGGTTCACCGAGAGGCGCGTCTGTCCGCCGGCGACCGCGATGCTCGTCACGCGGGAGGCGATGGAGCCATTGTCGCGTGACCACTTGAAGAGCGCGGTTCCCAAGGGGCCAGGCGTCTGGATTTCAACCCGATAGAGCCGATTTTCGATACCCCGATAGCCAGCGTTGAGCGGCAGGATGCAGGGATCATCCGGCGCGGGCGGCGCCACAGCGGAGGTGGTGAGCCGGCCGGCGGAGGGCGCAAACAAGGCGTTGAGATCAACGCCGCATACCGCCGGAGCCCCGGGCTGTTTGTAAAGCTTGACCTGCCAGACCTGCTGGATGCGCGTGGTGGTATCGACGCCACCCAGAGCGGTATCCAGCAGCTTCAGTTCTTCCACCCACGTGACTTCGCGCTCCCAAAGATCGAGATAGACCAGCGTGTCGATGGTCGGATCTGGCGCGGGTGGATCGGGAAGAAAGGGCTGCTTGAGGTAGGTAACGCCTTCATTGGAAAAGATCTCGGCAAGCCTGCCGTCAACATAAATCCTGCCGTCTTGAATGGAGAGGTCGGCGGGTGGTCCGGCAATGGCACCGATCAGGAAGGCATCGGGCGTTGTCAGCGTCGGAAGCCATGCCGGACCGCCGCTATCGAGACCCAGCAGGCGGGTGCGCTCGCGCAGTACATCTGAATGCTCGTTCCAGTCGGAATCCAGTTGCACGCGGCCTTGTTGCACACGTACTGAAGCGAAGCGGCGTAACGGGTCGAATGTGAAGCGCGAATAGTCGCCGGACATTGTTTTGTTCCTCTACGCGTCATTCGTTCAATTGGCGTGGATCAGGGCGGCCGAGAGGCCAAAGGGCAGATATTCGTCGAGGCGCAGCTTCAGGTTGGCGGCCCGCTGGGGTTGCTTGAGATGGCACCACACGCCCATCTCGGCCCCATCCTCGGAGCCTGTTCCGATTTCAATCGGGCCGTTGTCGCTGAGTTGCAGGTAAGCGGGCTGGCCATAGGCTTCGGACACATATTCGGGCGCCACCCGCTGCGCGACCTGCTGTCGCAACAGTGCTAGTTCGGCGGGCGTCAATGGACCTGCTGCATCAACGGCCTTTCGTATCGCCAGACTGGGCTGGCAGCGGTAGCGGCGTGGCGCGCGTGCGTTGTCCTGCACGTAGCTGAAGCGTAGGCAACCGACCTGCTGTCGCAACACCGTCAATGAACCGTCAAAAATACTCTCGCTCGCGAGATCGATCTGGCGAAACCGCATGGCACCGCGCAGCGTCGAGCGCTCAATGCGCGATGCGGGACCGAAACTGTTGGCCGCTGGCCCGGCAACGGCAGCGATATCGAGCCCATCAACGATGCAATCGAGCAGCACCAACGCTTGCGCGTGCTCCGGCAGGCGGAGCGGTCCCATGACGCAAAAGGCGGCTTCCACGCGCAGTTTCCTATTCGCCGGACTGCCATCGGGGCGCGTCATGGCGGCAAGGATGCTGGGTTGGGTGGGCTGTGCGGGAGGCGGCGCAACGGCAGGGTCCGGTACGGCGATGCTTTCGCCCGGAACAAGCGTTGAATGGATCAGTCGCAGTGCACCCAGTGAGCCGGTGATTTCGACTCGCCCTTCTATCAGCAGTCCGCCCAGCGTCACGGTGGAACTGTCGTGATCGCCGGAGATGGTCAGTGGGTCGGGAAGCAGCAGATGCGGGCATTTGCTGTCGCTGGCTTCAATCGCGATAAAGCGCTTGTCGAAAGGATCGATGGCAATCGCCTCCTTGTAGGTGCGGTTATCGCGGATCTGGATGATGCAGTTCGGTTTACCGAGTGCCACCCACTGCGCCAGCGCCCCGTTAATCGTGTTGAAAGTTCCCGGATTACCCGAGTTGTCGACTGGCAGCATCTGTGTACCGGCGGGCGCGTTGATCTGCCATGCGCGCCGCCGATAGGGCCCGCCACCAAGATCGCCAGGGAAACCGTGGTGGTACCAGACGGTCACGGGACCGGCGGCCGCGGCTACAGGCCCAAGTGCAATGCGGCCAGTGGCTGTATCTACTGACACAATATTCGTGGCAGGTTGCGACCACGCATCCAGGTTGCGGCACCGAATGCGCGAGAGTGGCACAGGCTGGCCGCCGATGAAGATCATCATCGCTCTGTCTTCGGCCAGCACCATGGCCGGGAATGGGTCGAAGAGGCCGTAATATTGTGAAAAATCGGGGATCACTGGCTGGCTGAGGCTCTGCGAGAGATCCTCGAAAAACGTGGCATGGCTGATCGCTTGCGGCACGTGATGGCGGGCGCTAAGCCCGGTCTCATCGTCTTCCCGCCGTCCTGCGGAGAACAAGGGAGCGTCTTGGCCAAGAGGACTGAAACGCCAGCGGAAGTCGCCTGCCGCCCCTTGCTGGCGCGCGTCGATCTGCTCGAAACGGTGCGCCTTTAGACGCCAGAGAAAGAAGCCGATTTTGCGGGTGCCGTACCAGCCCTCATCGGGTGCAATCGCGCGAACGTCCACCGTGCGGCAGGTTTCATCGAAAGCGCCTTCCAGGGTGTCTAACCGCACGACCGAACGAAGATCAGGGGTTTCCAGGGCCTGCATACGGATGTGATTGCGGATCCACTGACTCCATCGCAGGCGCTGGAAGAACTCGACGCCATGAGCGGGCCATCCGGTCACGTCACGCGCCATTTCCTCCAGCATCGGCAATGTGCCTTTGCGGCGGCGGTAATAGATCGTCTTCGCAACATCGGCCCGATTGCCCAGGCCTATGTTGGGTCGCAGCGAGGGCCCGTTCAGGTCCGAAAAGATCTCGGCGGCACTGTCGCCGCCACGAATCCGGCTCTCGTCGAACAACGGCGTCATTGCGACGAGATCGCCGATGTAGGGAATTGCCCAAGGCTCGCATGTCTCGATGAATGCGTTGTTCAGGAGTTGCTCGATGTCGCCATCAAGCGCTTCGGCCTGCATTTCGATTACGCTCAGAAAGGCTTGCAGTGGGCCCGGCGGATCATCCGGGTGCAGCCGTTCCAATCCATCCAGCTCGCGCAGATAAGCCGGGAGGAGGTTGAACAACCTGTCGCGCTTCTCTCTGGAATAGGCCGTCATAGCGTCTCCACTACATGCAGAGTGAGATCGGTGTCGGGTGCCTCGATAAAGGCTTGCTCGGCGGGAAGCGCCAGTGCATCGGGATCGAGTGCCAGACCCGCAAGCGCTGCTGGGTCAAGCATGGCCACAGGCGGGCGCGGCCGAGCTTCGAACAGGCGGATATGCGGCTGCACCGGTGCGCCGGTGAGACCCCGACGGGACAACCATGCGGCAGTCCAACCCGCAAAACCCTTGATCTGAAAAAGGTCCACATCAACCGCCGCGACGCCCCGGGCGCCCTGAAGCACGGCGATAATTTGGCTGAGATGGAGAGGGCGCCCCATCGGTTGCCGCTCGAACCGCATGAAGTCTGATAACGCCGTGCGGGCTGCATGCTGCACCGAGTCCTTCTCGAACACGGGATCACGCAGGATGCGCGCGGTGACCACAATCGGTACGCGCCACAAATTCCCGATTATCAGCAGATGGTTCGGATCGCGCGAGTGGGTGAGTGAACTGTGCAGAGCGGCGAGGGCGTCGGGCGATAGGCGTTGGCCGTTACCACCCGAGACCGTGAGCTGGATCGCCTGCTCCAGCCCTATCCAGGTCCAGGTCGCCTTTGCCGCGGCCGCCATGCCTGTCTGGCGCGCGACATCCGCAAAATCTGATAGCGCTATGGCACGGCCAAATGTGCGGACAGTTACAGGTGCCGCCTCGCGCGCATGATCGAGTGTTTCGGGATCAACTCCGCCCTCCGTGGGCAGTGGATTGGAAACGCCGCGAACGCCAACCGGACGCTCAAGAAGCGTTGAAAGCTGCCCGGCAGCCAATCGTCCTTGCAGACCTATTCCCGTCCGATAGCGCGCGACCACATTGCTTGCACCACTCGGTAACCTCGCACCCGTGAGGCCATCTCCGAACGAGACGATGCTGTTGCCCGCATCATCGTCTCGCAGCGTGTAGACGTGGTCGTTCGGTCCGCGGCCATAAAACGATGGGGCCTCGCTCCAGAGTTCGCCGTTCACGCGAACCGCCAGCTCGGCGCGTGGCGTCAACCCCACACTACCGGGCAGGCGCGTCATAGCCTTGCGCTGCAACTTGAAGCGCTGGAACAGGGCGGACGCATCCCCGTGGCCCAGCGCTTCGTCACGCTGCGTCTCTCCGTGGCTTGCAGGTGCAACATTGCCATTCATGCGTGGGGATATCATCGGAGTGCCGATGGGGGGATCAAAGCCGATAGTAATGTGTGAAATGCCGTCGCCCACGGACGGTGATTGCGTGACGGTCGCGATGCTTGCGACGTACCGCCGCGTGCTTTGAGCAATTGCAATAGGCTGCTTCTTGGTGAGCAGGCGGGCATCGTTGACGTGATCGCTGCGGATCCAGGCGGTGCCACCTGAAAAGCTCGCCGGGTAGAGGTAGGCGCGCGGGGCGATCTGAGGGCGAACGACTTCGTAAATCTGCGTCTGACGGCGGTCAGCTATGGCGGGCAGTCCGGTGCCGCCGAGGTGATTCAGGACATCGTCGCTGCCAATCGTGACTTGTGCGAGTGAAATCCAGGTAACGGTGTCGGACATGGGACCGAGGGTGACCGTGCTGTGGAGGACAGTACCGACAAGCGCGAAGACATAACGGCCAGCACCCGACCCAAGATCGACGAGCAGCAGGGTGCCCGGATTCAGGTCATCGATACGCGCGTCGAGCGGATAGAAGGTCTGGCTTGCCGCAATACTGGCGGAATAGTCCACGCCGAGGGTCTTCATGGTCCAGCGCTTCGCGACGGGGGTCGCCGGGTTCATGTCATAGAAGGAATAGCTCGGTGGCACATTGTGGCCAAAGAAGCGCAGCGCGCGCTTGGTCTTGAACCCGATCGAGCCACTGCCTGCAATGGCGAACGGGGTGGTAAAAGTCACATATTCACCATCCGATGCGGTCTCGACGTTATGCACACTGGTCACTTGCAGTTCGTTGTTCCCGACGATGGCGATGGTGTCATTTCGCAGCAATATTTCGGGTCGCTGCAGGATCGGAATACGCGAAAGGCCTTGCTGGAATGGCACCACGGCCTGCGGCTGACCATAAAGCGGGACATCGTTCAGCCGGGCGTCGGCGCTCACGGAGCCGATAGTCTCGAATGTCTGTGCCACTTCGTCCTGACCTGGGACGCTCATGACTTTCAGGCCGGAATGGATGACGGTCGTGGCGCCGGGATCAAGGGTGAACGCAAGTGATGTGGTGGCCGCTAGCCCCGGGGCAACGCGGTATCCAATCAAACGGGCCAGACGGAGCACCGAGTCCCGCTCGCGCGCCGTGCGCATGAAGATTTCGTTGGCGTAGCGCTCGCTATAGAAGCTCAGCACATCCGAGACGGCGGCAAAAAGATCGATGCACATGATTGCATGATCGGTGTCGTCGCGTGTCGTGAGCCTGGCAAGCGCGTTGCACACCTGCAGAGGCCACAGCGTGTCATCGGGATCTAGCGGATTGGGCGGGCCTGACGCCATGGCCTCTATCATGGCCTGACGGAAGGTAGCGTAGCTTCCAGTTCGCCATGCAATCGTGCTCAGACCCGGTCGGTTGAAAATGGATGCGGGAGCAGCGGGTTCATGCGGCTCGCAGCACAGGCAGAACCGGGTATCGGGAGTCATGGTCATCTCACAACCCTCCCACGGCGGTCAGGCGCAGCACGCCGAACTCCGGCTGGCTGCGATCGTTGTCCAGGCGCGCGACTTCGCTCGGTCCCATGGGAACGAGGCCTCGCTCCAGCTCGCCATTCGGCGCGTCCCAAAAGCGCTTCATCACGAGAATGCGGGCAGATTCAACACCGTCGATGTGCTGCAGCAGCGCGTAGATGCGGCTCGAATAGACCGCCGAACCGAAGCGAAAATTGAGGGGGTGGAAGAAGCCGGAACTTGCGCCGGCCAGACGTCGGTTCGACAGCACATTGGCCGCTGCTTCCAGAACATCACCACGGAAATGGCCGCGCGCGATGCAAAGCTGGACTTCAAGTTCGATCGGAACATAGATGGCTGCGTGTACCACAAGGTCATAGCCAGCCAGGCGATAGCGGTTCAGCACTGCCCAAATGTGCTTCGCGAATGCCGGTTGCAGCCGGGCGGCGCCGCCCGGCATCCGGTCAAGAAGGTCTGGATCTGACGGATGGATCGCAACGAAAACGGTGTGCCAGCTCCCCGTCCAGACAAAAGAGGCTTTGGCCGCGGCCACATACTCCAACCGCATGGACACGGCCTCGTAGTCCGCCTCCGTCACCGCCCGGAATGTCTCGGCGCGGAACGCCTCGGGTGCAATCTGGCGGGCTTCCTCGATCGATTGCGGATCGACACCACCGCGTGCTGAGAGCGGTTGCCTGAGTTTTATGATGTCTGGGAAGTGCTGCGGCCCGCCACCGGGATTGGCCGGGTCCACCAGGTCGATAGCATCGGGCATGACGACATGCGTCAGCGCTCCTGCACCGATATTCCCCAATCGACCATTGCCAATCCTGTAACGGGCGCGGGCGGTGAGAGGCTGGGTGGGGTGCGTGACGCGGCGTCCATATTGGTCATCGCCGAAGCGCAGGTGCACCCTGTGGTCGGTGTCCACTTCGGCGACGAAATGTGGATGATAGGCATCGCTTGCGAAGAGCGTCGGAACAGGGCGGAATAACTCCGTATCCCCCACTGCCCAGCCGTATTCAACGACAACGGCGGGCATGGCCTTGGAGGTTGGCTGATCGAGGTCATGGCGGCCGGCGGACAGCCTGCCATCGAATGCATAATCCGGATCGCTCGGCATCGTCTGAAAGGTGAGCGGTGCATCGATCAGGATTTGCTGATCGATAGGCCAACGGCCCGTGCCCACATCAATCGGTGGCAGTTCCCGCAATGGGTCTGTCGGATCAGGTAGACGGCGGATGACTGTACGGCCATGGTCTGCGGGCGTGACATTGCCCCGCACAATCGTCACCGGTCCAATGAGTTGCCTTGTCTCTGGTATCTGAGCCGAAAGACAGAAGGGCAAGGGTGGTGCGTCGTTTTCACGCCAACGTACGTGCAGCAATGGCAACTTCACGTCGCCGGATGCGGCGGGTGTGAGTGCGCCATCGACCAGCAGATCGCGGAAGACCGGGTCGCTCGTGACGTCGACTGCCTCGATCCGCACGACATGGCGGTTGCGCGGATCAGCATCGGCAGCAAGGCCGGTACGTGGGCCAAGTATTTCCTCAAGAAGCAGATACTCGCCAAGGGCAATGTCGGGCCGGGTGGCGCGCAGGTTATTGCCCTGCGGCGATGTAACGTAGAGCCAGGCCTCTCGTGCTCCCCGCGCCAGACAACATGAGGCGTCGCCCCAGTCGTGGATGCGCATTTCGTTGCGACCAGCGAGGACGCGCACCGGTGCCGATGTTTCGAACACCACCGTCCGTGCCAGCGCCTTGTCGTCATCGAAGTCGGCAACGCCAGTGGGAATGACCAGCCCAGGTGGTGCCTTTTGCCCGCGCAGTGGCTCAATGACTTGCGTAAGAAGTTTCGTTCCCGCCGGAACAATACCGTCGGGACCGGCGCTCGCATCGAATTGCACAAAGCAGAATGCGTTGCGACCATTATGCATGGCGTAATCGATCAGGCGTGTGTGGCGCGCCGCCGAGACACGGTGGCGGCAAGTGTCGAAAAAAGCCTCGGTGATGGCAGCGTCCTGGAAATAGCTCAGATAGTCGGCGACATAGGCGAAAAGCTCGATCAGCGCAACGCAGAGATCGGCGGGATTGTGGTCGTCAAAATCGGGATTGAGCTGCGGTGCCAGATCCATCATCAGGCGACGGAAGCTCTGGTAGTCCTTTGCAAGATAATCGAGCGCAGGCTCCATGAAGCGCTCTGGCTCGCAATCGTGTCGTGTGCCGCAATCGAATTCGGTCGGGCAACCCGCCTTGAAACTGAACGCTGCCTCGCAGCGTTCCTCATCGATGCCGGGATGAGTAACGCGCAGGTAATAGGTCGAGAAGTCTCCCTCCCGATCCAGAAACAGGACCAGCCGATTGGGATCCGGATCGGCGACCACTGCAATTGGCTCGATGTCGACGACGCGAATGCCGCCCTCGATGCTGAACGAAGCGGGAGCGCCGACGAGGGCCGGGGGCGGAGGCTTCAGGAATTGGATTTCAAGCCGGTTGCGCTTAGGGGGCGCAGCCAGCAGGTCGCGGCGGAACTCGACAAAATCGACTCCATTCAATGGATGCACAGGCACCGTGAGAATCGCGTCGCGCCGTTCGTTTTCACACCACAAGGGCTCTTCGCGCGAGATCATGATGCAATGGCCTGTTTGAACTCCGCTGAGTGTCGTATGGAGCTTGCATTAATCGTGTAGACGACCGTGATGAAGAGCGTTGAATCATCGGCGCGCACGTCCACAGCTTCGACCCTGATGAGGTCACTGAGCCAACGCAGCAGAGATCCTTGAATGAAGTGCTGGGTGGTTGCGGCGAGTGCCTCACTGAGTGGTGCGAAGAGAAGCTGGCGAATGCCGCATCCGAAATCGGGACGATTGACCCGCTCCCCGGGCGCGGTGAACAGTACAGCGCGGATCGCGTCCAGAATGCGCTCGTTTTCGTCCGACACGGCGGTGCGACCCCGCGCGTCAAACCCGAATGGCACATCGAGATGGGTTGCCATTGTTTCAAATTCCCGTGGTGGAAATCTTGGGTGTCGTCGTGCGTGCAACCGCGCCGTCCGTGTAGTGGATGACGATGCTGGCCTGATTGTCGCGCAGGTATTTGACGACGCCCCGCGCGATTGCCACGAACAGCCGACGCCGGTCGCGTACATCGCTGGCGGGCTCGTTCGGCAGGCCCGGCAAGCCATCTGCCAACAGGCCGTCATGGAGTTGCGCTTCGATTGCTTCAGCCATCGAGGCGCCGAAATCGTCGAGTGTCCCGGGTTTGAGCGGCATGCTTGTTACTCCACAAAGACTTTCTGGGAGATGAGCGAGGGGGTTGGTAGCATCATCGGTGGCACTGGGAGCGCCGGAGCCACAGGCATGAAACCAAGCGCAAGTTCGCCGGGATGCACATGCGAATTGAAAGCGGCGACCAGTTGGCCGAGATAGGTCATCAATTGGTCCCCGAAAACGGACGGGTGAAAGGCTGTTCCACTGCCGTGCTGCACCAAAGGGGCTTCAAGCACGACAACACCCATGCCCGAAATCTTGACGCTCGCGGTTTTGACATTGACTTCGATCTTGTTCTGCGCGAGGGGATCGCTGATCGTAACTGTCTGGAGCGTGTCATCCATGGCAATGGTCAGCCCCGTGTCGGAGCGCCAGATCTTTTGCGTTGGCAGGGGCGGGGTGAGAGCAGGGGGCTCATTCGGGGCTTCGAGCGTCGCCCAATAGCCGCCAACCCAGATCGGCCGCGACGTGTCGCCCCCCTCAAACTCGATCCAGACACCGGAGCCTTGCGGCGGTATGGCAAAGAACCCGGCCTGCAGGCCCGCGACCGGTGCGCAAGGGTAAGCCCATCCGGTCGGAATGCCCTGCAGTACCTCGGGTACCATGGCCTGAATGCGCCCCAGTTTCAGTGGGTCCAGCGCATTGAAGACTGTGCCGCGATATTTTCCATACATGCCGGCCCGATGCGAGGATCCGGGCTGAGACTGTTCGTTGAACTCAAGCATGCAACAGACCTCCTTTTGGAAGGCCTGCTCACCTGACAGGCCTCATGGTGACAGCCCTCTCAGGTGACAGGCGCCAGCGGATCGATGAACACCTCCGCTCCGGTCAGGCCGACGGCGTTGCGCATCGCCTGGAAACTTTGCGTATACGCGTCGCGCGAGATTCTGTGGGTGACGCTTGTTACGGAGTACAGGCCTGAATGCTGTCGCCCCGCACCGCGCACCAGCACGGGCAAACCCGGCTGGAGAGGGCGGCCGAATTTCAGACCATCGACTTCACCGTTAGCCGAAACCGTGCGGTTCGACTGTGTGACACGGCCGAACGCGCGAACGAGTTTCTCGGCGGGGCTCGATGCATCACCCACCTCATCCATTTCGATTGCGGGCGGCATCATGCGGGCAATTGATGGTTCCAACCCCATCGGCAGCTCCGTCGGCGTCGACGCGAAAACCGGGACGGGCATGCGGGTGTGCGGGTCCACATAGCTCGTCAGTACGGTGGCGGGCTTCAACATCTGGTTGCTGATCTGGAAACTGCGCAAATTCGATTGCGATCCGAAGTCGATCGACAGCACGCCTTGGGCTGGCGCAACCGTGATCGGCGGATGGAAATGCCCGACATTGAAACCCGCAAGCGGATCGGGCTGAATATAAAGCTGGTAGCCGTATTTCGACGCCAGTTGCTCCAGAAAGGCATTGTCGCGTACGCGTTGCGTTGTCGTCGTATCCAGTGTCGTTCGCAACAGCGGCGTCGGCTCGGCGAGGGGAAGGATTGCGTATTTGCTGAAAATGGCTGAGGCAATCGCATCGTCCGGCATGTTGGGCCAGGTGAAGGCCGTTTGCACTTGCCCCATCAGTGTTCCCAGTGCATCAGCGCCCACGACTTCCAGCCGTGCCGACCCCGGCTCGCTCCCGACGTGTATTTGGACATCACGGATATAGCCGTTGATCAAGGTCAACGGCAGGCCAAGCCCGAAAGACAGGCTGATGCGCACTGGCATCATCGGTCGGAACAGATCGAAGACCAGGACATCGAGATCGCCCGTCGTCGTGCGGCTGAGTTCGACATGCAACCGGAACATCGCCGCACCTTCTACCGAGGTCTCGACCTCGATCTCCGAGAGCGCACTCGTGATGAAAGGTGGCAGAGGCGCGAACCCCAGGTTCACCATGAAAAAGGACGGCAGGAGGCTCATGACGCGCCCTCGCTGCCAGGTTGTGGAACGATGATCCTCGCGCCAGGTCGCGCCGTCAGATCGGCGGGACGCGCCAGGAGATTCGCATCGCACAAGCGCCAGAATGTCTCGGGGTCTTGCGCAATTCGCCAGGCTGCAAGATCAGGCCGGTCCAGGGGTTCTACGATGGTTCCCGCCGACCCCGTCGGCGTTGGCAAAAAACGAATGCGCTTGTGACGGATCACCCGGCCATCGGATGCCGTGTACTCGCTCTCGCCAATGGGCTCGTAGCGGCTACCGCGCGTAAACATGGTGGCCTCACAGCGGCAGAAGATCGGCGATCGCCGATGCATTGCCGAACGTGTTTGCCGTTGCCAGCACCTCCTTCTGCGCGTATCCGGCCATGTAGACCCAGTAAGCGGGATTCGTGATTTCAAGATCGCGATAGGTCTGCACCCTAAGTGACAGATCGGCTGCGATGCGAATGGGGTTGAGCGCCGTATCGAACGCCTGCTCCTTGATCGTCAGACTCTCGACCCGAACGGGCAGAACCCTGCGTTCACCCCAGATCAGCAGCGTGAGTGGGGCTTGTTCCGCCGCGACAAAAGCCATGCCCGCAAGCGCAAGAGCTTCATTCATGACCACGAGCGGGAACGCGGGATAGAGCAACATCTCGAGGGCGGCAATGACCGGATGTAGGCCCATGCGCGCCGTTGCGGCGTTATCTGTCGGGAATTCAAGCTGGTCGGTGGCGTCAATTTCGACGGTGAAGGTGAGCGTTTCGTCGGGAGGCCCCGATGCCCGTTGAGATTCGCCGCGCGCGCCCGAACCTTGGCTTCCACGCGCCGTCAGGTTGCGCGAAACTTCGTCAGGATTGTATTGAAAGACGATAATCGTCGGCACCAACGCAGGCGGACGGTAGGCGGCCAAGCCGCCCTTGCGCAGACGGGGACTGCGCGGAAATTGTGATGGCACGCGTATACCTTCTTGATTATATGAAGAAAAGTTACGGCAACCGGTCTGTGATCGGCGATTTGCAGATCACAAGAGTACGTTCAGGTCAGTACAGCTTCTAAACAATGTCAAGTTCGGCCTGGATTGCCAGAGAGGCGAGGGGTTGATTTTTGTATTTCTTTGTGCCGCTTTTAAAAGTCGACTACAGTGAGTTGGCGTTGACGTTTTCAGCAGGCTCTGCGTGCTAGAAATGAGGAGGTATCTCCAATGCCGGTCCGCCCAACTTATCCAGGCGTTTATGTCGAAGAGATCCCGAGCGGCATCAGAACCATCGCGGGTGTCTCGACATCGGTCGCGGCATTCATCGGCAGCTTTCCGCGCGGTCTCCTGAACCAGGCAGTGCAACTGTTTGGTCTGGCGGATTTCGAGCGGGAATATGGCGGGCTCGATGTCGCCAGCGAAACGAGTTACGCGATCCAGCAATTCTTCCTCAATGGCGGCACCGAATGTTTCGTCGTCCGGGTCGCCGACACGGTCACGGCCCCCGCCGCGCAGGCGTCCGCCGTAATTCTGCCGAATGGGTTTGGTATCGATATCGCCAACGTCTCCGCCGGGCGGCGCATTCGCAGGCAATCAGCGACGAACCCCGGATCATGGGGAGACTCGCTGCGGGTCGATATCGATTTCGCAACGCGCCCGGCAACCCTCGCGGCCGAGAAGGGAACACTGTTCAACGCCACGATCAGCCTCATCCGGGTCGATGGTGACCGCACTGTCACGGTCGCAAGCGAGCGATACACCAATCTCACGATGCAGGCTGGGCAAGATAACGCGCTCGACACAATCAACGCCGGGTCAACGCTTGTTCAACTGGACCGAACCGGTCTGCCCGCGCTGCCCGCCACCGATGCGCGACCGGCCGCAAGCGGCACTGTCAGTGGGCCTCATCCGGCAGCAACCGCCGCACCGGCAGTTGCTACCAATCTGACGCTCACCCTCACTGTTGGCGGTGTCGCGCAGCCCCCGATTGCGCTCGTCATTCCGCCGACGCCAGCTCCAGGTCGCCTGGCAGACTGGGCCAACAATTTGCAGACAGTTATTCGCGCGCAAGCGGCGATTCTGCCGCTCCCGTTGCAACCTTACCTATCCGAGGCAACGGTCGAGATCGTCGGCGAAAACACTGCACTCAACCCAGCGCGTTTTGTGATCCGCACCGGGCGCAACGCGCGCCCCTTCGACACCAATACGACGTTGGACTTCAAGGGAGCTGATCTGGCGGATTATCTGCTCAATTCCTCCACTGGTCCGGTCGCAGCGAGAGCGGTCAAGTCGCCGCAATCCTACCCATTAACCAGCGGGCAAAATGGCAGCGCTGCTGTACCGGTTACCGCATACCGTGGTGTCCGTGCCGCGAAGACCGGGCTTTATGCGCTGGAAGACATCGATCTGTTCAACATTCTTTGCGCCCCGGACGCCGCTGCCATGGCGGGTGCAGATATGCGGGCGCTCTACACCGAGTGCGAAATCTACTGCGAAGAGCGACGCGCGATGGTGCTGGTTGATATCGACGCCAGCGTCGTGCGGCTCGATCAAATGCAGGCCTGGCTCGCCGACAACGAAACGCTGCGGCACCCCAATGCAGCCATGTATTTTCCACGTACCCAGATTTCTGACCCGCTGTCGCGTGGGCGGCTGCGGAGTATTGGCGCAAGCGGAACGATTGCAGGGCTCTATGCCCGCACCGACACGCAGCGTGGTGTCTGGAAAGCACCCGCGGGCACCGATGCTCGGCTGCGGAACGTGCAGGCCCTCGACTATGCGATGACTGATAGGGAGAACGGTGCGCTGAACCCGCTTGGCATCAATTGCCTGCGGACATTCCCCGTCTACAGCAGTATCTGCTGGGGCGCCCGCACGCTCGATGGTGCCGACCAGATTGCGTCCGACTGGAAGTATGTTCCGGTCCGCCGTACAGCCTTGTTCCTTGAAGAGTCGCTTTATCGTGGGTCCAAGTGGGTGGTCTTCGAGCCGAATGACGAGCCGCTCTGGTCGCAGATCCGGCTCAATGTCGGGGCCTTCATGCAGGATCTTTTCCGCAAGGGTGCATTCCAGGGCTCGTCTGCGCGCGACGCCTATTTTGTGCGCTGCGATTCTGAGACGACGACGCAGTTCGATATTGACAGCGGCATCGTCAATATCGAGGTGGGTTTCGCGCCGCTCAAACCCGCGGAGTTCGTCATCCTGAAAATTTATCAGATCGCACGGCGCGCCGAGGTTTGAAAGGGGTTGAATGATGGCTCAGTTCACGGTCAACGCACGACGCTTCGATCCCTACAAGAACTTCAAGTTCAGGGTGAAATGGGACGGCCGCTATGTCGCCGGCATCAGCAAGGTGTCAGCTCTCAAGCGCACGACCGAAGTCGTCGAGCATCGGGAAGGCGGCGACCCGAGTACCAGCCGCAAATCGCCCGGGCGCTCAAAGTATGAGCCACTGACGCTGGAGCGTGGTGTCACGCACGACATCGATTTCGAGCAATGGGCTAACAAGATCTGGAATTTCGGTTCCGGCCCGGGGGCGGAAATGTCGCTCGCCGACTTCCGCAAAGACGTGATCCTCGACGTGTTCAATGAGGCGGGCCAGAAAGTTTTGTCTTACCAGCTCTATCGCTGCTGGGTGTCAGAGTATCAGGCGCTTCCTGATCTTGATGCCAATGCCAACGCGGTGGCGATCCAGATAATCAAGCTGGAAATGGAGGGTTGGGAAAGGGATTACGCGGTCGTCGAACCCGCCGAGCCGCGTTTCAACGAGCCAGCGTAAGCAAGAAGCCCAAAGCAAATAGACCACGCGTTGTGGAGGATGCTGCGGATGGAAACGATCCCTTCTGTTTTCCAAACGGTGTTCTTGCCGTATGGGCTCTGGCAGGCTGGACAGCGCTATTGCACCATTGCGGTTCGCCCAATTTCCGGCCACGACGAAATACTTGTGGAAGAGGCTCTTGCCGCCGGAGCCAGCGTCGCGCGCGCGGGCACTCTGCTGATAGGCCTATGCGCCTCCCTGACAACAGAGGAGGGCGCTCAAACAGCTCTCGGGTCAGAGGCCGCGCGGACGCTGACACTGGGGGATCGTGAACTCCTGTTTCGCGCAATTTTTTCCAGCACGTTTTCGCCAAAAGTCGCGTCGGGGCTGCCATGCCCTGGCGATTGTGGCGAAACCATCGAGTTCGATCTTGACCTATCCATCGCTCCCGAAATGCCGCCTGAACCGGGCCCGATCCATCATCTCGAATTCATGGGGCTGCAAGCTACTTGTCGATTGCTCACCGGTGCCGATCTGGAAGAGGCGGCGGGCACAGACGATCCGGTGTCATCGCTATGTCACGCCTGCACCGGTAATGATGCGCTTCCCTGCGACGTTCTTGCACAGGAACTGACCCGGCTGGACCCGAATGCGGAAACGGTGATCAATCTGACCTGTGCCGCCTGTGGTCACGAGACGCAGGTCTACCTCGATGGATTCGAGTTGATCAGGCATGCACTCGCCACGGAGGGTGGCATTTTCAGGCAGGTCCATATTCTTGCAAGCGCCTATGGCTGGCGAGAACAGGACATTCTGGCGATCCCGCGCGCGCGCCGTCGCCGTTACTGTGCCTTGGCGAATGAATGATGGGCCGCCAGAGTAATTTCCTCACCCGACTTGTCGACCGTGCGGTTGTTCCGCAACCCGACATTGAGGCTCCGCTTGTCCGACCGCTGAGTGCCATCTACGAGGGCGGCGGCTTCGAGGCGGACCTTGTGACGCAAGAGGCCGAAACGCGCGCCAACCGTGGGATAGGGCAGCCTCAGAATTACAGCGCGGCTGCGACACGTCCTCCCCCATCGCATGATGCGACAGAACCGCTCCGACCCCGGCACGAGCGGGGCGGGCGGCAGCTTCAGGCGCATTCGGAAATGTCGCCGACAGGACCCTCTGAGCGGGAAACCACAAGCCAGCACGCCGCGAGGAAGGAAACCGCCACTGCTTCGGACCTGCACATCGAAGAGAGAACTCCGCCGATTGAACCCCGCATTGTCCAGCGACCATTGGACAAAACCGCGCATGCATTTGCCAGCCAGCCCATCACGTTGCAATCGGTGATCGACCATATTTTTCGTGATGAAGGCAGACCAGGCAAAACCCGCGAGCCTCAGCCAATGCAGACTCCGCCTAACTCTGTCGAACAGCGCAGCGACAACCTGGAAGAGACGTCTGTGCCCCCGTTTGTCAGCATTGGTCGCATTGATATCTCGGTTGCTCCGCCGCTGCCTGGTACATCTCGGGAGACAGGCCCACCTCGTTCGCAGGGGTTCGCCAGCTACAGTCGCATTCGTCGTGGACAGGAACGATAGGGAGCTTCGATGGCGAATTTCAACGCGATTGCCGCCGTATCCCGCACCCTTCGGCGGTTGTTGCTGGACCGTATGGCAAGTGCCGGTGTGTCGGTCACACTCGCCCCGCCAGATGTGACGATTGCTGGCGTCAACGGACCCCGCGTCAATTTGTATCTCTATCAGGTGCTGGAGCAGGCGCAGCTCAAGAACCAGTCAATTCCCGGTCACGAGCATCCCGCAGCCTTCGGTCATCCACCGCTGTCACTGACCATGCGTTTTCTTGTCAGCAGCTACGCCAGCTCCGAGGACCAGCAGGACTCGGATATCATCGCCCAATCCATCCTCGGCGACGCCATGCTGGTGTTGCACGATTTCGGCGCGCGCATGGAGAACATGCTCCTTCTCACCAACCGGGCAGGGGCCATCGGTGACCCGGTTCTTGATCCCGTACTGCAATCCGAATTTGAGCGGATAAAGCTGGTCTTGCATCCCATTCCCTTCGACGAAGTATCGAAGCTGTGGTCGGCAATGCCCGAGGCCAATCTACGCCGGTCGGTCGTGTACGAGGCCAGCGTCGTGCAGATCGAGGGGCGGCTCCCGCATCGTCAGGCGCAGCCCGTGTTGAGGCGTCGGATTCTGGCTTCAATCGCCAGACCACCCGTTCTTGTCGACGCCTATCGGACAGCCCCGCCCACCGCTTCTTCCTCCCGCGATGCTCGCATCGGGATTGGCGAGGAGATCACGATCGAGCATCTGCCCACGACCGCCGAGCGGCTTTATGTCTGTTTAGGGTCGCTTGAGCCGATTCGCGTTGCGCTGCCGTCGAACGGGATCATCCGCATCCTTGTCCCCGACGCGCAATATCCGATAGATCTCGATCACCTGGCGGTGCGGCCCATCCCGCCGGAGACCCAGTTGCAACCCGGACCACTGGAAATCGTTTTGATGTCGGCTACTGTGGTGAGCGGTGTTGAAGGCGGTCTTGACCGAGGAACGCCGGTCTTGACCGACCGCATGCTTACGTCCAACAGCGCGCTGATGCAATTGATCCCGCTTGTTGCAACCGCGTCGCCAACGTTCGGGAACGCAGGCGCGATCCTGCGTCTCACTGGCCAGCGCCTTTGGGCGGATACGCTGCCCAGTGAGGTCCTGATGGCGGATGTCGCAGTGCCCGTTCGGCCCCCGCAACCGGGCGATCAATGGGCGGCACCAACGTCCGTGCAAGTCGAAATTCCCGTCAGCGCAATTGCAGGTCTGCTTCCCCCGCGTGCGACACCCTACCGAGTCGCGGCCCAGACAAACGGCGTGCGTAGCCGCGAGAACGCACTGACTTTCAGGCTCGACCCATGACTTCCGAAACGACGGCAACAACGCAAGGGCTGCACGATGGCCCGCCGCAGGAAACTGCCGAAGAGCAGGCCGCCGTGCACGAGGACACGGACTGGCTTTCATTGAATGACGATGTGCTGCGGCTGGGCCTGCAGTGGGCCGACGACCGATTGGCTGGGGCGTTCGATGCGGATAGCCGATCGGCCTATCTTGCCGCACGCGACGCGATGATCGACCTGGGGCAGCCCTCGGCGCTCGACCTCATATCGCAATGCTTCTGCCTCGCACGTTGGGATGAAGATGTATTGCTGCTGGCGCTTGCGCCGGCCATCGATGGTTCATTTGGTCCACGGTATGGGGCGTTGCAGGGCCTGGTAACGGCCTCGCCCTGCACGCCGCATGTGCTGGCGAAACTGCTTTTCTACTCCGACCGGCTGCCTGCCCAGGCCATGCAGCGATTGTCGAGCGAGGCTCCGCTACGGCGACACGCGCTGTTAAGCGTTGAGCCAAATTCTTCGCTGCCGATGGGGGCGGCGATTGAATTGCCCGAAAGAATGCGCAATCTTCTTTGCGGGTTTGGCGGGCATGAAATGGGCATCGATGAAGGTGTGGAACCGCTGGCACCCGTGCCGCTGCCCCAGCGCTTGGAGAATCTCGCGACGCGGCTCGCCAAAATCGATGGTGTTCCTTTGCGGTTGCAGATTATCGGACAGTCTGGTGCCGGTCGCACGGCGCTTGCGACCGAAATTCTTGCGCGACTTGGCGTTGGTGCCTGGAGCGTCAAGGCGAGTCTCGCTGGATCGGAATTGGCGCTGGCGCGTGATGCGGTGCTTGCGGGATGCGGCATTATTCTGAATGTCGAAGCAGATGGCACGCAGGGTTTAGCGCAGCGGCTAGATCGGCTTTTACCGCAACCTCTCCTGATGGTCAGCGAAGCGCCCATTGAGGAGATGGAGCACGTACCTGTCACCCGGATCGATTCCATTTCTCCTGTTGAACGCGCCGCTTTGTGGCGCGTGGTCGTGGATGCGCCTGTAACCGAGGTGTTGACGGTGGCCGAACAATTTGCGCTCGGCCCGAGCCGCATTGCGGCCATCGCGCGGCAACCGGGACTCGCTGCGGGTGGATTGTGGGCAGCGTGCCGTGATCTCGGTGCGCGTGATCTCGAGGCGCTCTCGACGCATATCACACCACGGCGGAACTGGGACGATATTGTTCTTGCGCCTGAAACTCGTACCGCGCTGGATGCACTCGTCGCGCAAGTCACGGGGCGAGCCGAGGTGAATGGGGCGTGGGGATTGCGTCGCGTACTGGGACGTGCGACCGGGATCAGTGCCTTGTTTGCGGGGCCGAGCGGGGTCGGCAAAACCATGGCGGCGGAGATTATCGCGGGCGCGTTGAAGCTTGATCTCCATGTCGTCGATCTCGCCCGCCTATCGAGCAAATTCATCGGCGAGACGGAGAAAAACCTGCGGCGAATTTTCAATGCGGCGGAGCGGGGGGGGGTGGTGCTGTTTTTTGATGAGGCCGATGCGCTGTTCGGCAAACGCAGCGAGGTGAAGGACAGTCACGACCGCTATGCCAATGCGGAGGTCAGCTATTTGCTGCAACGCATGGAGACCTATGGCGGGCTTGCGATTCTCGCGACGAATCTCAAGACTCATCTCGATACGGCGTTCCTGCGCCGCTTGCGGATGATTGTCGACTTTCCTCTGCCCGACGTCGCCGCGCGACTCGCTTTGTGGCAGCGCGCAATTCCGCAGACAGCCCCGCAGGGCGTGATCGATTGGCAGCAACTGGCCCGGCTTGATTTGTCCGGCGGCAATATTTCGACCATCGCGACCAACGCCGCTTACTGCGCGTGCGCGGATGGCGGGGTGATTGAAATGCGTCATTTGCATGCCGCAATCGCGGCAGAATATCGCAAGCTTGATCGCGATGCCTCAGGTCTTGGACAGGGTTGAAGGAGCACGCTGATGGATACCAATACCCGAATTCGGATTGATCGCCTCTCAATCAGCGGCGTCGATGCGGCAACTGCCAGGGCGCTCGGCGCTGCCATCGAAAGGGCGCTCGGCAAGGCGGCATTGGCTGGACGCCTTAATCCCTATGAACAACGGACATTGCGATTGAACCTCAAGGCGGGTGCTGACGCGCGGGCAATTGCGCGCGCGCTGGCCGATGCGCTGGGAGAACGCTAATGGGGGGCCAGGCGACATACGACGCGAAGCGCGCTGTCGCCTCCACTTCGAAGGCCGACGCCAATCGGACCTCTCGACCTGAGGCGCGCAAGCAATCCCCGATCCGGGCGTCCGCCGCCGGCTTGACACTGTCTCCTCTGAGATCCTCTTCCGAATCGGAAGCCGACCGGATGGCCGACGCAGCGATGCGTCCAGAGGGGATCCACCCGATGAGTCACTTCCCCGTTACCGCTCCACCCAAAGCCCCGAACAGCCCGGCGATCCAGGGTGGACGGCCACTGCCAGCGTACCTGCGGGATTGGTTCGAAGACCGGTTTCACACGGATTTCAGTGACGTAAGGCTGCATCATGGATACGACGCCGCCCGGACTGCCAGGCTGCTGCGCGCCAGCGCCCTGACCATGGGCGACCATCTGATGTTCGCGCGCGACGCCTATCAGCCCCATTCCATGGCAGGCCGGCGCCTGATTGCACATGAACTGGCGCACGTGGCGCAACAGCGCCGGGATGGCCGGGCCGTCATCGCCCGAAAGCCAGCCGACTGGCTGAACGGCGGGAGCCGCCTTCTGGAGGACATACCGAACATGTCGGACCAGAATCTGCAGATCGAGCTCGACGAACTGGAGGATTGGCTCAATCAGCAGATCCGGGGCAGTGTGGAGGACGACCATATCCGCGTCGTCGCTCACAGCATCAAGCTGGAGCTCGCCCGCCGGCAACAACTGGAGCTCCAGGCAGGCAAGCGAAGGGCCAAAAAAAAGGGACTGACCGAACCCGACAAACGGATCGGTGCGGCTCCGTTGCCCCGCATCCTCACCGAACGCGGCAGCCGCGTCCTCACCGATCCTGTCGAAATCCGAGACGAGTACAACCTGATCTCTGAACGGCTGCGACGCTCGGACATCTCGCAAGAGGAGCGCAGGCTCCTGGAGGTGGCGCGTCTCAACCTGACCCCAAAGACCGAGGCTCTGCGTCAGCAGGAGGCTTCTCAACGCAAGAATCAGCAGATCGCAAAGGCGCTGGAGATCGACCCGAAGGCAGCCGACGCGCTCGCTGGACTGGCGCGGACTATCATGGAGATCAACGCCGATCCCCAAAATCCAGAACAGTTCTACATCTACAGCAAAGGTAATCGGGTTCCGATCAGCCGCGGTCAACGCGACTATGTCCGCACGACACTCGCCAGCGAGCTGCGACACGCCTACATGCTGACCAAGGGCAACACCGAAATGACGTGGGAACGCTACGAGGGCCAGGTCAAGCTCGACAGCAAACACTGGGTCATCTCGTACTTCGCCAGCCTGCTCGGCGGGGTGGACGATCCTGGCATGCAAATCGTCATGGCGCGGCTGATGGCCCAGAACAGCCTGATCCAACTCGACGCCCTGCTGAAAACCGGCGATATGGTTGGGGCCGCCACCATCTTGCCGCGGGTCAACGCCAACTGCAAACTCGTCCGCGCCTTGGCCGATGCCTACTATTTTGGGATGATCAAAGGCGCGGAGCGGGTCCTCACCGTGCTGGAGATCACCGCCGCCGTCTCTGCCGCGGTCGCCGTGAGCATTGCCGCTGTGGTGGCGGCGCCGTTCGTGGCCGGAGCGGTGGCGGGGGCCGGGATCACCGGCGCTGGGGGTACTGTCCTGACGATCGCCGGCACCGGTACAGTGGTCGGCACGGGCAATGCGCTGTACAAGGGCGGCACCGCCGCTCTCGTCACAGCGGTCGGCGGCGGATCGGCGGACGATGCGTGGAGGGCTTTCAAGGACGCCGGCTGGGCCGGCGCGAAGGAGGGATTCTTCGCCGGCGCCGGCGGCGCGGCCGCCCGCGCGCTCGGCCCCGCGCTTAGAAGCGCCGGGGTCGGCAACAAGGTGCTCGAGCGCGTGGCGACCGAGATGGTGGTCAATGGCGGCTCGACGACCCTGGACGCAATGGCCAGCGGCGCGTCTGTGCAGGACGCCGTTCAGGCCGGCTTGTTCTCAGCGGCGACCAGCCTTCCCGGGGGGGCGCTGGGCGCTGCCAACAACAAGATCGTCAGCCAGATCGCCGCGCCGCTGGCGTCCTCGGCAGCCGCCTTTGCTACGTCGCTAAATCGCGGCGAAACCCCCGAACAAGCGGCGCGCGCGGCGACCACGGCGTTGGCTGTCAGCCTCAGCGTCAACGCCGCCACGTCCGGTCGCACGGCGGAGCTCGCCGGATACCAGGCCAAAGGGCAGGCTGTCGGCAAGCAGGTCAAGAGCGCAGCCATCAGTACGACGGCCGCCCTGATGATCGGGACCGCAAAGCCCCTGCAGACATCGTTGGATGCGACCGGTCCCGCCGCAAACCCGTCGGCATTGGTACAACCGGCGAGCCCGCCGCAGGTTCAGGCCGGAGCCTCGCTCCCAGCCCGCCCGGCGGAGCCAAAGCCCAAGGCGCCACCCGCAACGGCCGAGCCGGTCGCGCCGAGAAGTCTACCGGTAGTGCACGCGACCGGATCCAAGCCCGTGATACCCGCCGTAGTCGCGCCGCCGTCCAAGGCGCCGGCCGTTCTCAAGCCAACGTCCGAAGGCAACGCGCCGGATGCCGAGCGCGAGCCGCCGGCGAAGGCGGCTGCGCCGGCCAAGACACCCGCGGAGGAGCCACCGGCCGCACCACCCCGCTCCAATAAGCCGGGTGGTCCCGCAGACCCTCTGACCAAGCAGATCGAACAGCTGCCCGTCCAGGAAATCGGCAACATGATCGAGTTCGCCCAGGTCGAAGCCGAGCGGCGCTACTTCGCCATGCGCTACAGAAACAATCCGAAGGCCGCCGCCAAGGTGGCCACGGTGCTGGAGACCGCTCGCAACACTGGAGCGGCGACTGCGGACTTGCCATTGCCGGACCGTGTGGACCTGCATCGCCGGATCGCCGAGGATCAGAGCGGCATGACCAGGAGGTCCACCACCATCACCACATCCGTGAGCGTCGGGGTCGGAACCGAAAAATCTCCCGTGAGGGATGTGAACGTTGTCACCGCATACGGCGACAATCCGCAGAAACGCTGGCAGATCCGCCCAGCCCTGGTGAAGAAGGGCGGCAGCTATCCCACCATGCAGAAAGACCTGAACCGTCGCAACATCCGTGGCCAAGCCATGGGATTGGCAACCTATCTGCGCTCGACCAGGAACGCGCCGGACCGTCTGGGCGCCGGCGCGGCGTCTGCAGAAGTACGCGTCGTGGAAGCCGCGCGCCTGCGCGGCGGAATGGCCTCGTTGACCCTCGAACAGGGAATGACCGAGCTCGGGGCCCAGGATTTCGATGCGATGCCGCTGATGCGCACGCCAGAGGGACAGCCGGTCCGTCCGCTCGTCGGCAAGAAGCAAGGGCCTGCCCCTGCCGGCGACAGCTTTCCCGAGCGCACCAGGGGGACCGGCGACCTTAACGCGATGGCGGGCGAGAAGACGGGCGCGCTCGCGCAGTACGACGCCGGCGTACGCAATAAGGCCGGCATCTCCAAAACGGCAGAGGCCCAGAACCGCGAAAGGCGGTTTGCCGCCGAGGCCGATCTGTTCAAGACGCTGAATCGCGTCGACGAATCGGTCCTGCTCGGTGGCAGCAAGGCCGGCGCCGCCCTGGAGCCCGTGCGCTCTAGCTTCCGAGCGTATATGAAGGCTTGGATCGACGCCCGTGCCGCCCCCCCGCCAGGAAGCTCGCGCGTCGATCCTCAGGCGGTGCTGAGCGCACGCGAAGACTTCGTCATGGCGTTGACCGAATACATGCAGAAGCAACACCCCTAAGGGCGGCTCAGCCGCTCTCGAGCGCCCGTGCGAGACGGGATCGCGCACTGGACAACCGCTGAACGACGGCGGTGCTCGACCTCACCGGCTTCCGCGCGCGTGCTGATGTGCCACCCTGAAACTCCCCCGGGGGGGAAGTAGAGTCTGGCCCATTGTGTGAGGTCAGAGGACGGCGCTTCACCGTCAGCCCAAGCTCTGGTAGTCAATGAACATCGGAAGGCAGTTGGGGGGGATGGTGGGTAACGCGCAGCGTTGTCCGGCAAATCCACTACCCTATCGCAATCTCGTGGCTTCTGAAGCACATTGGGACTACGTCAGCCATGACCGAGACATTCGACCGGATTGCACTCCCGTCGGCCAGCGCGAAAGGCACAGGTAATTGTCCCTCGCACGCTACTGTTGGGATGGTTCGAGACCAGCGGCCAGAGCTCGTGGACTACGGCCGCCCACGTCTCTCGAAAGCAACCGGGCGGAAACGGTAGTTCAGGACGGCACTTGACCCTCCGCTCTGGCCGAACACTCACCGGCCGACACTACTGCACGAATGACCGTTGCCTCTTGGAGGCTGCCGCTGAGGTCGCTCCGGGTCAAAGGGCAGAAGTTGGCCGTTTTCTGCCTGCCACGACCGGCTGAAACCGACCCACAGCGGACGGTCAGCAACCGACAGAAATCGGACAATAGCTGATTCTCGGCAGAGTGAAAATTCCCTCAATAGCTTCGAACTAATAGGCGACCCTACCCTGACTGACATCTCTTACGCCGCGTGCATAAACGATTAGTCGGTACGCAGCGAGTCGTCCTAAAGATTGTACGGGTAAGCGTTGTGAGCCTCCAAAAGGAGGCTGGGGCAGGGGTAAACCGGCGCGATTAGAAAAAATTCCTTTTGACGGTGAGCGCTAGCAAAGCAACACCACCCGCACAAAAAACTATCGGGAGCACTGGTGTAGATACAATTCCTAAACTTACGGCGAGCGATCCCAAGGTAGATGAACCAAAAACCGTGGTTGTTCCAAAAGTAGATACAGCAACCGCCGTTGCCCCGCCGGCTGCTAAGGCTATCGGAGTATCAGTCAGGACTTTTTCCATTTTGTTAAGCGCCGGATCAATCAACTGAGAGGTCGTACCAGGAACAACGTCCATAGTTACTTTGGATAGGCGAATAGCTCCTTGTGCAAATCTCGCGAAGTGCGCCTTTATTGCGTCGCTAGATAGGCAACGTCGAGCGCCATCAATAAGCAGGCCCAGGCCAATCAGGAACACTGAACCTTTCAAGGCTATAGCCTGGTAGTCGACAGCGTTCAGAAAGTTATGCAGCAGGTCGCCGGCAGTGTAACCGGCGAGGCCCAGGATGAGCGACGCGCCCCCTGCAACCACGCTGGCCGGGATGCCAATGGCGCCTCCAAGGGCAACAATGCCGATGGAGCCGATGATCGACCCAGCCAGGTAGCCAATGCCGCCACCGACTGCGCCACCGATCTTCGAGGCGTTATTAAAGAGCGGATCGCTGATAGCGTTAATGGCTCTAATAGACTCATTAATCAGGCCATGCTGAATGGCGTAAGTGATCAAGGCTGCCCCAACTGCCATTTCTGCCACGCCGACCGCTACCGGGTGCGACTTGCACCACTGAAGAATCTTTTCATAGATCGATTCGACTTGTTCGTTTTCGTGTTCGCTTAGATGGATGTCCATGCTGCTAATCCTGTGTGAAGTTTGCTTTAGGGAGAAGTTAGTTATGGGCAACCAGTGGTGTCAAATGTTTTTTCGACGCTATTATTTGAATCTATTTTTTTGCCGTTTTTTTTGTCATGGTTAATGATGCATGGACTTGCCCCTACAAAACCGGACACCAACTCCCCGTTAAATTGATGCAGCTGCCAAGCGCCTGAACTCCCTCGGTGAGCGATAGTTCAAAGCG
>NZ_JAVDUA010000044.1:0-36395 GCF_031456105.1 Pseudomonas sp. BE134 | reverse complement strand
TCCTGACCTCAATCTCTCGAACCGCCCGGTGCGGACCCGCATGCCGGGTGGTGTGGCAGGGGAGCGGCCTATGAAGGCCGTCCCCTATGCCGATTCGCCCGGGATTTGAGGGTTAGAAGCTCATTCGCCACTGACCCGTGACACCATGGTTTCGGCTGTCGGTGCCGAATTCACTGTTAAGGCTCACGCCCAACGTCTGGTTGGCTGACAAGCCGAGATCCAGACCTGCATCGACCAACAGGCTGTCACGATCCAGTGGTGCACCGGAAACGGTGAAGTCTTTCCCGCCGGTGACCAGACGTTGGCGGGTATTGCTCTCGACGTCGCCGAAAGTGTGTTTCCAGCCGGCTGTGAATCTCGGTGTGAGTTGCATGCCGTTATCCAGCGTGTTGAGCTTCGCCAGTCGCAGGCCGATGGTGCTGTTGAGGTTGTTCTGGGATTGACTGTGGACTTTCAGCGCGGCGGCGCCCCCTTTCTCCGTATAGCTGTCCCGCTGATAGCGTTGGTAGCCAAGACCGGCGAACGGCTCAATGCTGACATTGGCGCGACCCAGGTTGTAGCCGGCCTCCGCGAAGGCCTGTTGAGTGTTGGCGTCGTAGCGGCCTTCAGGGCGATCACTGAAACCTTTGAAGGCAACCCGGCGTTTTGTATTCCCGTCGTGATTGCTGTAGGTCGCACCGAGGCGCAGCGACAAGGGACCGTCTTGGCGCAGGGCATAGGCGCCCACGTGCAAGCTGTCGAGATCGCCGTCGAGGCCGCGGCTGTCCAGTCGCGTTTCGGATTTGCCACCCAGCACACCGATTCGCCATTGCTCATCGACGCTCCAATCCGCGCCCAGTACCAGACCTTGTGTTGAGAATTTAAGGGCATCGTTATCGCGATCCAGTGTTCCACCGTGGCCTAGCGCCTGGAGCCAGACCCTGCCGTGGTCTTCACTGCCGGTGGCTACACGCGGTGCATTTCTCTGGTTGCCAAATACGGCTGCGCTGTCGCGTTGGCGCATGGCCGAGAGCATGGTGGCGCTAATAGGGCTGTCGCTGTTCAGCGTCGCCTTCGCGAGATTGGCGTTGTTGCCTGCGGCCAACTGTTCAAGTGCATGTGCCGCTGTAGCTTTGTCGCTACCCAGCAGAACCGCGACAGCGGTGTTGGTAGGGCTGGATGGCTTTGGGTCAGTGGTGACGGGCTGGGTAGCAGCGGGTGGAGTTGCCGCTGTAACGGGCTTGTCGGTGGTGAGTGGAGCTACGGCTGTCGGTGGTATTTCAGCGGTAGTCACTGGCGCAGAGGCGGGGGGGGACGTATCGGTGCTTACCGGTGTATTCAGTTCATCTGAAAGGGTTATTGCATTGTCAGATGGCGCCGGCGCTGACGGTATTTCCATCGGCTCCACGATGGTAGCGGCGAGTGGAGTTTGCGCTGTAACGGGCTGGTCGGTGGTCAATGGGATGACGGCTGACGCTGGAAGCTCAGGAGTATCTGTTCGCGCAGGGGCTGGGAGGGAAGTATCGGCGATTAAAGATGTATTCAGTACTTCCGAGATGGTTGATGCATTGTCAGAAGGTGTCAGTACTGGCGGTGTTTCCATCTGTTCCAGGATGCTCCGTGCGACTTCTCGTCCGTTATCGGAGTCTGCGACGCTCTCGATCGGCAAACCGTTTCGAGCGTAGGTAAGGCCCACAGTCTTCGCGCCGTAATGGGGCGTAGCGGTCATGAATGCCAGCTCGTTGACGATTTTGCCAAACTCACCCATCACCTTTTTTGCTTCGATAATCGTGTATTGACTGTTTTGCGGATGATCACCCGGTACCGCAACAATTTTCAGTGTGGCATCGCCAAGGCTGGCAGTGCCGTCGACTTTGATCGTCTCTCCATGGCCATCGGGGGAAACCTCGTAGGCCAGCACACCAGTGCTGGAAAGGTTCAAGTTGCCTTTGACCCTTGGGGCGCCTTGCAATCTATCAATGTTGAGCTGGCCCAAAACCTCCAGACCGCCAACAGTACCTTTGCCTGCAAACTGGCCGCCATTCTCAACCGTCACGACACCCTTTATCTCGTTATTGTTGAAGAGCTGCCCGGCCACACTGGCCTTGCCTTTGATTTTTCCGTTATTGATCAGAATGCCGTCATTGAACACCGCAACTTCGTCTTTGAAATCTCCTGTACTGGTTGCCGTCCAGATTCCTTGCGAAACGTACAGGCTGTCGACGTTACGGGTGTTCCCCAACTGACCGCCATCGGTACCGATGAGGTGGATAACGTTGCTTCCGTTACCGCCGTCGACGCGACCTTCGAAGCTGCCACCGTTTTTGACGATGATGAGGTCATCCCGGTCTTGCGGCTTCACCGACACACCCCGAAGTGCGGGTTGAGGCGAATCAATCTCAGACGTGAATGTGCTGGCCGCGTCGGTAAAGGCTTGAAGCCGGGTAAGCGGGTCCGTCGGTGTAGCCTCTGGAAGCTGGGTTACATCAACGAAGCTCGTCGGCTCTGCTTGTTCTGGCAGTTGTTGAGCGTTTGTCAGCTCAGTAAAACCCAGCGCAAGCGCAATGGCCAATGCCAGGTTTTGTGGGCGAAATGTGTGTTGAATAGACATCGGGTTCGACCTCATTTGAGTGGAGGTCAAACTCTAAATATCTGTCCTGGATGCCGATGTCAGGCGGTTCTGGAGGGTTTGCGGGCGGTGTTGGATTGCTGATGCAGAAAATCTTCCACTGTTGGGGCGCAGTGATTTTTAACGCTTCGAGGCGACGAACTTTTCTTACAAAAAATCGAGCCGCGGCAAGTCGACGCGCAATAAAAACTCATCCGCTGCCGGCCCAAAACGCCTAGTGCGTGCTATCTGCATTATTTTGCGTTTTTCGGTCATTAATGACCGTTAATCTGCATTTTAATGCGTTTAATAAAGTGTCTAGGGGAAGCTGAATGCACTATATTGCATTCAATGCTTTAAAAAACCTTCATAAATGCATTTGGATGCAGGTGGGAACGGTGTGTACAACCTGACTTTACAGATCTACACCCAAGAAAAATGGCTCGACGCCATGGTCTTCAGCTTCGACAGCCCCGAAAAAGGTTTCGAAAGCCGATGCAACTTCGGCTACGAAACCCCGTATCTCGTCGAGAATATTGAAAATATCGGAACGCCCTTTGCCAAGGCAGTCAGTGCCAGGTTTCCTTTGGACTGGGAGGGTAAGCGATCCAACGCGCCACCATTTCTGTATGACATAGCGCCTGCCGGTGCAGCCAAAAGGTTTCTTCTGGCACGCATAGGTCATGACAGGCCTGCTGACGTCAGTACCGATCTTTATTTACTGGCCAAAAGTACACCGGCACCGATTGGCAATATGCGCATAAAGGAATCCGCCGAGGCAGTCGATCAGCGCGACCCCATAGGGTTTAAGCGTCAGGACGTGATTAGTCGTGATAACCGGTTTCTCGAATATGCCTACGAGCAGGGCGCCGCAATTGGTGGGGCAACGGGAGCAGGTGGTGAGGCGCCAAAACTTTTGTTGGCTCAGGGTAAGGATGGGGATTTTTATCCTGATGCGGTACTCGATGATGCAGAGGTTACTCAGCACTGGTTCGTTAAATTTTCTCGCAATAAAGGGACCCGCAACGATCAAGACATACTCAGAAGCGAATACCACTACTACAAGGCACTACAAGCACTAGGCATCGAAACGGTCGCAGAACAGGGCTTGGCCTTGGAAGAGGCGACCAAACCCAGCTTGTGGATGCAGCGTTTTGATCGGCAAGTGACCTCACGCGGTGTTGAGCGTTTTGCCGTGGAGTCGATCTACTCTCTGGCGCGAATAACCACGCAAGGTAGCTCGATGGATCACATGGAAGTTATCAGGCTGCTAGCAGGACTCTGGCGTGGTGCGGGGCAGGCGGACCAGATCCCGAGTCTTGTTGCTGACTATCTGCGTCGGGATCTGATCAATAAGATCCTCGGCAACTCAGATAACCATGGTCGCAACACCGCAATCATCCGCGATACAGCATCTTTTCGTCTGGCACCCATCTATGATTTGGCGCCTATGGTGATGGACGATGAAGGTGTGACGCGTACAACCAAATGGCCAAAAGACCTGGAACGAGCGGGTGATGTTGATTGGCGTGGGGTGTGTCGTGCCTTGGCCGATATTGCTGATCCGGACGATCCGCTGGCAGCGTTGAGTGAAGCGCAGGATTCCTTTGAGCGACTGCGGGAGGATGCGAAGCGTCTCATGGCCCTCCCCGATATTCTCGCTGCTAGCGGCTTGCCAGAGGTGACTATGAATCACCCGCAAATTGCATTGAAAAATCTGGAGCAGCGTTTGAAAGAGTGGGGCCTGAAATGAGCATGACTGTTGCTGAACGCACTGTGCTTATAGAAAGCATCCAGGAAGCGCTGGCTCAAGGTACTCTCGAAATAAGTGACGCAGTTCGTCGGTTACGAGTCGAGGTCACCGGTCTGCACCAGACCCAATTCGCAAAAATGTGCAAAATCTCGGTACGCACGCTGGTGCATATCGAACATGGAGAAGGGAATCAAACGCTGAAATCGTTGAATGCAGTGTTCAGACCGTTTGGTCTGGAGATGGGCGTAGTACGGATTCGGCGCGACTTGAACTGACCCGACAGCAAAAAAATTGTGGCGAGGGAGTCCTCGCCACACGAAAAACCGTAGGCACTTACCCGCGACACTCCACCAACGTTTTCACTTGCCCCGATCCCGTCTGGTTCTCATCGCTCAACCACCGATCAAACCCCGCGCCAATTGCTGGCCATTCCGAGTCCAGCATCGAATACCACGCGGTGTCCCGGTTTTGTCCCTTGACCACCATGTGCTGGCGGAAAACCCCTTCAAAACTGAAGCCCAATCGCTCGGCCGCATATTTGGAGCGGGCGTTGCCGTTATTGCACTTCCACTCCAGGCGACGATAACCCAGTGCAAACGACTCCTTGGCCAGCAGGTAAATCGCCTCGGTACTTTTCGGTGAACGCTGCATCGGTGCGCCGAAAGTGACATGGCCGATTTCGATGCGACCTTGCGCCGGTACGATCGACATCAAGCTGAGAATGCCTTGTACCTCACCGCTGACACGGTCGATCACGCTGAAGAAATACGGGTCGCTGTTGGCCGCATGGTTGTTCAGCCAGTCGTTGAATGCACTGCGTTCCGGGAAAGGCCCATAAGGTAAATAATCCCAGAGCTTCGGATCGGCCCCAGGGCCTTGCAAGGCCTTGAACAAGCCCTCGGCATGACGCGCCGGGTCGAGTTTTTCCAGGCGAATGAAACGCCCTTCGATTGTTTGAACGGTGGGCGCCGGGACGCCTTTCCAATCCGCGAGTGAAGTCGACATGGTGTTCTCCTTGAACCTTAAAGGGCTTTGCGAAACTGGATGAAACCGGGACGTTCGGCGATGCGCTCGTAGAGCTGGATCGCGGTGGCATTGGTTTCGTGGGTCAGCCAGTGGACCTTGCCGCAACCATCCGCTTTGGCGGTGGCGTAGACGAATTCGATGAGCTTGCGGCCGACGCCGGTGCCGCGGGTTTCTGGTGTCACCAGCAGGTCTTGAAGATAGCAGGAGTTTTCGATGCTCCAGTTCGAGCGGTGGTAGATGAAGTTCACCATGCCGACCGCTTTGCCATCGATCCACGCCAACGCCGAATGCGTCGTTTCAGTTGGATCGAGCATGCGCTGCCAAGTGCTGTCAGTGACGATGTCAGGTAACTCGGTGTTGTAGAAGCGCAGGTACGCTTGCCACAGCGGCAACCAGGCGGTGTGGTCATCGGCGCTGACCTGGCGAATTTCAATCTGACTCATGTTCATTCCTTAACGCATCAAGTGGGCGAGTGCCTGATCGTGCACATTGGGGCTGGCGGCGAGACCTTCACGCACACCGGCGATGTCTTCGGCGCTGCGGTTCTGACTGAGCTTGCGTTTGCCTTCCAGGCGCTGGATAGGCAAGGCAAACCCGACGATGGCCTTGAGCATGCCGTCGATGTAGTCGGCGGGAGCGTCGGCAACCTTCCACGGCTGGGCGCGGCCGGCTTCGTGGCGATCAGTCAACGCGCTGACCAGGTTGAGCAGCCGCTCGGCATCGGTGAATACGTCGGCGGTGCCATAGGCGTGTACCGCGACGTAGTTCCAGGTCGGCACGACTTTGCCGTGCTCGGCTTTGCTCGGATAAAACCCCGGGCTGACGTACGCATCGGCACCCGCGAAGATCACCAGCGCTTCAGCGCCGTTCTGCAATTCCTTCCACTGAGCATTGGCTCGGGCGAAGTGGCCGTAGAGGGTGCCATTGGGACCTTCGTCAGGTTTGAACAACAGCGGCAGATGACTGGCTTGCAGGCCTTGCTCGCTGTGGGTCACTACCATGGCAAGGCGGGTACCGAGAATCTGCTGGCGCAGTTCATTCAAATCTTTGATGGCAAAGCTGCTGGGGTTGTACATGGAAATATCCCTTGGCGAATGCCTCCATCCTAGGCAGGCTATTGGTCTGTTGTAAGAGCCATTAATGACCAATTTCATAGGTCCATTGCCATGACCGATGCGCCGCTTTCCTTGTCGTTCAACCCTGCCGGTATCGAGCTTGATCGCCGTCAGGGCCTGAGTCGTCAGCTCTATCAAGCCTTGCGCTTGCGAGTGCTGGACGGGCGACTGGCCAGCGGCATGCGATTACCGGCCAGCCGGGATCTGGCGGAAGCACTGGCGATCTCTCGCAACAGCGTGGTGCGAGCCTACGATCAGCTCTATGCCGAAGGCTTTATCGAAGGGCGTGTGGGTGACGGGACTTACGTTGCTCAATTGCCCCAGACCGCGATACCCGCCAAAAAATTATCCACAAAAGTATCCACAGGGTTTTCAACAGGGTTATCCACAACCTTATCCACAAACTGGGCGGATTTACCTGTGGTTTCATCCAGTAAAGTTATCCACAGCGGCGCATTGGGGCGCGTTGAAAAGAACCATTTGGCCTTGCCGCCGAGTGGCCCACCGCGAGCATTTCGAGTCGGCGTTCCGGCATTTGACCTGTTTCCTTTCGAGGTCTGGGCCAAGCTGAATGCGGCTTTCTGGCGTAAACCGGATTTGCAGCAGCTGTGCTACGGCGATCCGGCGGGTGACGAGCGTTTGCGCGGACTGATTGCCGCTTATTTGCGCAGTTCACGCGGCATGCAATGCACGGCTGAACAAATAGTGATCACCAGTGGTGCGCAGCAGGGAATTAGTCTTTGTGCACAGCTGCTGGTGGAGCCCGGTGACGGCGTGGCGATTGAAAATCCGGGGTATCGGGCGGCGGGGCATGCGTTTGCTGTGGCCGGTGCGCGATTGCACGGCGTGGCCGTGGACAGTGAAGGCATTGATTGCAGCGAATTGGCCGGCCTGAGTGATTGCCGGCTAGCGTACGTCACTCCCTCGCATCAATACCCGACAGGGGTGGTAATGAGCCTTGCGCGGCGCCTCGAATTGCTCGCCTGGGCGGAGCGCACCCAAGGCTGGATCGTCGAGGACGACTACGATGGCGAATACCGCTACAGCGGCGCGCCACTGGCACCGTTGGCGGCACTCGACCGGCAAGGGCGGGTTTTGTATGTCGGGACCTTTGGCAAAGTCGCCTTCCCGGCGCTGCGTTTGGGTTATCTGGTGTTGCCGCCGGCACTGGTGAATGCGTTCTCTCAACGGCGGGCGGTGGACGTCCGGCATTCCGAAGTGAGCACTCAAGCGGTGATGGCCGAGTTCATGGCCGCCGGGCATTTTCAAAGGCATATCCGCCGCATGCGTCGTGCCGCCCTGAGTCGGCGTAATACGTTGCTGGCAGGTTGGCCCAAGGACATTCCCGGTATCGGCAGTCTGCCGAGTGTCGCAGCAGGGTTGCATCTGACGGTGTCCGTCGACTCCCTGGCCCGTGAGTGCGAGCTGGTGGAAAAAGCCGCCAGTGTCGATGTCGAGATCAATGCACTTAGCAGCTATTGGTTGCCGGATTCACCCACATCAGTGGACCAGCGTGCCGGGCTGGTCCTTGGTTTTGCGGCGGTACCCGAGGCGGCGATCAGCGCTGCACTCGGGCGTCTGGAAAAAGTCTGGCGCTGATCTACCTACAAGAAGAACAGCGCATCGGCCAGGCGATGGTTGATTTCAGCACGATAAATGGCAATGGATTGAAGTGCGTTCAAGCGGGTGTGCTTTTCATAGGCACCGCCTGACCCGCGTTGTTCGACGGTCTTCAAGTGCGCTGCAGTGAATGCTGCTCTTGGGCTGTCCGAGGCAGGGTAATGAAAGTGCGCATACCAAAGGACTACGCCGGTTTCGTGATCGCGAATCTCATACTCATCCAGATAGTCTTTACGCGGTCCCTTCAACCGCCGATGCTCCGGCAGTGGTTTGCCGACCCTGTGGATGGCCACTTCGCCCTTGCTGTGCAGCCATTCAACACGCCCTGCGGTGGGCAACTGTCGTTTGGTCATGCTGATACGGATATCGGTGCCTTTTTTGTAAAGCGCGACCGCCCCCTCGATCAGTTTTTTGCTGACGGTGACCGCGGATCCCGGACCGCTTTCGGTGACATTGTTATCGGTCAGGGCTTTCTCGATAGCATTCGCCGTCGCGTCCATTCGATGGGCCTGTTGATGAAACATCTCCTCGATTTCCAGCGGAATACGTCGATCGGCTTTTGAATGAGCCTCGGTACGTCGGATGAACGCTTCGAGCTGTGCCAGCAAGGCTTCACCGTTTTGCAGGCTGACGGTCAGTGTTGGAGGAATGGTGACGGGTGTGACCGTTTTGGCCGGCACATGCTCGACCCAGACGCCGGGAGTTTTCTCATGGTACGTAGCGATCACCTTCCCGGTGAGTGGGGAGGTTACGTCGACCAGATCGGTATCGGTGGAGTGCAGGCGCGTTCGCGGCTTGCCGACGACGGTGCCTTTGAAGCGCGTTTTGATCAGGCGATGCGGGGCCATTGCCGGTCGCGATGGTCCCGGAACCGGTTCGAGGGTCTTGCGCTCATGCAACAACCCCGACAGGTGTTTCACGGCGCGTTCATTGAACGCTTCGATACGTTGACGCATCAGGTCCAGTGACGGTTGCAGCAACTGCCCGGGGTACTCCTCGGGCAAGTCGAGAATACGTTGGTCGACGGTTGAAAACTGCTCCACCAGATCGCTGAATCCTTCAATCCGTTCGAGTAGCGACAGGGGATTATCCTTGGCGAGGTCCAGTGTCGACTGGATGGTGAGCCCCGCGTCTTCGACAAGGGTTACCAGCGCCTGACGGGCAGCCTCGGTGGCGACCGTGCCGGTGTCATTAAGGCAGAGCTCTTGAGCGAGGCTGATCTGAAACAGCTTCAGGTCGTGCAGGTCGAAGACAGGTAGTCCTCTCGTGTACTCCCTGGCGGCTTCGGCACCTTCTCTGCCCAAGCGTTTCAACTCGTCGATCCGGGCTTGGGCAAACTCGATTTTGTCGATAAAGCCCTGGGTTATATCGCTGGTCTGTTGATGAACCTGGCGTCGTGTCTGGGTGGATTCGTTCGGCTCTCCGTCAAACAGAGCCAACGAGCGACGCATGCAAGTGCCAAACACAGCGTTTTGCCGGTTGAACCACATCTCCGTCAGCAACAGCTGTTGATCCAGACAACTGACCAGGACGGCGCGGTAGTTGATGATGGACTCAAGCACGTTGAATGCCTTGAGCTGATCAATGTAGACGTCGTAAACGGCCAGCTGTTTATCCAGCGTTTCGATCAGTCTGCGACCATTGGGATCATCAACGCCTGATGCGGACGAGGCAGCTGCTTTCTCGGCGGATTCGAGTGCGGTCTTCAGCGCCATTTTGTTCGTATCGAAGGTCTCCAGTTGCTTGCGTAGCGCCTCTTTACTCTGTGCATTTTTCCGCTCCGATTCTTTTCGGCGACGGCCACCGCCGCGCAACCTCAAGCGCGTGTCGACGACCCATTGTCCGTTTGCGGAATGGGTCAGCAGGGGGCCAGTTCCGGGTGGGGACTGACGGCTATCGACGATTTGCACGAATTCGTTGTCGTTGACCATGACTTCGAACCAGCGTTGGCCAACCTGGGCATACCATTTTTTGTTGAGCGGGCTCAAAAAACGATGGGGTCCGACTTCAGCCGAGGGGCTTGCCAGGCCTTCGGGTTTTGCGATGGCCAGTCCTTCCAGCAGCGTTCCCAGGCTCGTTCGAGCGAGGGCGCCATGGGTGTACAAGTGGTTCGTGTGATTCGCTGGCAGCTGTTGAGCGGTGATATCGGGTAAGCGGGTCACGGTGGTTATCGGCGTTGGCGTCGGCTGCTGCCTCAGCGTCAAAGCCTCCCTTTCAACCACGTGGTTTGCCGTATGGCGCGTTGCTGCGTAATGGGCCAGGACCATGCCCAGTGAAAGGAACAGGTCGGTCAATGCCGTCCATGCATCGTCACTGTCACCTTTCTCGCGAGCTTCATTCTCTTCATCCAGATCGCTCATGATTTGCCAGACCCAGGCCGCGCTGGCAGCCGTTCTGCCCAGGAATGGCAGTGCAATGTTGAACAGCGCCCATGCCCCATGCTTGAGGGTCTGCCAACGACTTTGGGCATTGGAGACTGACTGCCGGTCTGCCAGGGTAATCATCGCGTTGGCATTGGCGGTGAACAGTGCTGACAGTGAAGGTTGCGCCAGTGGCGTGGCCGCTAACCTGACGGAACCCATCATGCCGAGGGCCGAGGTTGGATCGACCAACCATTGCGTCAGTGTCCAGACCGACGGTAGCTGGCCGGGAAACACGTACTGTGAGTAGTTGAAGCGCAGGTCGTCCGGCAACCAGGCCAGCACCGATTGCCGAAGGGACTGGTGATGTTTGATTGCATACAGCAGGTTGGTTTCGCGAGGATATTGCAAAAGCGGCGGATCAAGCAGCGGGCGAAAAAGCAGGCAGGGCCCCTTGTCGGCGAGGCGTGGGCCGATGACGAACATGTTGGCGACCTCATCTGCCTTGTCGTCTGTGCGGTCCCCGGGAATGAACGCCAGCGCACGAATGATGATTTCCTGGGCGTCCACAAAACGGTCGGCGGGTTTTTCCTGCATCGCCGCGACTACATATCGGTACCCCTGATCATCGATACCTGCCTCGCCACGAATTTTGTGCTGCAGCGTCTGGAGTGGCAGCTGGATGCGCAGGTGACTGGCGAACAGGTTTTGTCGACGTTGTATTTCCTTCGCATCACCGAGCAGTTTTTGTTTGATCAGCTTGGGATAGGTTTCACCGATGTTGACCTCAGTGACCAGCTTTTCCAGGTAGGCCGGTGTCATCCAGGATTCAACGGCGCTGCCGTCGGTGTGGCGAACGGTCTTGTTGCCCAATGGCACGGCAATCAGATTCTGCAGGGCCAGGTCGATCAGCGACATTGTGACGGTTTCGGTTTTACCCGGTATGGCAATGGCGCCCAGGATCACCGGGCTGGTGATGCTCAGTTCAACCGTTTCGAGCCGTGCGTCCGTCACCTCCAGGTGATCTTTCAGCACCTGGTCTTTCAGTGCTTGCAACGTAAATGCCGGGAGCGGTGGAATGTCATCCAGAAAGGATTGACCTGCCTGTTGCTCCCGAAGCAGCGCCAGGTCCATCAAGTGTCGGCTGTAGCAGGTCAGGTCCGCCGGTTGGGCACTGAGCAGCCAATCGGGTAGTAAGTGCTCGATCCGGCTGAAACGCTCTTCGTCAAAGGTCTTGCGATTTTTGACCGCAGTAATGATTCGACGCGCAGGAACACCGTTCGCGATGGTGTCATGAAGTTGGCCTATCGCGGCAATTTCGAGCGCGATCAGGGCGCAGGCTTGATGATCGAAAAAATTGCCTGTGGGTTCGTGCAGGCGCCATCGCAAATTGTCCGAACTCGACGTGGACCTCACGCGTGCAGCAAGCGTTTTCCCAAAGGATTCCAACGAGTCGTAATGCTTGAAGCCCTCTGTGATCGAGTGGCTGATCACCAGCGTACGCTTGCCCAGCGTACCCACCAGCACGGCCACGTCCAGCAGCCACAGATGCTTGTCCGGCTCATCGATGTCGATCAGGCAGGCCCTTGATGTGTAGGGGTCGTTGCGCTGTCGGGTGGCTTTCTCCGGATTGTTGAACAAGGCCAGTGCCATGGCCTTTTGATCCTCATCCCAGCCTGAAACCGGCTCGATGTTCCAGAGGTTGCGCAGCGAGTCCGAGAGTTGATGCCAGCGGGGTGTTTCGTCTTTTGTCTGCTGGTTCCAATAATCCAGTTGCTGTTCTTGATAGGACACGAACAGCAGCGGGATCAGTTGGTTAATCAAACGGCCGATGTCGTCGATTTTCACGGGTAACTGGATCGGCGGCGCTTCCCCCGGTTGCAGGGTCAGGAAGTGTTCCCCGTCGATGTATGTGGCGGTCTGCGCCGACAGCGTGAGCCGCACCAGCGCGTCGGTCAGCGATTCGAATCGGTGTGGACCGGACGTGACCTGCTCCACGCTGACGATCCAGGTTGGCGTCCCGATCATGGCCTGGACCGGGTCGATATCAAGGCTCGGGTACGCGGCTTCGAGCGCGGTGCGCAGAGCGTTCGTCGCCACTTCCCTGAGCGAGGGGCCAGTGACCAGTTGGGTCAGTACATCTTCGGAGCGGGTAGAGGAGGTATCGGGCATAGCCATTTCCTTTGTACCGATGAGGACGCTGGCCGTTGGGCCGCGCTGTGTCGGGGCAAGGTAGAGGGCTGTGGGAAGCGAAAGGTGGTAGATAGTTATCGCGGGCAAAAAAGACCCGCGCTCGTTGGCGGGTCTTGAATTTCAGCAAGCAGTCAGGTCCCGGATTTGATTTTGGTCCAGGTCCGCGTCCGCGCACGTTCGGCATCGCGCGGCAGTGGTTGCAGGGTGTAAAGCGTGCTCATCGCCGTTTCGGTCGGGTACAGATTCGGGTTGGTGCGGATCGCCGGGTCGACCAATTCCGTGGCGTCCTTGTTCGGGTTCGGGTAACCGACGAAGTCGCTGACCGGCGCGATCACTTGGGGTTGCAGCAAGTAGTTGATGAAGGCGTAGGCGTCTTCAGGGTTCTTCGCGCCTTTGGGAATGGCGAGCATGTCGAACCAGATCGGCGCACCTTCCTTGGGCAAGCGCATGTCGACGATCACTCCATTCTTGGCTTCCTTGGCACGGTTGGCAGCCTGGGAAAAACTGCCGGAATAACCGACCGCAACGCAGATGTCACCGTTGGCGATGTCGGCCATGTACTTCGAAGAATGGAAGTAGGTGATGTGCGGACGGATCTTCATCAACAGGGCTTCGGCCTTTTCGTAATCCGCCGGCTTCTTGCTGTTGGGGTCCAGGCCGAGGTGTTGCAGGGCCAGCGGCAGGATCTCCGACGGCGAATCGAGCAAGGCGACGCCGCACTGCTTGAGCTTGCTGATGTTTTCTTCCTTGAAGATAAGATCCCAGCTGTCCACCGGCGCGTTATCACCCAGCGCGGCTTTGACCTTGTCCGGGTTGAAGCCGATCAGGATGGTGCCGTACATGTAGGGCACGGCGAATTTGTTGCCCGGGTCGTTGGCCTCGATCAGCTTCATCAACTTCGGATCGAGGTGGTTCCAGTTCGGCAGTTTGCTGCGATCCAGCGGCTGGAACACACCGGCTTCGATCTGCTTGGCGAGGAACACATTGGACGGTACCACCACGTCGTAGCCGGAGTTACCGGTCAGAAGCTTGGCCTCCAGCGCTTCGTTGGTGTCGAAAATGTCGTAGACCAGTTTGGTCTGGGTGTTCTGGGCCTTGAAGTTTTCCAGCGCCTTGGGGGTGATGTAGTCGAACCAGTTGTAGACGCGCAACGTTCGCTCTTCAGCATGAACCGCACCACTGAGCACGGTGGCGCACAGGGTGGGGATGATAAAACGCTTGAGTCTGTTCATTGTTCTAATTCCTCATTGGGCGCTTTCAAAACCTTCGAGAACGTTCACGGCATTGATGCCGATTTCTTCCACCGCGTAGCCGCCTTCCATCACGAACAGCGTCGGCTTGCCGAGGCGTGCAATGCGCTCGCCCATCGCCAGATAATCCGGGCTGTCGAGCTTGAATTGGGAGATGGGATCGTCCTTGAACGTATCGACGCCCAGGGAGACGACGACAATGTCGGTGCCGTATTTTTCGATTTCCTGGCAGGCCTGATCCAGCGCTGCACTCCATGTGTCCCAACCGCTGCCGGCGGGCAGAGGGTAGTTGAAGTTGAACCCTTCGCCCGCGCCTTCACCGAGTTCATCTTCATAGCCGAGGAAGAACGGGAATTCGGCTTCCGGGTGGCCGTGAATCGAGGTGAACAGCACGTCGCTGCGCTCATAGAAAATCGATTGGGTGCCGTTGCCGTGGTGGTAGTCGACGTCGAGGATCGCGACCTTTTTGTGGCCCTGATCGAGGAACGCCTGAGCGGCGATGGCGGCGTTGTTGAGGTAGCAATAACCGCCCATCAAATCGCTGGCAGCGTGATGTCCCGGTGGACGGCACAAGGCGAAGGCACTGCGCGCGCCGCGTTGAATTTCCGCTTGAGCGGTCAGTGCCACTTGCGCCGCGCTGTACGCCGCTTGCCAGGTACCGGCGGTGATCGGTGCGCCAGCGTCGAAGCTGTAATAGCCAAGCTGGCCGTGCAGACTGGTGGGTTTAATGGAACGCAGGGTCCGGGCTGGCCATGTGTAGGGCAACAAGTCTCCGTCGGTGTTGAGTTCGCTCCAGCGTGCCCAGGCGCCCTTGAAGAAGTCGAGGTAGTCGCGACTGTGAATGCGTGCGATCGGATCGAGGCCGAAATCTTGCGGTGCTTCGACCGGGCCGAGGTTCTGATTCTGCACGCGTTGCAACACATGGTCGGCACGCGACGGCATTTCGAAGCAGGGCTTGAGTTGCCCGTCTATCAATTCGCAGCGGCCGTGGTGCAGGTGGTGATCGTCCGAGTAGATCGTCAGCATTTTCTTGTTCTCCGCAGGCTGATTCGGTTGAACACAGTCTTGCGGCAGGCGGCGTTTGGGAGAACGGCAGGAAAGGCCAAAAGGGGATTGATATGGCCAAAAAGTTTGACCGAAATTCGCCCCTTGATGGTGCGAGTGTGCTCCAGCTCAGGGCTTGGAATGCGGAAGAATGTGGGAGCGAGCCTGCTCGCGAAAGCGGCGTGTCAGACGATTCCAGTGTTGGCTGTGCCGCCGTCTTCGCGAGCAGGCTCGCTCCCACAGGGGGTTACCGGTGGGGCCTGAACTGACTCGGCGCCACACCACTCCAGCGCACAAACGCATGCCGGAAACTCGCGGTCTCGCTGAAGCCCAGCGCCTCGGCGATCCGGTAGATCGGCGTCTGGTCTTCACAGAGCATTTGCTTGGCCTGCTCGAAACGCAGTTCATCGAGCAATTCCTGATAGCTGCACCCCGAATCCTTGAGGTGTCGACGCAAGGTCCGCGCCGAACAATTCATCTGCTCGGCCAACCCCTCAAGCCCCGGCGCTGCATTCAACTGGGCGCTGAGCAACTGCCGAATCCGCCCCAGCCACGCCTGGCGCCCGGTGAATTCGGTGTTCTGTTTGCGGCAGCGTTCGGCCATGGCCTGGTGGGTGATGACATCGGCGAGCGGCAAGGGCTGGTCCAGCCAGCGCCGGTCGAATGCAAACGCGTTGTCCCGTGCCTCGAAGTTCAGCGTGCAATCGAAGTGTTCGGCATAGGTCGCCTGATAGTCCGGCGCAGTGTGTTCGAAGCGCGCAGCAAACAGCGGTAACGGGTGACCGAGCAGGTCGTCGCAGATGACCTTCAACGACACCAGACAGAACTCGGCATTGAACACCGCCATCGCCGGACTTTCCCGGTAATCGGCGGCGACGAACCAGACACGCTCGCCGTCGTCCTCCAGGCTCAGTTCGAAAAGTGTTCCCAACAGCGCCGGATAGCGCATCGCCAGGCGCAAAGCGTCACCGAAGGTGGCACTGGTGAGCAGAGCATAGCCGAGCATGCCGTAGCACGAAACGTGCATTCGCCGGCCCAGTTCCAGGCCGATATCACGCTTGAGGGCGACGGCGTTGGCGCAGACCTGCATCTCCTGATTGGTGGTGATGCGCGTGTCCGCCCGGTTCAGATCCGCTGCACTGATCCCGCTTCCGGCGAGCAAGGCCTCGCTTGACAGGCCTTCGGCCTTGAAGGTGTTGAGTACCAGGGAAACGGCGTTGAGGGTGGTGAGGTGGGAGTGGAGCATGGGCGGTTCCAGCGGTAGGGATGACTGGAGCGCAGCAAGTTATATGCCCAATGGAGATCCTGTGGGAGCGAGCCTGCTCGCGATAGCGGTATACCTGACACATTGATTCTGGATGTGCCGACGCCTTCGCGAGCAGGCTCGCTCCCACAGGTTTTGTGGTGTGTCAGTTGAGTTCGCCGCAGAGATCGAGTTCTACGAGGCGACGCACTTCCACGGTATCCAGCCCTGCACCCAACAGCGCATGCAACTTGCCGAACGCGGCCTCTCGAGTCATGCCCCCACCCGAAAGCACACCAACGCCACGCAAGCGGCTACCGGCTTCATAAACATCCAGCTCGACGCCGCCTTCATGGCACTGCGTTATTGCAATCACCACAACACCTTTATCCCGTACCCGTTCCAGACTGGCGAGAAATTCGGGGTTGTCGCTCGGGCCTGTGCCGCTGCCGTAGCACTCCAGCACCAAGCCTTGAATGCCGCTGTCCAGCAGGCCATCCATAACGTCTGCGCCGATGCCGGGGAACAGTGGCAGCACGGCGACTTTTGCCAGTTGCTTGCTCTGTTTGTAATTCAACTGCGCCGGCACCGAAGCCGCCTTCATACCGCCGCCCTGGCGCTCCAGGCGCTTGAACGGATGACGACCGAAACTGCGCACCTTGGCGCACCGGGTCGGGTCCAGCAATTCACCGTGGAAGTACAGATGAACGCCCGGTGCCAGGCCATGGCCGAGGGCAACCAGCGCACCGCTGAGGTTTTCCCAAGCGTCGCTGTCGGTCACGCCGGCAGGCAACATGGAGCCGGTAAAACACACGCGGGCATGCAGGCCGAGCAATTGAAAGCTCATGGCTGCCGCGCTATACGCGAGGGTGTCGGTGCCGTGCAGGATCAGCACGCTGTCGCAGCCCTGCACATCCACCGCATCGACCACGGCTTCGCGCAGTTGCTGCCAATACGCCGGGGACATGTTGGCGCTGTCGATCAGCGGCGACATCTCGCGAAATCGCCACTGCGGTATCACCAGCTCAGGCTGGCTGTGCAGGTATTCACGCATCCGCGCTTCGAAACCGGACGCCGGGGCCAGGCCATGGGCGCTGGCTTGCATGCCGATGGTGCCACCGGTGTAAAGCACCATGACGTGCTGGGCGGCAGGGTAGGTCGAGGAATTCATGGGGGTTCTCCTGAGCGATGACAGCATGCGGTTGAGCATGACGCTGGTCGCACGTTGTGTCACGTCGGGCGCAGGAGATGTGTCCGGTTTTCTACCGGTCAGCGTTGCGCTGCGGGTACTTCTGGCGAAAAAAAATATAAAAAAAAAGGGCCTGGGGAATCAATCCCCAAGCCCTCAAAAGGTGAGAGGTGTCTAGTCCCTCGACCTGGTGAGCGTTGTGGCTCTCGGTGCTCTTCGTTAAAAGAGCAAGAGCCGGCGTTGCGTTCGGTTAAGCCTTCAGAGGCACCAGACGCGGAGCAATCATGTTTTCCGGGCGCAGGATGTCGGCGAGCATTTCGTCGTCGAGCAAGCCTTCTTCGCGCACCAGTTCCAGCACGCCGCGGCCGCTTTCGAGGGCGATACGCGCGATGCGGGTGGCGTTTTCATAGCCGATGTACGGGTTCAGCGCGGTGACCAGACCGATCGAGTGCTCGACCAGTTCGCGGCAGCGCTCTTCGTTGGCGGTGATGCCGACGATGCAGTGCTCGCGCAGCATGTCCATGGCGCGTTGCAGCAGGCGGATCGAGTCGAAGATCTTGAACGCGATCAGCGGCTCCATCACGTTCAGTTGCAACTGGCCGCCTTCGGCCGCGATGGTCAGGGCCAGGTCGTTACCGATGATCTGGAACGCCACCTGGTTAACGGCTTCCGGAATTACCGGGTTGACCTTGCCTGGCATGATCGAGCTGCCAGGCTGACGCGCCGGCAGGTTGATTTCGTTGATGCCGGTGCGTGGGCCGCTGGACAGCAGGCGCAGGTCGTTGCAGATCTTCGACAGTTTGACCGCGGTACGCTTGAGCATGCCGGAGAACAATACGAAGGCGCCCATGTCGGACGTGGCTTCGATCAGGTCGGCAGCCGGAACCAGCGGTTGGCCGCTGATCAGTGCCAGGCGCTGAACGGCCAGGTGCTGGTAACGCGGGTCGGCATTGATGCCGGTACCAATCGCAGTACCGCCCAGGTTCACTTCGGTGAGCAGTTCAGGTGCCAGTGTTTTCAGGCGTGCCAGGTCTTCGCCCAGGGTCGTGGCGAATGCACGGAATTCCTGGCCCAGGGTCATCGGCACGGCGTCTTGCAGCTGGGTACGACCCATCTTCAGAACGTGGCTGAATTCTTCACCTTTGGCGGCGAACGACTGGATCAGGCTGTCGAGGCTGGCCAGCAGCGCGTCGTGACCCAGCAGCAGACCCAGGCGGATCGCGGTCGGGTAGGCGTCGTTGGTCGACTGCGCCATGTTCACGTCGTTGTTCGGGTGCAGGTATTGGTATTCGCCTTTCTGGTGACCCATGGCCTCCAGCGCGATGTTGGCGATAACTTCGTTGGCATTCATGTTGGTTGAAGTGCCAGCGCCGCCTTGAATCATGTCCACCACGAACTCTTCGTGGTAATCGCCGCGGATCAGACGTGCACAGGCTTCGCTGATGGCAGCGTGCTTGGCTTCGCTCAGGTGACCCAGTTCGCGGTTGGCGTCAGCGGCGGCCTGTTTGACCATCGCCAGACCGACCACCAGCTTCGGGTAATGCGAAATCGGAACGCCCGAGAGGCGGAAGTTGTTCACCGCTCGCAGGGTCTGGATGCCGTAATACGCTTGTGCAGGTACTTCGAGTACGCCAAGCAGGTCTTTTTCTGTGCGGAAAGATGCAGCGGAGGACATGATAGAAATCATCTCGATATGGACCCGGTCTGTGCCGGAACACTGCAAATGCTAGGCTTGTGGAGAAATTTCGGCCAATGCTGTTAAACACTGGCCTATGCATATTCGGCATAATGTCGGTGTGACGCCGTGTCTGCGGCGAGCGTGCGACCTAAATTGGTGCGTGTCCGGGAGGACGTGATGAATCTGGAAAGTAAATGGCTTGAGGACTTCAGCGCCCTGGCCGCCACCCGTAGCTTCTCCCAGGCTGCGGAACGACGCTTCGTGACGCAGCCGGCCTTCAGCCGACGTATCCGTAGCCTTGAAGCCGCGCTGGGCCTGCAACTGGTCAATCGCTCGCGCACGCCGGTCGAGCTGACAGCGGCGGGGCAATTGTTTCTGGTGACAGCGCGAACCGTGGTCGAACAGCTGGGTGAAGTGCTGCGCCATCTACATCACCTGGAAGGCGGGCAGGGCGAAGTGATGCAAGTCGCCGCCGCTCACTCATTGGCACTGGGTTTCTTTCCGCGCTGGATTGCGCAATTGCGCAATGAAGGCCTGAATATTGCGACGCGTTTGGTGGCCACCAACGTCGGCGACGCAGTGCATGCCTTGCGCGAGGGCGGTTGTGATTTGATGTTGGCGTTTTACGATCCCGATGCTGCGCTGCAGATGGACCCGGAAATCTTTCCGTCCCTGCACTTGGGCCACACCGAGATGCTGCCGGTTTGCGCCGCTGATGCCGACGGAAAACCGTTGTTCGATCTGGAGGGCGAAGCCAGCGTGCCGTTGCTCGCCTACAGCGCCGGCGCGTTTCTCGGACGCTCGGTGAACATGCTGCTGCGTCAGCGTGCGCTGCGCTTTACCACCATTTACGAAACCGCCATGGCCGACAGCCTGAAAAGCATGGCGCTGGAGGGTTTGGGCATTGCCTGGGTGCCACAACTGAGCGTGCGTGCCGAACTGGCTCGCGGCGAACTGGTGGTCTGTGGCGGCCCGCAATGGCATGTGCCGCTGGAGATTCGGCTGTACCGCTGCGCGCTGGTGCGCAAGGCCAACGTGCGGTTGCTGTGGCGCAAACTTGAAGGCGGCGCCGCGCAAGGCACTTGAACACACCGCCTTCGCGAGCGGGCTCGCTCCCACAAGGGATTTGTGGTGTAGTTGGCTGACTCGCAAGTCAATAAAACCGGGACTTTGCGCCGTATGACAGATGGTCGCTACGGGGGCTGTTTATCTGTGTCATTACGGTATACTGCGCGGCCTTCGGCCGGTTCGCCCGGCCATAATTCGTACAATCAAGCCACGCATCCTGCGTGGCTTGTTGTTTTTTGACGCGCCTGCGGGCGCCCAGAGAGAAGAGGCACGACGATGAGTGCACTGGTTGGCGTGATCATGGGCTCCAAGTCCGATTGGTCCACCCTTAGCCACACCGCCGATATGCTGGAAAAGCTCGGCATCCCTTACGAGGTGAAAGTGGTCTCTGCCCACCGCACCCCGGACCTGCTGTTCCAGTACGCCGAAGAGGCTGAGGCCCGTGGCATCGAGGTGATTATCGCCGGTGCCGGTGGCGCGGCCCACTTGCCTGGCATGTGTGCGGCCAAGACCCATCTGCCGGTGCTGGGCGTGCCGGTGCAATCGGCGATGCTTTCCGGCGTCGATTCGCTGCTGTCCATCGTGCAGATGCCGGCTGGCATCCCGGTTGCGACCCTGGCCATCGGCAAGGCTGGCGCGATCAACGCCGCGTTGCTGTCGGCGAGCATCCTGGGCGCCAAGCACCCGCAGTTCCATGACGTGCTGAAAACGTTCCGCGCTGAGCAGACAGACAGCGTGCTGGACAATCCAGACCCACGCATCGCCTGAGGTTGTTGACGATGAAGATCGGTGTAATCGGTGGCGGCCAGTTGGGTCGCATGTTGGCGCTGGCGGGCACCCCGCTGGGTATGAGTTTCGCTTTCCTGGACCCCGCGCCGGATGCTTGCGCAGCCGCATTGGGCGAACACCTGCGTGCCGATTACGGCGATCAGGACCATCTGCGTCAACTGGCCGATGAAGTCGATCTGGTGACCTTCGAGTTCGAAAGCGTCCCGGCCGAAACCGTGGCGTTTCTGTCGCAGTTCGTTCCGGTTTACCCGAGCGCCGAAGCCCTGCGCATCGCTCGTGATCGCTGGTTCGAGAAGAGCATGTTCAAGGACCTGGAAATTCCAACTCCGGCGTTCGCCGACATTCAGTCGCAAGCCGACCTGGATGCTGCAGTGGCCTCCATCGGTCTGCCGGCCGTGTTGAAAACCCGCACCCTGGGTTACGACGGCAAGGGCCAGAAAGTCCTGCGTAAACCGGAAGACGTGGTCGGCACTTTCGCCGAGCTCGGCAGCGTCGCCTGCCTGCTGGAAGGCTTCGTGCCGTTCACTGGCGAAGTGTCGTTGATCGCCGTGCGTGCTCGTGATGGTGAAACGAAGTTCTATCCGCTGGTCCACAACACTCACGACAGCGGCATCCTCAAGTTGTCCGTGGCCAGCACTGATCACCCGCTGCAAGCCTTGGCTGAAGACTATTCCAGCCGCGTGCTCAAGCAGCTGAATTATGTCGGCGTCATGGCGTTCGAGTTCTTTGAAGTCGACGGTGGCCTCAAGGCCAACGAAATCGCCCCGCGTGTGCACAACTCCGGGCACTGGACCACCGAAGGCGCCGAGTGCAGCCAGTTCGAAAACCACCTGCGGGCCGTTGCCGGTTTGCCGTTGGGTTCGACGGCCAAGGTCGGCGAAAGCGCGATGCTCAACTTCATCGGCGTTGTACCGCCGGTTGAGAAGGTGATCGCGATTGCCGATTGCCATGTGCACCACTACGGCAAGGCGTTCAAGGCCGGTCGCAAGGTCGGTCACGCCAACCTGCGCTGCGCCGACAAGGCCACGCTGGAGCAGCAGATCCTCAAGGTCGAAGCGCTCATTGCCGAATAGTTTCATGTGGCAGCGGCGGAACCATTCAGGTGCCGCCGTTCTCTGATGGCAGGATGCAGAAGTCTGACTAGGCTTTCGCTAGGACACAGCCAACCATTCAGAGGGAAATGCCATGGGAATTATCGGAACCATCTTTATCGGCTTGATCGTCGGCCTGCTGGCTCGGTTCCTGAAACCGGGCGATGACAATATGGGCTGGATCATGACCATCCTGCTCGGTATCGGCGGTTCGCTGGCAGCCACTTACGGCGGCCAGGCTCTGGGCATTTACCATGCGGGCGAAGGCGCGGGCTTTATCGGCGCGCTGGTCGGTGCCGTGGTGTTGCTGGTGATCTACGGCCTGATCAAAAAGAATTGATCCAAAGCGACAAAGCCCCCTCTGCGCCTCACGCGGGGAGGGCTAGAATGCTCGGCGATTTATCGCCCCTCCTTTACCGAGCACCTCAATGCGCCGTCTCCTGTTGACTCTCCTTTTACTGGGCAGTGGTTTGGCCCATGCCGGCGAACTGCCGGAAACCGACTGGCTCGAACTGATGCCCAAGTCGGACCAGAAAGCCCTGGAAGCCATGCCCGAAATCGACCACAACACGCCCGAAGGCGATGGCACGTTTACCGCCAAGGGTGGCATGAAGCAGAGCAAGGGCTTGCCGGCGGTGATGTACTCGACCAAAACCGTGCCCTCGATGAACGACAAGAACATCCGTATCGGTGGGTATCCGGTGCCGCTGGAGTCCGATGCGAAGGGCCGCAGCACGCTGTTCTTCCTTGTGCCTTATCCGGGCGCCTGCATCCACGTACCGCCACCGCCGCCCAATCAACTGGTGCTGGTGCGCTATCCGAAGGGGTTGAAGCTGGATGATATCTACACGCCGCTGTGGGTGACTGGCACGCTGAAGATCGAGAAGGTCAACAACGACCTGGCCGACGCGGCGTATGCGCTGGATGCGGCGAAAGTGCGGGTGGTGCAGGAGTCTGATCTGTAACGCGCCAGTCAGGCTGGCACAGATCAAAATGTGGGAGCGAGCCTGCTCGCGATGGCGGTGTAACAGCCAACATTGATGTTGGATGTTATGGCCTAATCGCGAGCAGGCTCGCTCCCACATTGGTTTTGTAGTGTTAGAGAGATTTGCTGGCGATGCTGACGCCCAAGGTATGGCTCGCACCTGGCGCCAGTGTCACCACGTCATCCATCACATTCGCCGTCTCGATGCACAACATCCGCTGCCAGCCATCGTCCGCCAAATCGCTGAACGCCGCCGCACGCTCGATCCACGGGTTCCAGATGACCGCCGTGCGCGATCCGCTGCTGGTCAGCTCGATGCGCCGTTCCCACGCCGGATCGATGATGCTCAGCCTTGTCGGCGTATTGAGGTAGATGCGGTCGGTCTCGCCAGCAAAGCGCAGATCACCGGACTGAATGACGGTCTTCCAGTCATCCAGTGTCTCGATGTAGTTCAAGCCATCCAGCCCTTCAACGTGCACATTGCGCACATCGCTGACCGCGAAATAGCTGTGCAGTGCCTGGCTGAGGGTGACGGTGTCCGGGCCTTGGTTATGACTGGTCAGGCTGATATGCAGTTGCTCATCCAGACGAATGCTCAGCTTCAAGTCCACCTGATGCGGCCAGCCCGGAAAACCACCTTCGGGGTAGGGCAGGATGAACTCCACCTTCAGGCTTTCGCCCTCGGTTTCGATGCCGCCCAGCTCCCAATCCATCGCCCGGACAAAACCATGGGCGCTTGCCGCTTCGTCGCTGACACGCATCGCCTGAACGCTCTGCGGATTGCGAGCCAGATTGCCGAACCACGGCCAGCACACCGGCACGCCAGCGCGGATGCTCTTGCCGGCCTTGAACACCGCCTCGTCGTTGAGCCAGATCAGCGGCGCTTGGCCGGCCAATTGATAACTGAGGATGTGCGCACCTTGCTGGGCGACCAGCAATTCGGCCTGACCGTGGCGGATACGCCAGCAGTTCAGTTCATCCAGTTTCACGGCTTCAACGTTGGGCGTGTGCATGGGGCAACTCTCGATCGGGAACAATGACTGCAATGGACCGTAAATCAGCCGCAGCGTTTAACGCGCGCGGGGTGGAACCGAGCGAGTACGGCCGCTGCCGTCGATGGCGACGAACACAAACACCGCTTCAGTCACTTTACGCCACTCGCTGGACAGCGGATCGTCGCTCCAGACTTCAACCATCATCTTGATTGAGCTGCGGCCGATTTCCAGCGCTTGGGTATAAAAGGAGAGCTGTGCACCAACCGCGACAGGCACCAGGAAAGCCATGCGGTCAATCGCAACGGTGGCAACGCGCCCGCCAGCGACCTTGCTGGCCATGGCGGTGCCGGCCAAATCCATCTGCGCCACCAGCCAGCCGCCGAAAATATCGCCGAAGCCGTTGGTTTCGCGAGGGAGCGCGGTGATTTGCAGGGCCAGATCGCCTTGCGGGATTGGATCTTCTTGTTCGAGCTCTATCATGCCGGGGGTGCCTCTGACCCGTGACTCTTCATTGGTACTTCAGGTGAATAGCCGCTTTCAAGAAAAACGATTCAGCCCGAACATACTACGTTCGTCACGTTTCTCGTAAGGCGCCTAAAGGGAAACTCTGCGAAATCGACTGGTAGAGCCAGCAGCGTCTTCGCACAGCAACCCTTTCAAACTGCTGCAATATCGCGAGTATATCGGTCGGTAGACTCCGAGACGACCGTCCGGTTCTCATTTTGACCGTCAAAAACGCACCTCTATGTGCTTTTTCGAACAATTTGCTATCGTGCCGGACCTGCCCAAGCCTCCGCCAGCGTTGTTGGGGTTGCAGATCCGCCTATAAGAGAAGCCCTTGCCATGACCACAGCGCCCTCGAGCATCGCGCAGCCGACCCAACCCGCACGTCCGTTGACCCGCAGCGATTACAAGACTTTATCGCTGTCTGCCCTGGGCGGCGCGCTGGAGTTCTACGACTTCATCATCTTCGTGTTCTTCGCCACGGTGGTGGGAAAACTGTTCTTCCCGGCGGATATGCCCGAGTGGCTACGTCTCATGCAGACCTTCGGCATTTTCGCCGCCGGTTACCTGGCCCGGCCGTTGGGTGGCATCGTCATGGCGCACTTCGGTGACCTGCTGGGGCGCAAGAAGATGTTCACCCTGAGCATTTTCATGATGGCAGTACCGACCCTGATCATGGGTTTGCTGCCGACCTATGCGCAGATCGGCATGTGGGCGCCGATTCTGTTGCTGCTGATGCGGGTGATTCAGGGCGCGGCGATTGGCGGTGAAGTGCCAGGCGCGTGGGTCTTCGTTTCCGAACACGTCCCGCAACGGCATATCGGCTACGCCTGCGGCACCCTGACCAGCGGACTGACGGCGGGCATCTTGTTGGGCTCGCTTGTGGCCACGGCGATCAACAGTCTTTATACCCCGGTGGAAGTGTCCGATTACGCCTGGCGGATCCCGTTCCTGCTGGGCGGTGTGTTCGGTCTGTTCTCGGTCTACCTGCGCCGCTGGCTGCACGAAACCCCGGTGTTCGCCGAACTGCAACTGCGCAAAGCCCTGGCCGAAGAAGTGCCGCTGCGCGCCGTATTGCGCGACCATCGCGGGGCGATCCTGATTTCCATGCTGCTGACCTGGCTGCTGTCCGCCGGCATCATCGTCGTCATCCTGATGACCCCGACCGTGTTGCAGACCGTTTACCACTTCGCGCCGACCACCGCGTTGCAGGCCAACAGCGTGGCGATCGTATTCCTGAGCCTTGGGTGCGTGGCGTCCGGTGCTTTGGCTGACCGCTTTGGTGCGGGTCGAGTGTTTGTGTTTGGCAGTGCCGCGTTGCTGCTGAGTTCCTGGACGTTCTATCACAGCCTGTTCAATCACCCGGACTGGCTGTTTCCGATGTACGCCCTGACCGGTTTGCTGGTGGGCACTATCGGCGCGGTGCCGTACGTGATGGTCAAAGCCTTCCCGGCGGTGGTGCGCTTTAGCGGGCTGTCGTTCTCCTACAACCTGGCCTACGCGATTTTCGGTGGTTTGACGCCGATGGTGGTGACGCTGCTGCTGAAGGAGAGCCCGATGGGGCCTGCCTATTATGTGGCGATCATTTGCGGGGTCGGGATTGTGGTGGGTGGGTATCTTTGGAAGAAGGGGCGTTAAGCCCGATTCTTCATCACTGATCGTTCCCACGCTCCGCGTGGGAATGCATCCCCTGACGCTCCGCGTCACATTTCAAAGCTGACGCAGAGCGTCCATGGCGGCATTCCCACGCAGAGCGTGGGAACGATCTGTTGCCGAATACTGGCCCTTCATCCAATTGTCATATTTCAGCCATAGAGTGTTCACACGGCCTGCTGATACTTGGCCCCGACTTAACACACCCTATCTGCTAGGAGTAAGGCATGAAACTGAAGCGTTTGATGGCGGCAATGACTTTTGTCGCTGCTGGCGTTGCGACTGCCAACGCGTTCGCCGCTGTTGACCCTGCTATCCCGAGCTACACCAAGACCACTGGTGTGTCGGGCAACCTGTCCAGCGTCGGCTCCGATACCCTGGCTAACCTCATGACTCTCTGGGCTGAGAACTACAAAAAAGAATACCCGAACGTCAACATCCAGATTCAGGCCGCCGGCTCCGCCACCGCGCCACCTGCGCTGACTGAAGGCACCTCTAACCTGGGCCCGATGAGCCGCAAGATGAAGGACACCGAACTGGCTGCCTTCGAGCAGAAGTACGGCTACAAGCCAACCGCTATCCCGGTTGCCGTGGATGCCCTGGCTGTCTTCGTACACAAAGACAACCCGATCCAGCACCTGACCATGGAACAAGTCGACGCGATCTTCTCGTCCACTCGTCTGTGCGGCGCTAAAACCGACGTGAAAACCTGGGGCGACCTGGGTGTGACCGGTGATCTGGCCAACAAGCCGGTTCAACTGTTCGGTCGTAACTCGGTGTCCGGCACCTACGGCTACTTCAAAGAAGAAGCCCTGTGCAAAGGCGACTACAAGCCAAACGTGAACGAACAACCTGGTTCGGCTTCGGTCGTGCAGTCGATCAGCTCCTCGCTGAACGGCATCGGTTACTCGGGCATCGGCTACAAAACCGCTAGCGTGAAGACAGTGGCTCTGGCCAAGAAAGGCAGCACTGACTTCATCGAAGACACCGAAGAAAACGCACTGAACGGCAAATACCCGCTGTCGCGTTTCCTCTACGTCTATGTCAACAAAGCCCCGAACAAGCCTCTGGCCCCGCTGGAAGCCGAGTTCGTGAAACTGATTCTGTCCAAACAGGGTCAGGAAGTTGTTGTGAAAGACGGCTACATCCCGCTGCCGGCCAAAGTTGCTGCCAAAGCACTGGCTGACCTGGGTCTGCAGGAAGGCGGCCCTGAAGTCGCAAAAAAGTAAAACCCTGAGTCCGGGGTAAACCCGGACTCTGTAGCAGCTGTCGAGTGAAACGAGGCTGCGATCTTTTGATCTGGCCTCTAACCGCAAGATCAAAAGATCGCAGCCTCGGTTCCCTCGACAGCTCCTACAACCCCCAATTTTCCGGTCTGCTGCCAGTCCCCGCTGGCGGTGGATTTGTTGCGTCACTGCATTGTCATCTTTCTGTCATACAGGATCGCTAGGGTGTGCGCATGAATGATCTGGCCAATTCCACCATGACTACGAATCCCCCCAAGCGAATTGATTTCAATACGCCTGAGTTGCAACGCAAGCGCCGCATCCGCGCGCTCAAAGATCGTCTGACTCGCTGGTACGTCCTCGTGGGCGGCCTCGCCGTTCTCGGCGCGATCACGCTGATCTTCTTCTTCCTTGGCTATGTCGTTGCCCCCCTGTTCCAGGGCGCCGACCTGACCTCCAAAGACGCCATCTCGCCCGCCTGGATGCAAGACGCCGGCAAGCCGATGATGATTTCCCTCGAAGAACAGAACCAGGTCGCCATGCGGGTTTCCGACAAGGGCCAGGCGCTGTTCTTTGACATCGACAGTGGCGCTGAACTCAAGCGCGTCGACCTGCCTGTTCCGGCCGGCACCCGCGTGACCTCCATCGGCGAAGACCAACCGGGCCAACCATTGGTCGCGGTCGGCTTGTCCAACGGTCAGGCCCTGGTGTTCCGTCACACCTATAAAGTCAGCTACCCGGAAGGGAAGAAAACCATCTCGCCGGCCATCGAATACCCGTATGGCGAAACCCCGATCGTGCTGAACGAGGCGGGCGGTGCGCTGGAACATGTCAGCCTCAACGCCAACGATTCGACATTGATGCTGGTCGGTTCCACCGGTTCGCAACTCAATGTTTTGTCGCTGACCAGCGAAGAAAACATGATGACTGGCGAAGTCACTAACGAGCAGAAACGTATCGATCTGCCGCAGATGACCGAGCCGGTGAAGAACATCTTCGTCGACCCGCGTCAGCAGTGGCTGTACGTGATTAATGGTCGTGCTCAGGCCGACGTGTTCAGCCTGCGCGACAAGAGCCTCAACGGCCGCTACAAACTGCTCGAAAACGGCGATGCCGAGATCACTGCCAGCACCCAATTGGTGGGCGGTATCTCGCTGATCCTCGGTGACTCCAAAGGTGGTCTGGCCCAGTGGTTCATGGCGCGCGACCCCGATGGCGAGCAGCGCCTGAAGCAGATTCGCACCTTCCAGATGGGCACTACGCCGATTATCGAAATCAGCGCTGAAGAGCGTCGCAAAGGCTTCGTCGCCCTCGATGCATCCGGCAAGCTCGGCGTGTTCCACAGTACCGCTCACCGCACCTTGCTGGTGGATCAGGTCGTGGAAGGCCAAGGCATTTTCGGCATGTCGCCTCGCGCCAACCGCATCATCGTTGAAGCGGACGGCAAGCTTCAGCCGCTGCTGCTGGACAACCCGCACCCGGAAGTGTCGTGGAGCGCGTTGTGGAGCAAGGTCTGGTACGAAAACTACGACGAGCCTAAATACGTCTGGCAATCGACTGCTGCCAACACCGACTTCGAACCGAAGATGAGCCTGTCTCCGTTGACCTTCGGTACCTTGAAAGCCGCGTTCTACGCCATGCTGTTGGCTGCACCGCTGGCCGTCGCTGCTGCGATCTACACCGCGTACTTCATGGCGCCGAGCTTGCGCCGCAAGGTGAAGCCGGTGATCGAACTGATGGAAGCGATGCCGACGGTGATCCTCGGCTTCTTCGCCGGCCTGTTCCTCGCACCGTATGTGGAAGGACATTTGCCGGGCATCTTCAGCCTGCTGATGCTCCTGCCGATCGGCATTCTGGTGGCCGGCTTCGTCTTCAGTCGCCTGCCTGAGTCGATCCGCCTGAAAGTGCCGGACGGCTGGGAAAGCGCGATCCTGATCCCGGTGATTCTGTTCGTGGGCTGGCTCTCGCTGTACATGAGCCCGTACATGGAAACCTGGTTCTTCGGCGGCGACATGCGCATGTGGATCTCCCACGACCTGGGCATCACCTACGACCAGCGCAACGCTCTGGTGGTTGGTTTGGCCATGGGTTTTGCGGTTATCCCGAACATCTACTCCATCGCCGAAGACGCCGTGTTCAGCGTGCCACGCGGTTTGACCCTCGGCTCTCTGGCTCTGGGCGCCACGCCGTGGCAGACCATGACGCGGGTGGTGATCCTCACCGCCAGCCCGGGCATTTTCTCGGCGCTGATGATCGGCATGGGCCGTGCGGTCGGTGAAACCATGATCGTGTTGATGGCCACCGGTAACACCCCGGTCATGGAAATGAACCTGTTCGAAGGCTTGCGCACACTGGCGGCCAACGTCGCGGTGGAAATGCCCGAATCGGAAGTCGGCGGCAGCCACTACCGCGTGCTGTTCCTCTCGGCGCTGGTGCTGCTGTTGTTCACCTTCGTCATGAACACCCTCGCGGAACTGATTCGTCAGCGTCTGCGCAAGAAATATTCGTCGCTTTAAGAAAGGTAGAAGTCTGTGAAACAGAACTCCCTGAAAGGATGGTTCAAGAGCGGCGCCCCCGGCGTCTGGATCAGCGGTGGCGCGGTGTCCATCGCGGTCATCATGACCATTGGCCTGCTGGCCGTGATTGCCGTGCGCGGTCTGGGTCACTTCTGGCCGGCGGATTTGATTCACGCCAGCTACGACGTACCGGGCCAGGCCAATCACCTGGTCATCGGTGAAGTGGTACAAAAAGAAGAAGTACCGCGTGAGCGCCTGAAGAGCGCAGGCCTGCCGGTGCCCGATCAGGGCCCGGAGTTCATGACGCGTGAGCTGATCAAGGTCGGCAACCGTGACTTGAACGGCAATGACTTCACCTGGATCGTCGGCGAGTGGCTGACCAACCAAAAGACGCCGCCTGAGTTGATGGCCGTCGAGCGTCGCGAGTGGGGCAACTTCTACGGTTACCTGGTCAACGTCAAACAGGACGGCAAAGTCATCGCTGAAGGCGAAGCGGCCTGGCCGGAACTGCAGGCGCGTGTTGATCGTGTGAACAAGCTTGCGGCACAGCTCAAGACCCTGGAAAAGGCCGACATCGGCGCGATCAACGCGGGTCTGGAACGCATTCGTCTGCACGGCCGCAAACTGGAACTGGCCGGGCAACTCGACGCCGCTGCGCAGGCAGACATGGATGCCGAGCGCGCTGAGCTGAATGCGCGCTATCAAGACATCGAAGCCCGTCTGAATGACTTGCACACCCAGTTCAACCGCGACAGCCTCACGGCCCGCGATGCGAACGGCAAAGAAGTCGAAATCAGCATTGGCAAAGTGGTTCACGCCTACCAGCCGAACGCTATGGGCACGATGACCAAGATCGGCTTCTACTTCAGCAAGGTCTGGGAATTCCTCAGCGATGACCCGCGTGAAGCGAACACCGAAGGCGGGATCTTCCCGGCTATTTTCGGCACCGTGATGATGACGCTGATCATGGCGATGATCGTGACGCCATTCGGCGTACTGGCGGCGGTCTACCTGCGTGAATACGCCAAGCAGAACGCGTTGACCCGGATTATCCGGATTGCCGTGAACAACCTGGCAGGCGTACCGGCCATCGTTTACGGCGTGTTCGGTCTGGGTTTCTTCGTCTATGTACTGGGTGGCTCGGTTGACCGCTTGTTCTTCCCTGAAGCATTGCCGGCACCGACCTTCGGTACACCGGGTCTGCTCTGGGCTTCGTTGACCCTGGCATTGCTGGCAGTACCGGTGGTGATCGTGGCCACCGAAGAAGGCCTGGCGCGGATTCCTCGCACCGTGCGTGAAGGCTCGTTGGCCCTCGGCGCCACCAAGGCTGAGACCTTGTGGAAGATTGTGCTGCCGATGGCCAGCCCGGCGATGATGACCGGCATGATCCTCGCCGTGGCACGCGCCGCCGGTGAAGTAGCGCCGCTGATGTTGGTCGGCGTGGTGAAACTGGCACCGTCGCTGCCGCTGGACGGCAACTACCCGTACCTTCACCTCGATCAGAAGATCATGCACCTAGGCTTCCATATTTATGACGTCGGCTTCCAGAGCCCGAACGTCGAAGCCGCACGGCCGCTGGTGTACGCCACGGCGCTGCTGCTGGTGCTGGTGATCGCCACGCTCAACCTGTCGGCCGTCTACATTCGCAACCACCTGCGCGAGAAATACAAAGCGCTGGATAGCTAAAGCCATTAGCCACAAGCGGCAAGCTACAAGCCGCTTTTGCTCAAAACTTGCAGCTTGCAGCCAGAAGCTTGCAGCTACGAACGGAGTGAGACCCATGCAGCACGAAACACATACCCACGGCATCAACATGTCGGCACTGGGTCGCGACAAACAGAGCCTGAGTCTTGAGCAGGAAACCGTGGCCATTGAAGTGCCGGGCCTGAGCCTGTTCTATGGCGATAAACAAGCGCTGTACGACGTCAGCATGAACATCCCGAAACAGCGCGTGACCGCCTTCATCGGCCCGTCCGGCTGCGGCAAGTCCACGTTGCTGCGTACCTTCAACCGCATGAATGACCTGGTTGATGGCTGCCGTGTCGAAGGCGCGATCAACCTCTACGGCAACAACATCTACCGTAAGGGCGAAGACGTGGCCGAGCTGCGTCGTCGCGTGGGCATGGTGTTCCAGAAGCCGAACCCGTTCCCGAAAACCATTTATGAAAACGTCGTGTACGGCCTGCGGATCCAGGGCATCAACAAGAAGCGCATTCTCGACGAAGCGGTTGAGTGGGCGTTGAAAGGCGCGGCACTGTGGGACGAAGTCAAAGACCGTCTGCACGAGTCGGCACTCGGCCTGTCCGGTGGTCAGCAACAACGTCTGGTGATCGCACGCACCATCGCCGTGGAACCGGAAGTGCTGCTGCTCGACGAACCGTGCTCGGCACTCGACCCGATCTCGACGCTGAAAGTCGAAGAGCTGATCTACGAGCTGAAATCGAAGTTCACGATCGTCATCGTGACCCACAACATGCAACAGGCCGCGCGGGTTTCCGACTACACGGCATTCATGTACATGGGCAAGCTCGTGGAATTCGGCGACACCGACACCCTGTTCACCAATCCGGCGAAGAAGCAGACCGAAGACTACATCACGGGGCGGTATGGCTAGCCGTACAGCTGCAAGCCGCAAGCTTCAAGCGGCAAGTTAAAGCGGTTCAGCGTAACGACACAAATTGGCTTGCAGCTTGTAGCTTGCAGCTCACAGCTTTTGCGGAGCAGACACAATGATTTCTAAGGAAGGCCTTACCCACCACATTTCCGCGCAGTTCAATGCCGAACTGGAGGAAGTGCGCAGCCACCTCCTGGCCATGGGCGGGCTGGTGGAAAAACAGGTCAACGACGCGGTGACCGCGCTGATTGAAGCTGACTCCGGTCTGGCCCAACAGGTTCGCGAGATCGACGACCAGATCAATCAGATGGAACGCAACATCGACGAAGAGTGCCTGCGTATTCTGGCTCGTCGTCAGCCGGCGGCTTCTGACTTGCGTCTGATCATCAGCATCTCCAAGTCGGTGATCGACCTGGAACGCATCGGTGACGAAGCGACCAAGATTGCCCGCCGCGCCATCCAGCTGTGTGAAGAAGGCGAAGCGCCGCGCGGTTACGTCGAGGTTCGTCACATCGGCGACCAGGTGCGCAACATGGTGCGCGATGCACTGGATGCGTTTGCCCGCTTCGACGCCGACCTGGCGCTGTCGGTGGCGCAGTACGACAAGATCATCGACCGCGAATACAAGACCGCCCTGCGTGAGCTGGCGACCTACATGATGGAAGACCCACGCTCTATCTCGCGGGTTTTGAGCATCATCTGGGTGCTGCGTTCGCTGGAGCGGATTGGCGACCACGCGCGCAATATCTCGGAACTGGTGATTTACCTGGTGCGCGGCACCGACGTGCGTCACCTGGGCCTCAAACGCATGAAAGAAGAAGTTGAAGGAACAAGCAGCGAAATCGCTAATGTTCCGGGCAAAGCTGACGATAAGTAAGACTGCCCAAGAAAAACGCCCGGTCCTTTGGCCGGGCGTTTTTGTATGTGGCTTTCGACGTTAGAAGCAGCACCCGCGAACGAAAAGTCCCGGCGTGACTGAGGTTTTTGGGGCCATCAGCAAAACGGTAGGCTTGCCGGGATTTTTTCGAGGGACAGTGGATGAGCAAGATCAGCGTGTTGGTGGTGGACGATGCAGCGTTCATTCGTGACCTGGTAAAAAAATGCCTGCGTAACTTCTTCCCGGGCATCCGCACGGAAGACGCCATCAACGGCAAGAAGGCTCAGGCCTTGCTGGCCAGGGAAGCGTTCGACCTGGTGCTGTGCGACTGGGAAATGCCGGAGATGTCTGGCCTGGAACTGCTGACCTGGTGCCGCGAGCAAGACCACCTCAAGACCATGCCCTTCGTGATGGTGACCAGCCGTGGCGACAAAGAAAACGTGGTGCAGGCGATTCAGGCTGGCGTTTCCGGCTATGTCAGCAAACCCTTCACCAACGAACAGCTGCTGACCAAGGTCAAACAGGCGCTGAACAAGGTGGGCAAACTGGACGCCCTGATGAGTGGTACGGCGCCCAAAATGAACTCGGCCTTCGGCGGCGATACCCTGAGTGCATTGACTGGCGGCAAACCTGTTGTGGTCGCCCCCGCTCCAGCCGCCGCACCGTCTCGTGGCCTGCTCAATAGCCCACCGGTCAGGGCAGCGACCGCCGCACCTGCCAGCGGTCGTGGTCAAGGCCAGTTGCGCTTGCCGAGCGGCATCCAGCAATGTGTGATCAAGTCCTTGAGCATCAAGGAAGCGCTTCTGGTCGTTAAGCGCACCGACCTGCTACCGCAAATACTCGACAGTGCCGTGCTCGACCTGGAACAGGGCGAGAACGCTGAAACCGCTCGTCTGAACGGTTATCTGCATGCGGTTGTTGCCCACGAGCCGAAACCCGACAGCGACTGGTTGCAACTAACCTTCCGCTTTGTGGACCAGGATGCGCAGAAACTCGACTATATATCCCGCCTGATTGCCCGGGGTACGGCGCAGAAACACTTCATTCCTGGCGCGTAACCGTCGTCGCCTGACAGCCATCGTCGGATCGGGGCCTGGAGTCGACGATGGCGCTTTCTTCCGTACATCTGTTTGTTCCATTTCAACCTTGAGTTATATCCGTTCTGATATAACCTTGAGCGACAAGACCTCTTGGCTATGCCTTGAAACAACATCGGTCTCCCCCAATAGCCTTCGTCGATTACGCTTTTCCTGTCAGTAAACGGAGAAGTCGATGCCAAGGCACAAGGATGTGGTGTTTGTCGGGAATGCACTCAAGGATCTGAAGTCATTTCCTCTCGATGCGCGAAGGGCTGCGGGTTTTCAATTGGACCTTTTGCAACAAGGCGCCGAACCCTTTGACTGGAGGCCCATGAAAACGGTGGGAAGAGGTGTTAACGAAATCAGAATCACCGAAGAGTCAGGGGCGTTTCGAGTTTTTTATGTGGTCAATCGTCCTGAAGCCATTTATGTGCTGCATGCATTGCATAAAACCACCCGGAAAACCGAAACGCGGGATATCGAACTGGCACGTGCCAGATTTCAGGAAATAGGTTAAGCCATGATGGATCATCACGATCAAACCCAGCGTTTCACCAGTGTCTGGGATGCGCTGGAAGATTCGCCACAAGAAGCGGCGAACATGCGTCTGCGTTCAAAACTGATGGTGGAGTTGTGCAAGACCATTCGCGGATGGGAGCTTTCACAGAAAGATGCATCGAAGCGGCTGAACATTACTCAGCCGCGACTCAACGATGTGCTCAATGGCAAGATCGATAAGTTCTCTCTGGATGCGCTGGTGAATTTGTCTGCTTCGGCACAGTTGGATGTTGATATTTGTTTCCCTCAGGCCGGCCATTTTCAAATGGCGTGACCAGGCGGGTGAGCCCCATTTTGAAACATCTGCCGAATACCCCGGTCCATTGCTGCTGCTAGGCTCAATTCAAGGCCTTATTCGACAGAACCCTGCTCATGTTCACGCGACTGCTGTTTTTCTGTGGCCTGTTCATGGCCGCCACCTCCGCTATGGCCCTGACGGTCTACAAGTCCACCGACGCCAATGGCGTGGTCTCCTACAGTGACCGCCCCACCAAAGGCTCAGAGGTGTTCGTTTTTCGTGATCGCATGGATGAGCACCTTGAGCGTCAGGTGTACCTGGTTTTCATGAAAAAGGACGGCGTGCACAGCGTGTACGTGCGCAACAACCTGTATGCGCCGGTAGAGATCAATTTGAGTTTTGCCGGATTAAAGAACGTCAGCGGCGCCGGTCGACCGATTCACAAGGTTTTGCCGGCACGCAGCAGCATTCGTGTAGCAGTTCTTACCGCAACTCAGGCCGGAAGGCCGCTGGTGTATACCCCAAGGTTCAAGTACGCCTTGGGCAGCCCCTCAGGGTCCGCCTTGGCCTATCGATACCCGCTGCCCTGGCGTGGCGGTCCGTTTCGCATCAGTCAGGGTGCCAATGGTGAGTACAGCCATTTCGGAGCCAAGAGTCGCTACGCGATGGACATCGCCATGCCCGAAGGCACACCGATCATCGCCGCGCGTGGCGGGGTGGTGGTGAAGACCGAGAGCGGGCAGACCGGACGCGGTACTAACCCGTCGGGCAATTTCGTGCGGGTACTGCACAATGACGGGACCATGGGCGTGTATTTACACCTCAAGCAAGGTTCAGTCAGGGTTCGAGAGGGGCAGCGGGTGGTGGTGGGCAGTGCGTTGGCGCTGTCGGGTAATACCGGCAACAGCACCGGGCCGCACCTGCATTTCGTAGTGCAACGCAATACGGGATTGGGGTTGGTGTCGATTCCGTACCAGTTCAAACAACCGGTAGGGGTGTTGCCCAACTTTGTGTTGGGCAAGCAGTGATGGGTTGCCTGACCTGACGCTATCGCGAGCAGGCTCGCTTGTATGTTTAGACTTGAAGGGGTGGGCGGGACTAAAAGCTCGATTCCGACTCTAGCCAGTACGGACCGTGGGAGACT
>NZ_JAVDUA010000043.1:0-42063 GCF_031456105.1 Pseudomonas sp. BE134 | reverse complement strand
GATGTAAGCCATAACAAAGAAAATGCCCCGTATCTTTCGATTACGGGGCATTTTCTTAAACCGCGATGCAGATTGCTAGGTTTTCACACAGTCTGATTAAGCGGGCTTTCTGTGTGGTGACCTGGCGTTCAGCGTTCCAGGTGACCGAATATGGCGCAGCGGACGGGACTCGAACCCGCGACCCCCGGCGTGACAGGCCGGTATTCTAACCGACTGAACTACCGCTGCGCGTAGCGTTGAAAGTGGTGGGTGATGACGGGATCGAACCGCCGACATTCTGCTTGTAAGGCAGACGCTCTCCCAGCTGAGCTAATCACCCTTTACCTTCGTTGCGGGGCACATTATGCCACATGTTTTCGTAAAGTGTTGATTTAATTGAATTATTTTTCAAATAAATCCGAAAACCGGTGAAACGATGCAACCTGCAGGAACAACGAACAATCTACAGACAGAAAAAAACCCGCGTTAGCGGGCTTTTCCGTGGTGACCTGGCGTTCAGCGTTCCAGGTTACCGAATATGGCGCAGCGGACGGGACTCGAACCCGCGACCCCCGGCGTGACAGGCCGGTATTCTAACCGACTGAACTACCGCTGCGCGTAACACTGAATGCGAATGGTGGGTGATGACGGGATCGAACCGCCGACATTCTGCTTGTAAGGCAGACGCTCTCCCAGCTGAGCTAATCACCCTTCACGTTCGGTGTGGCGCGCATTCTACGGAGCGACCTCACCTCTGGCAAGCACTTTTTTAAATAATTTTCTCAGGCCTTCCAAAGGCTTAGCGAAGGGTTGGCCTATGGCGCCGCTAAGAGAATAATGCCCCCCTTTGTATATAAGGAGAGACTTACCCCATGTGGTTCAAAAACCTGCTTATCTATCGCCTGACCCAAGATCTGCCTGTTGATGCCGAGGCGTTGGAAACTGCACTGGCCACCAAACTGGCGCGTCCATGTGCAAGCCAGGAGTTGACCACCTACGGTTTCGTCGCGCCATTCGGTAAGGGCGAAGATGCGCCGCTGGTCCATGTCAGCGGCGACTTCCTGCTGATCTCTGCGCGTAAAGAAGAACGCATTCTGCCGGGCAGCGTCGTGCGCGACGCCGTGAAGGAAAAGGTCGATGAGATCGAAGCCGAGCAAATGCGTAAGGTCTATAAAAAGGAACGCGATCAGATCAAGGATGAAATCATCCAGGCGTTCCTGCCGCGCGCCTTTATTCGTCGCTCCTCGACATTTGCCGCCATTGCGCCGAAACAGGGCCTGATCCTGGTCAACTCGGCCAGCCCGAAACGTGCCGAAGACTTGCTGTCGACCCTGCGTGAAGTGATCGGCACCCTCCCAGTACGCCCATTGACCGTAAAAATGTCGCCGACCGCCACCATGACGGAATGGGTCACCACCCAGAAAGCTGCGGACGATTTCTTTGTGCTGGACGAATGCGAGCTGCGTGACACCCACGAAGACGGCGGCATCGTGCGCTGCAAACGTCAGGACCTGACCAGCGAAGAAATCCAGCTGCACCTGAGCACCGGCAAAGTGGTCACTCAGTTGTCGCTGGCCTGGCAAGACAAGCTGTCTTTCGTGCTCGACGACAAGATGGTGGTCAAGCGCCTGAAGTTCGAAGACCTCCTGCAAGACCAGGCGGAACAGGACGGTGGCGAAGAAGCCCTTGGCCAGTTGGACGCCAGCTTTACCCTGATGATGCTGACTTTCGGCGATTTCCTGCCGGCGCTGGTTGAAGCACTGGGTGGCGAAGAGACCCCGCAAGGAATCTGATCACCTGATTCTGCAGTCTTTATAAAAAGATCGCAGCCTGTGGCAGCTCTTATATTGGAAGGTATTTCCTTAATAGGAGCTGTCACAAGTTGCGATCTTTTTTTGCGAGCGGCGTATGCTTAGCTCCCTAACGCTTTCACATAATAAGGATCAAGCCATGCGCGCACTGGCTGCATTGAGTCGTTTTGTCGGCAACACCTTCGCTTACTGGGTACTGATTTTCGCGGTCGTGGCCTTCCTGCAACCGGCATGGTTCATCGGCCTCAAAAGCGCGATCGTGCCGTTGCTGGGTCTGGTGATGTTCGGCATGGGCCTGACCCTCAAACTTGAAGACTTCGCCGAAGTTGCCCGCCATCCATGGCGCGTGGCCTTGGGCGTGGTTGCGCATTTCGTGATCATGCCCGGAGTGGCGTGGTTGCTCTGCCAGGTATTTCATCTGCCGCCGGAAATCGCCGTCGGCGTCATTTTGGTCGGTTGCTGCCCAAGTGGCACCTCCTCGAACGTGATGACCTGGCTGGCGCGCGGCGATCTGGCACTGTCGGTGGCCATTGCCGCTGTCACCACCCTCCTCGCCCCGCTGCTGACCCCGGCGCTGATCTGGCTGCTGGCTTCGGCCTGGTTGCCGGTGTCCTTCATGGAGCTGTTCTGGTCAATCCTGCAAGTGGTGCTGTTGCCGATCATCCTCGGTGTGGTGGCTCAACGCGTACTGGGCGCCAAGGTTCGCCACGCGGTGGAAGTGTTGCCGCTGATCTCGGTGGTGAGCATCGTGATCATCGTCACCGCCGTGGTGGCCGCCAGCCAGGCGAAGATTGCCGAGTCCGGCCTGCTGATCATGGCGGTAGTGATGCTGCACAACAGCTTCGGTTATCTGCTGGGCTACTTCACCGGGCGCCTGTTTAAGCTGCCGTTGGCCCAACGCAAATCGCTGGCGCTGGAAGTCGGCATGCAAAACTCCGGGCTGGGTGCCGCGCTGGCCAGTGCACACTTTTCGCCGCTGGCGGCAGTGCCGAGTGCTTTGTTCAGTGTGTGGCACAACATTTCCGGGGCGCTGCTCTCGACGTATTTCCGTCGAATGAGCGAGAAAGAAGACCGTGAAATCGCTGCGCGGCAGGTAACCGAATAAGCCGAAAACTTGATCCCCAGGTTAATGATGGGCACTCTATCGCGCAACGCGAGGACGACCTCGCGGCTCGATCGAGTCATTAATCTGGGGACGACCCCGTCAATCGATGGAGGTCTTTCATGTCCTGGATCATCCTGTTTTTCGCCGGCCTGTTCGAAGTCGGCTGGGCCGTTGGCCTGAAGTACACCGACGGTTTCAGCCGCCCTCTTCCCACCGCGTTGACCGTTGCGGCCATGGCCATCAGCCTTGGCTTGCTGGGCCTTGCCATGAAAGAATTGCCGCTGGGCACAGCCTATGCGATCTGGACGGGTGTGGGTGCGGTCGGCACGGTGATTGCCGGGATCATTCTGTTTGGTGAATCGATGGCGCTGTTTCGGCTGGCCAGTGTGGCGTTGATTATTGCCGGGTTGGTTGGGCTCAAGGTCAGCGCTTAGCTTTTAGACCGCCATCGCGAGCAGGCTCACTCCTACAGGGGATTTGTGACCGACACAGATCACCTGTAGGAGCGAGCCTGCTCGCGATGGGGCCAGAACAGTCACCAACTATTTAACGGTGCCGCGCAAATCCCCCACCATCGCCTGCAACGCTGCAGGCTGCGCCGCCTCAACGGTCACTGCCGGCCCCGCCACCAACGTCACCCGCGACCACAACCGACGAAACAACCCCTTGCCCGGATCGCGGCTGAAAAAACTCCCCCACAACCCCTGCAACGCCAGCGGAATGACCGGCACCGGTGTTTCTTCAAGAATCCGCGTCACCCCGCTCCTGAATTCGTTTATCTCTCCGTCGGCGGTCAACTTGCCTTCCGGGAAGATGCACACCAACTCGCCTTCCTTCAGATACTGCGCAATACGCTTGAAGGCTCTTTCGTAGATTTGAATGTCTTCCTGACGCCCCGCGATCGGAATCGTCCCCGCCGTGCGAAAGATAAAGTTCAGCACGGGCAGGTTGTAGATTTTGTAGTACATCACAAAGCGAATCGGCCGACGCACTGCGCCGCCGATCAGCAGGGCGTCGACAAAGGACACGTGATTGCACACCAGCAGCGCCGCGCCTTCATCAGGTATCAAATCAAGATTGCGATGCTCCACGCGGTACATGGAGTGGCTGAGCAGCCAGATCATGAAACGCATGCTGAATTCGGGGACGATTTTGAAGATGTAGGCGTTGACACCGATGTTCAGCAGCGACACCACCAGGAACAACTGCGGAATCGACAGCTTGACCAGGCTCAACAAGATGATCGAGACAATCGCCGACACCACCATGAACAGCGCGTTGAGAATGTTGTTGGCGGCAATCACCCGCGCCCGCTCGTTCTCGGCGGTGCGCGACTGGATCAGCGCATACAGCGGCACGATGTAGAAACCACCAAAGATCCCCAGGCCAAGGATGTCGATCAACACCAGCCAGGTGTGAGCAAACCCAAGGACTTCAACCCAGCCATGGCCCGTCACACTGTCTGGAATCCCACCGGAATGCCACCACAGCAGCAAGCCAAACACGGTCAGCCCGAACGAGCCAAACGGCACCAGGCCGATCTCGACTTTGCGCCCGGAGAGTTTTTCGCACAGCAGCGAACCGAGCGCGATGCCCACCGAGAACACCGTCAGAATCAGCGTCACCACGGTTTCGTCGCCGTGCATCCACTCTTTGGCATAAGCCGGGATCTGCGTCAGATAAATCGCCCCGACAAACCAGAACCACGAGTTGCCGACAATAGAGCGCGATACGGCAGGCGTCTGTCCGAGGCCCAACTTCAAGGTGACCCAGGACTGGCTGAAAATATTCCAGTTCAGGCGCATTTGCGGCGAAGATGCCGCCGCCCGTGGAATGCTGCAACTGGCCAGGTAGCCGAGCACGGCAACACCGATGATCGCGCAAGAGACGATGGGCGCGTAGTGACTGGACGACATCATGATCCCGGCGCCGATGGTCCCGGCGAGAATCGCCAGGAAGGTGCCCATCTCCACCAGTCCGTTGCCGCCGACCAGTTCTTCTTCACGCAGGGCCTGAGGCAGGATCGAGTATTTCACCGGCCCGAACAGCGCCGAGTGGGTGCCCATCGCAAAGAGCGCCACCAGCATCAACGACAGATGATCAAAGATGAAACCGACGGCGCCGACCGCCATGATGACGATTTCGCCGAGCTTGATCAGACGGATCAGACGGTCCTTGGCGAACTTCTCGCCGAATTGCCCGGCCAGTGCCGAGAACAAAAAGAACGGCAGGATGAACAGCAGCGCGCAGAGGTTGACCCAGATCGAGCGGTCACCGTCGAGGGTCAGTTTGTACAGAATGGCGAGGATCAACGACTGCTTGAAGAGGTTGTCGTTGAACGCCCCGAGGGACTGGGTCACGAAAAACGGCAGGAAGCGCCGGGTGCGGAGCAAGGTGAACTGTGAGGGGTGACTCATCTTCCATGTGTCCCTGATGTTGGGTTGCGAGTGGCGTGGATACCCGTATTGGAATGTCGAACGGCGATCCAGGCCACACACTACCTAATCTTTGCAGGTTATTTCTTTAATCCTGCAATGCACGGCGACACAAACAGTTCGCCCCGCCATGCGCCTTGCAGCGTCCGCCGGGCAACGATCAGCCACATCACCGACAGTAGCGCCACCAGCACACAGCCGAAGATGCTGAAAAAAGTCAGGCTCAAGATGCTGGCCAGTTTCAATGTCGCCAGTGAGTACACCCCCAACGGAAAGGTAAACCCCCACCAGCCGAGGTTGAACGGGATGCCGCCGCGCAGGTAACGCAAGGTAATCAACACCGCGACCATCATCCACCACAAGCCAAAACCCCACAGCGTAATCCCGGCCACCAGCCCCAGGCCAGCGGCGATTTCACCGATACCCGGCAGGCCGTTGGCGGCGAAGATGGCCGGCGCATCCGCCCCCAGCAGCAACATGCCCAACGCCCCGGTGCCAATCGGGCCCAAAGCCAGCCAGCTGGAGGCCGCCATGTTTTCGTGGGGCAGTTTATGCAGTGCCATGCGCAGCAACAGGATCGTCAGAATGCTGAAAGCCACCGGCAGAGAAAAGGCCCACAGCACGTAACTGGTCACCAGCATCACCAGTTGCGAATGGGCATCCGCCAAGTGCGGCGCCAGCAGGCCACCGCTGGCAGCCGCGACTTCTGCGGCCACCACCGGCAACAGCCAAACGGCCGTCATTTGGTCGATGCTGTGCTCCTGAAGGGTGAACATCATGAAGGGAATCAGCACACCGCACGCCAGCGACATCGCCACATCCAGCCACCAGAGCACTTCAGCGACATGAATCACACCGTCGCCCCAGCGTGGCAGGCCAAACACCAGGAAGCCGTTAATGATGGTCGTGAGGCCCATGGGAATGGTGCCGAAGAACATCGACACCGTCGAATGGCCGAAAATCCGCCGGGCTTCGTCAAAGAACAGCACCCAGCGCGCCGCGTACAGGGCGGTGAACACCACGAACAGGAAAATATTCAACAGCCATAACCCTTCGGCGAGCACACGCAAGCCGGGCATGGCGAGGGGCAATTGCGCCAGCGCCAGTGCCAGCACTCCGGTGCCCATGGTCGCGGCGAACCAGTTGGGCGTGAATTGACGGATGACTTCACGCGGGTGCTGCAAGTGGCTGAACGGTTTGATACCGGTTTTGACGCTGTGGGTGCATGTCATGGCGAACTCCTGGTCCTCTGGTGAGGTAGAGCCCATGGTAGAAGCAAATCGAATATCTATATAACGGGTAATATCTCTATAAGTTATCTGTTTCGCAGATATAGCGTCACACGCTGCCTTCCGATTCGATCACCAGAATCCGCACAGCTCCCTGTGGATGCGCCACATGCTCGGTGCCAACGGACGCATAAAAGATGTCGCCGACCTCCAGCAACGCCTGCTTCTCAATGCCCGCTTCGCGATACCGCATCTGCACTTGCCCATCCAGCACCACGAACACTTCCTGGCCATCGTTGACGTGCCATTTATACGGCTGGTCCGTCCAGTGCAAACGCGTGGTGATGCCATTCATACTGGCAATGTCCAGCGCGCCCCAGGCACGCTCAGCGGTGAAGGATTTGCTGCGGATGATCTTCAAGGGGGGCGGTCCGTCGAATGAATGGCGACACCAAGGCTAGCGATCAACGCACATTAGCGCTACAGACTTTCAATGATCGCTGACGCACCACTGGAGGTTGACACACAACCTGCGACACACCACCAGGCCACGACCTTGGTCGACACTGACTAACCGCGGCGGTCGTGCGAGACTGTCTGACCGGGCGGGAGTCCCGGGTGTCTTTTGTCTGGAGTTCCCATGTCGCTGTCCAGCGGGCTGATCGCCGCCGTCGCCCTGGCCTATATGGCCATCATGTTCGCCATCGCCTTTTACGGTGACCGTCGCAGCACGCCGTTGCCGCCGCGTGTGCGCGCGTGGGTGTACAGCCTGTCGCTGGCGGTCTATTGCACCAGCTGGACGTTCTTTGGGGCCGTGGGCCAGGCGGCGGAACAGCTCTGGTCTTTCCTGCCGATCTACCTCGGGCCGATCCTGCTGCTGGTGGGCGCGCCGTGGGTCCTGCAAAAAATGGTGATGATCAGCAAGCAGGAAAACATCACCTCCATCGCCGACTTTATCGCCGCCCGTTACGGCAAATCCCAGTCGCTGGCCGTGGTGGTGGCACTGATTTGCCTGGTCGGTGTGTTGCCCTACATCGCCTTGCAGCTCAAAGGCATCGTGCTCGGGGTGAACTTGCTGATTGGCGCGGGTGCCGACGCCATGGGGGTTCGCGCCCAGGACACGGCATTGATTGTGTCGCTGGTGCTGGCGCTGTTCACCATCGTCTTCGGTACCCGCAACCTCGATGCCACGGAACACCACCGTGGCATGGTGCTGGCGATTGCGTTTGAGTCACTGGTCAAGCTGTTTGCGTTTCTCGCCGTCGGCGCGTTCGTCACGTTCGGTCTGTACGACGGGTTCGACGATTTGTTCAACCAAGCCATGCTCGCCCCCCGCCTCGAGCAATACTGGAAGGAAACCATCAACTGGCCCTCGATGGTGGTGCAAACGGGCGTAGCGATGATGGCGATCATCTGCTTGCCTCGGCAGTTCCATGTGACGGTGGTGGAAAACATTGACCCTCAGGATTTGCGCCTGGCCAAATGGGTGTTCCCGGCGTACCTGGCGTTGGCGGCGTTGTTTGTCGTACCCATCGCCCTCGCCGGTCAGATGATGCTGCCCAGTTCGGTTTTGCCGGACTCGTTTGTCATCAGTTTGCCGCTGGCGCAGTCCCACCCTGCCCTCGCCTTGCTGGCGTTCATCGGCGGCGCCTCGGCGGCGACCGGCATGGTGATTGTCGCCAGCGTGGCGCTATCGACCATGGTCTCCAACGACATGCTGTTGCCGTGGTTGCTGCGACGCAACAACGCCGAGCGGCCGTTCGAAGTGTTTCGTCAATGGATGCTCTCGGTGCGCCGCGTGAGCATCGTGGTGATTTTGTTGTTGGCCTACGTCAGTTATCGCCTGCTGGGTTCGACCGCCAGCCTGGCCACCATCGGCCAGATCGCCTTCGCCGCCGTGACGCAACTGGCCCCGGCCATGCTCGGCGCGCTGTATTGGAAGCAGGCCAACCGTCGCGGCGTATTTGCCGGCCTCGCCGCCGGGACATTCCTGTGGTTTTACACGCTGGTCTTGCCGATTGCAGCCCGCGGCCTCGGCTTGTCGCTGGGCACCTTCCCAGGTTTGGAATGGTTGCACAGCAACCCGTTGAACCTGCCGATCACCCCGCTGACCCAAGGCGTGGTGCTATCGCTGGCGGGCAACTTCACGTTGTTTGCCTGGGTGTCGGTGTTGTCGCGCACACGGGTGTCGGAGCACTGGCAGGCGGGCCGTTTCATCGGTCAGGAAATCAGCGCACGCCCCAGCGCCCGTTCGATGCTGGCGGTGCAAATCGACGATCTGCTGCAACTGGCGGCGCGATTCGTCGGTGAAGAACGCGCGCGTCAGAGTTTCATCCGTTTCGCCTACCGCCAGGGCAAAGGCTTCAACCCGAATCAAAACGCCGATGGCGAATGGATTGCCCACACTGAACGCTTGCTCGCGGGTGTGCTCGGCGCGTCTTCGACGCGTGCGGTGGTAAAAGCGGCCATCGAAGGTCGGGAAATGCAGCTGGAGGATGTCGTGCGAATCGCCGACGAGGCCTCGGAAGTGTTGCAGTTCAACCGCGCGCTGCTGCAAGGCGCTATTGAAAACATCACCCAGGGCATCAGCGTGGTCGACCAGTCGCTGAAGCTGGTGGCCTGGAACCGGCGTTATCTGGAGCTGTTCAACTACCCGGACGGTCTGATCAGCGTCGGACGACCAATTGCCGACATCATTCGCTACAACGCCGAACGCGGTCTGTGTGGACCTGGCGAGGCGGAAGTCCACGTTGCCCGGCGTTTGCACTGGATGCGTCAGGGCCGCGCCCACACCTCCGAACGACTGTTTCCCAACGGGCGGGTGATCGAGCTGATCGGCAATCCGATGCCTGGTGGTGGTTTCGTCATGAGCTTCACCGACATCACCGCGTTCCGCGAAGCCGAACAAGCACTGACCGAAGCCAACGAAGGCCTGGAGCAGCGGGTGGCCGAGCGCACCCGAGAATTGTCGCAACTCAACGTTGCGCTGACGGAAGCCAAGGGCACCGCCGAGTCCGCCAACCAATCGAAAACCCGCTTTCTCGCGGCCGTCAGCCATGACTTGATGCAACCGCTAAACGCCGCTCGCCTGTTCTCCGCAGCGTTGTCCCACCAGGACGATGGCTTGTCCGGCGAGGCGCAGAAACTGGTCCATCACCTGGACAGCTCGTTGCGCTCGGCCGAAGACTTGATCAGCGACCTGCTGGACATTTCCCGCTTGGAAAACGGCAAGATCAACCCCGATCCCAAGCCCTTCGCGCTCAACGAACTGTTCGACACCCTCGGTGCCGAGTTCAAGGCGCAGGCTCAGGAACAAGGGCTGACCTTCCGTGTTCGGGGCAGCACGTTACGGGTCGACAGCGACATCAAACTGCTGCGACGGATCCTGCAAAACTTTCTGACCAATGCTTTCCGCTATGCCAAAGGGCCGGTGCTGCTCGGCGTTCGACGACGCAAGGGTGAGTTGTGCCTGGAGGTCTGGGACCGGGGACCGGGCATTGCACAGGACAAACTGCAGGTGATTTTCGAAGAGTTCAAGCGCCTCGACAGCCACCAGACTCGCGCCGAGAAAGGTCTGGGGTTGGGCCTGGCGATTGCCGATGGTTTGTGTCGCGTACTGGGTCATACCTTACGCGTACGTTCCTGGCCGGGGCGCGGCAGTGTGTTCAGCGTCAGTGTGCCGCTGGCCCATGCACAAACCGTGGCGCCAACCCAGCCCACCGAACTCAACGGCCATGTGGCGAGCGGCGCGCAGGTGCTGTGCATCGATAACGAAGACAGCATTTTGATCGGCATGAACAGCCTGCTGACGCGCTGGGGATGCCAGGTCTGGACGGCGCGTAACCGCGAGGAGTGTGCAGCGCTGCTCAATAACGGAATGCGTCCGCAATTGGCACTGGTGGATTACCACCTCGACCATGGCGAAACCGGGACCGAGCTGATGGCGTGGTTGCGCACTCAACTGGGCGAGCCGGTGCCAGGGGTGGTGATCAGCGCCGATGGCCGGCCGGAGACGGTGGCGCAAGTGCATGCGGCGGGGCTGGATTATTTGACCAAACCGGTGAAGCCGGCGGCGTTAAGGGCGTTGTTGAGCCGGCATTTGCCGTTGTAGCGCGCCGGGTTTTAGTCTTGCAGGGCAGAAAATTCCGCCATCGCGAGCAGGCTCGCTCCCACAGGGTTTTGCGCAGTTCATGTGGGAGCGAGCCTGCTCACGATGCTTTTCGGATTACTCCGGCAACTCGACCAAGCCATCCACATCGGTCATCGCCCGCTCCAGCAAGTCTGCCGGCAAGCTCTTGCTCGCGCGCGCGCCGAGCAACTTCAGCTGTTCGCTGCGGCTGACGAGATTGCCGCGGCCCTCTGTCAGCTTGTTGCGCGCAGAGCTGTAGGCTTTGTCCAGTTGCTGCAAGCGATTGCCGACTTCGTCCAGATCCTGAATGAACAACACGAATTTGTCGTACAGCCACCCGGCGCGCTCGGCGATTTCCCGGGCATTCTGGCTCTGCCGTTCCTGCTTCCACAGGCTGTCGATGACCCGCAGCGTGGCCAATAACGTGGTGGGGCTGACGATCACAATGTTGCGGTCGAACGCCTCCTGGAACAGCGTCGGCTCCGCCTGCAAGGCGGCGGAAAACGCCGCTTCGATTGGCACGAAGAGCAACACGAAATCCAGGCTGTGCAAGCCGTCGAGCCGTTTGTAATCCTTGCCGGCCAGGCCTTTCACGTGATTGCGCAGCGACAGGACGTGCTGTTTGATGGCGATCTGGCCGATGGCATCGTCTTCGGCCGCCACGTACTGCTGATAGGCCGTCAGGCTGACCTTGGAGTCGACCACCACCTGCTTGTCGCCCGGCAGGTAAATAATCACATCCGGCTGGAAGCGTTCACCGTCCGGGCCTTTGAGATTGACCTGGGTCTGGTATTCACGGCCCTTCTCCAGACCGGCGTGTTCAAGCACTCGCTCGAGAATCAGCTCGCCCCAATTGCCCTGGGTTTTCTGCCCTTTGAGGGCGCGCGTCAGGTTGGTGGCTTCATCGCTCAGGCGCAGGTTCAGCTGTTGCAGGCGCTCCAGTTCCTTGGCCAGCGAGAAACGCTCGCGGGCTTCGGCCTGATAACTTTCCTCGACGCGTTTTTCGAAGGATTGAATGCGCTCCTTCAAAGGATCGAGCAACTGACCCAGTCGCTGCTGACTGGTTTCGGCAAAGCGTTGCTCACGCTCATCGAAAATCTTGCCCGCCAGTTCGGCGAACTGCGCTCGCAGCTCGTCTCGTGAACCTTGCAGATCGCTGAGACGCTGCTGATGGCTTTCCTGCTGCTCACGCAACTCGGCGTTGAGTGAAGCCGCCTGCGTGTCCAGGCGACGCAGCTCAGCCTCTTTACCCGCGCGCTCAATATTCCAGGCGTGAGCCGCATCGCGGGCGTCGTCGCGTTCGATTTGCAGCAGTTCAACTTCACGGCGCGCGGCGGCGAGGTCTGCCTGCCGGGCGGCGTTAGCCTGGCTCAGGTCACCGATTTCATCGCGACAGGCGTCCAGTTGGGCATTCAGGCCGTCCTGCGCCAATTGCGCCATCGCCAGACGCTCTTCCAACAGTGCCGCCCCGGCTTGCGAGACGCTCGCACGACGCTGAATTTGCCAGGCCAGTACCAGCAACGGCAGACCAGCGCCCGCCAGACCGAGTAATAGGCTGGTCAAGTCCATAGCCATAGGGATTCCTGCCGATGAGATAAAGCTTGAAGGTTAACCAAGGCCGCCAGACTTGGACAGCTCAGTCTTCGATCAGCCCCAGTTCCTGTTGGGCGCGCGCGTCCCCTGCTCGCGCGGCCTGGCGCAACAGGTCCTGACCAATGCGCCGATCCCGGGCATTGCCGCATTCGCGACACATCAGCTGCCCAAGTCGACTTTGCGCGGCCACGACGCCTTCACGGGCGGGCTGTTTGAGCAAACGTCCGGCGAAGTGTTTGATGTTGGGGTGTTCCCCAAGACGCGGACTGTCCAGCAGCCACTCAGCCACGCGCATCGAAAAGCGCTTGGGCGGGGCCACATTGGGAGGTGTGGAGGTAGGAGCGATTGGTACTGAGCGAAACTTCATAAAGCACTGTGGGACAGATCGGAAGGCGCGCAACTCTACTCTTTTTTTCTTACAGGTAAAGCCCAAAAAAACCCAGCACGCCCGTCCTAGAGCAAGCGCTCGGGACAATCCACAGAAGCTGTGGATAACTCAGTGGACAACCGCCCTTGAACTCGCGCAAAGCCCTGTGGGACGGGGCTCGCAGTCAAACTGACGATTTTTTCACCAGTAAAAAAAAGCGATGTTTTTCATTGACTTAAATTTTCAATACAGGCACCCACTACGTCCCGGACCTGAATGACAGTGGGGTTACAGTCTGCGCGAGTAATGTGCACAACTACCTTCGAGACAGTTATATCGACGCACTTTTTCGGCGCGTTTTTGCGCCGGTTTTGGGGATAACCCGGGAAAACCCTTGATCCAGGCAGATCACGGTCCGATGAACGACAGCAACCACCGGTCGGAATGTGAGGCACTGCAGGGCGCGCAGCCCAAGCTGATTTATCTTTTTTGCTAACACACTTCCATTCTCAAATTCAATCCGTTAGTATCCGCGGCGTTAGTACCAAGCTGAAAGTCAATTCTGGTCGAACAAATCCTCGCGGTCAGCCTTCCCTCAAGAGAAGCCTCCACCGACAAAAGAGGAGCGACCACCTCGATGGTTTCCAGGTAAACCTTGCGCCAACACAGCCTTCGAACAAATGCGAAGGGTGTTGCGAAGTTAACTTACTCTGACCGAACCAGCCTGCAAATTGATCAGGATCTTCACCCCGGGCCCAGAACCTTTGCCCTTGATGTGTTGCCTGCCCTCCTAAGTACCTACCTGCCAGCCCAAGCGCGCCAATTATCAGCGCTTCAAACTGGCTGCTTTGTTCCAGTCGGGTTCTTCGTTCGACCAATGGTGGTCGTCGTCACTGGAACGTTTTAACTTTGCACGGCTCTTATTCCGTGTCGCTTGTAGGAACACCCAATAATGACTACTCAAATCCATACCCAGGATGCAATCCGCACCCTAACCAATGCTTTTGCACCAATGAACTGCCTGATCATGGCCGCCCGCAAAGGCTGCTTCAGCTTCACTCTGGTCAACGAACACGGCATCGCTCGTCACAGCGAACGCCTGTACCCCGATCAATACTCCAGTGCAGAACCGCTGCAGGCCGTGATCGAGCGTACCCGTCAGGCATTGATTGCCTGAGACGCCAGAAAGACTGAAAAACCAGAAAGCCCTGCTCAAAAAGCGGGGCTTTTTATTGCCCGTTATTTCTCTTTTTCCAGACAGCCGCTAAGCACTAACCGATATAACGGTTATAACTCGAAGCCGGAAATATTTTAAAAACAGGCCTTTACAGCGCGAATATGACACTACACTTCAACTCAAGCGGCTTGTTCCGCTTTCGGCGAGCCTGATTCGATCCACCGCTGCCAACGCTACCTTCAGGTTTCGCCGCCTACTTCACGTTTCGAGGGCTTTATGGGTATCGCTGCCAGCGAACTGTGCCGTTATGTGATTCGTCCGACATTGATTTACCTCGGACGCCATAGCGCAACTGCCGAATCCTTGCTGCTGGGCATCGCCGCCAGTCAGTCAGCCCTTGGCTCCGCCCTGCACGACCGCCGCGGACACGGCCTGTACCGAATTGCCGAGCTTCGCCACCAGGCACTTTGGGATCACTACCTGGCACTGGACCCCGAACGGGCGAGCCTTGTCCGCGGACTGGCCAGCCAACATGCCTTTCTCAGCGGGCCGCACCTGGAATTGACCGTTAACCTGCGTTACGCCACTGCCATCGCCTGGCTGCTGGTAGAAGAACAGAACACTCCCCTTCCCGCCGCCGATGACTTGTTGGGCATGGCCCGCATCTGGCGTCAGACCTTTCAGCCTCAAGGACGCCTGCGCGATTTCACCAGCGCCTGGCAAACCTGTGTTTCACCCCTGAATCAGGTCGCTTGCTGACCCACCAGTTTCACAAGATTGTGCAATCGGTCGTCAACCTGGTCGGATTGTCCTACAAAACCGCTCTAAATCAAGGCATACAGCCTATAGCGCCGGGACGAAAATGTTGGTAATTTTCGCCCCGGTGATCACCTCGAGTTCGAACAATGAAAAAAGTAATGCTCAAAACCACCCTTAGCCTCGCCGTTACCCTGGCTTCCACCCAGATCTTTGCAAGTGGCTTTGCCGTTAACGAACAAAGCATCAGCGGTATGGGTACGGGTTTTGCCGGGCGATCTTCCTCTGCCGATGACGCAAGTACAGTTTTTGGCAACCCCGCCGGCATGTCCCGCATCAAGCGCGAACAAGTCACCGGCGGTGTTGCGCTGATCGACGCGCACACTGACATCAGCGACGCAAGCTCCTTCCCGAACGGCGGCAGCAACGACGGCGACATGGTTCCGTCTATCGCCGTGCCTATGGGCTACTACGTCAAGCCAATCGACGACCAGTGGGCTTTCGGGTTTGGCGTGTACGCACCGTTCGGCCTGGTCACCGACTACGAAAACGGCTTTGCCGGCCGTTACTTCGGCAGCAAGAGCGAAGTAACAATCGTCACCCTGCAACCGACTGTCAGCTATGCCTTCAACGATAAGGTTTCCATCGGTTTCGGTCCGACCATCAACCGCATCGACGGCACCTTGGAATCGAACCTGTCGATCACCCAGGCCGCGCCAGACGGCAAGGTCAAGATCACCGGTGACGATACCGCGCTGGGCTACAACATCGGCTTGCTGGTTCAAGCGACCGACAGCACTCGCGTCGGCCTGACCTACCACTCGAAAGTTGACTACAAGCTCGATGGCAACACCAAGGTCAACTACAACGTACTGGGCCTGATCGGTCAGAACCCGAATCAGAAATACGACGCTTCGCTGGACCTGACCACACCTGAGTCGGTGGACTTCTCGGTCACTCACCAGCTCAACGACCAGTGGACTCTTTACGCAGGCAGCACCTGGACTCGCTGGAGCCGCCTGAAAGACATCACCGTTGAAAACAGTGGTGTTCCGGGTGCTCTGAACGGCCAGTTCGGCACCATCACCGAAGAACAGAACTGGCATGACACCTGGGCTCACGCCATCGGCGCGTCCTACCAGCTGAACAAGCAATGGGTACTGCGTGGCGGTCTGTCCGTTGACCAGGCACCGACCAACAACGTCGACCGCTCCCCGCGCATCCCGACGGGCGATCGCAAGGCGTTCAGCCTGGGCGCTGGCTGGAGCCCGACCGACGACCTGACCATCGACGTGGCGTATTCGTACCTGCGTGAAGATTCGGTCAAGGTCAACAACGAAAACAACCGTGGCCAGACCTACAACGCCAAGTATGAAAACTCGGCGAACGGTTTTGGTCTCGGCGCGACCTACCGCTTCTGATGATTCACGGCGAGCCTGAACCGCTCGCTGACCGAATCAAAAAAGCCCCGCTCTCTGGTACAGAGGCGGGGCTTTTTAGTGGGCGCTGATCAGGGTTGGGAAGCCAGGGCTTGCTCCACTGCGGCAATGAACTCGGGATCATCGGGTTTGGTCAGGCTGGAAAAACTGGCGATGACCTGACCCTTGCGATCGACCACGTATTTGTAGAAATTCCACTTCGGCGCGCTGGTCTGTTTGGCGAGAACCTTGAACAGGTGCGTTGCATCGTCGCCTCGCACAGCCTGCGGCTCGGTCATGGTGAAGGTCACGCCGTAATTCACGTAACAGACTTTGGCCGTCTCGGCGGTGTCCTTGGACTCTTGCTTGAAATCGTTGGACGGAACGCCAATCACCTCCAGCCCCTGCCCCTTGAAGCGCTGATTGAGCGCCTCAAGGCTTTTGAACTGCGGGGCGAAACCGCAGTGGCTCGCGGTATTGACCACCACCAGCGGTTTACCCTCAAACCGCTGGCACAGGTCGATGGATTCCTTGGCGCGCAGCTTCTGCAATGAGCCTTGCAACAGCTCCGGGCACTCGCCCGCCTGGGCGAGCCCGGTAAACGTCATCAACAACGCGGAGACTGCAATCCAGCGCATCAGCATGTCGGTGCATCCTTGATAGGTAGTCAACAACGAAGTTACTCGCCCTCGCCGCTCGCTAGCAAGCACCCATGCCCAACTGCATCAGCGCCAGCCCGCCCTGATGCCAGCCCCACCACGACAACGCCAGCAGCAAGACGCCGACAGCCGTTACAGCGATACGCGGCCACAGACGGCTCATATCGCACTCATCTGCGATTGCAGGCGCGCTACCGGCCGCTCACGCACCGGCCAGTTCAGGGCGGCAGCCAACAGGCTCAACAGAATTGCCACTTGCCAGATCAAGTCATAGCTCCCGGTTCGGTCATACACCACCCCGCCCAACCAGCCACCCAGAAACGAGCCGAGTTGGTGAAACAGGAAAACAATCCCACCGAGCATGGACAGGTTTCGCACGCCGAACAAGGTCGCTACGGTGCCGTTGGTCAATGGCACCGTCGACAGCCACAGAAACCCCATGGCCATGCCGAACAGGTATGCCGTGGTCGTCGTCACCGGCGCCCACAGGAACAGCGCAATTACCACCGCCCGCAGCAAGTACAAACCGGTCAGCAAGCGCGGTTTCGACATACGCCCGCCCAGCCAGCCGGCGGTGTACGTACCAAAGATGTTGAACAACCCGATCAGCGCCAGCACCGTGGTGCCGACGGATGCCGGAAGGTGCTGATCCACCATGTAAGCCGGCAAATGCACGCCAATGAACACCACCTGAAAACCGCACACGAAGAAGCCGAACGCCAACAGCCAAAACCCCGAGTGAGAGCAAGCTTCACGTAGCGCTTCGGAGAGGGTTTGTTCATGGCCGAGGACCGGCAGCGGCTTGTCCTTGAGCATGCTCACCAGCGGCACGATCAACGCCACCAACAGGCCCAGCACCAGCAACGCGGCGGACCAGCCCAGCCAACCGATCAAGCCCAACGTGCCCGGCAACATCGCGAACTGACCGAACGAACCGGCCGCACTGGCGATGCCCATGCCCATGCTGCGCTTCTCGGGTGGCACCGCACGGCCGACCACGCCGAGGATCACCGAGAACGAGGTGCCGGACAGGCCGATGCCAATCAACAGGCCTGCGCTCAGGGACAGTGTCACGGCGGAATCAGACAGCCCCATGCACACCAGACCCAAGGCGTACAGTACGCCACCGACCAGCACCACTTTCGCCGCACCGAAGCGGTCGGCCAATGCGCCAGTAAAGGGCTGCGCCAGCCCCCAGATCAGATTCTGCAAGGCGATGGCAAACGCAAACGTCTCACGCCCCCAGCCGAACTCGGCACTCATCGGCGCCAGAAACAGCCCGAAGCCGTGGCGCACGCCCAAAGACAACGCAAGGATCAGCGCACTCCCCAACAACACCCAACCGCAGGTACGCCACATCGATGTCATGTCTTATTCTCCGGTAGCGGGTATATACCCGCTTAAGATCGGAAAAACCGGCTTCATGCCAGTTCGTCCAGCAGTCGCAGCAAGGTTTCGCGTTTCTCGGCGCCCAGTCGGTCAATCAACCCCTGCTGCGCCGCTTCCCAGGCCGGCAAGGCGGCCTTCAGACGTTCGGCACCGGCTTCGGTCAGTCGGACGATGCGATTACGCATGTCTTCGCCCTCGACCAGCTTCACCAGCCCCTCGCCTTCCAGCACTCGCAAATTGCGCCCGAGGGTGCTGCGGTCCAGCCCCATGGCTTCGGCAAGGGTGGAAATACTCGGTTGATCCAGACGCTGCAAATTGCACAGCAAAGAATACTGGGCAACGTTGATCCCGAAGCCGTCCAGAGCGCCGTCGTAATGCCTGCTGACGCCACGGGCGGCGCGACGCAGGTTGATGCATAAACATTGAGAGTCGAGCATGGTGCGTGTATATACCCGTGGTTGTGTTAAATCAAGTTATGTATTGCCTGATAGACCGCTATCGCCGGCAAGCCGGCGATGAGGCCAGCACATCCGACACACAACCCTTCAAATCAACGCCAAACCTGCCAACACCGCTATCTCCAGCAACTCCAGCATCGCGCCTGCTGTATCGCCCGTCGTCCCGCCCAATCGCCGTAGCATGAGCTGCCGCAACCACAGGAAAATGACCGCTGCCACAGCAACGGCCAGAACACCGCTAAAACCCGCGATCAAAACACAACCCGCCGCGCTGACCGCCAACACCTGCCAGCCAGCCATTCGCGGCAGATGATCCGCCAGCGCCTGCCCCAAACCGCCAGCACGCACATAGGGCGTGGTCAGGAACAACCCCAGCATAGCGCTGCGACCGATCAGCGGAACGATGATCAGGAAAATACTGTGCTGCTGCTCGATCAACGCCAGTAACGCAGCGAACTTCAGCAACAACACCAGCACCAGCGTCACCACGGCAATCGGTCCGCTGCGCGGGTCTTTCATGATCGTCAGCGTACGTTCCCGGTCGCCAAATCCGCCAAGCCACGCGTCGGCGCTATCGGCCAGGCCATCCAGGTGCAACGCGCCGCTGAGCAAGACCCAAACCGTCAGCAACAACGCGGCATGCAGCAACAAAGGCGTGCCCAGCAAGAGCCAGTTCAGCGCCCACAGAATCGCGCCGAACAGCAGTCCCACCAGCGGATAAAACAGCAGCGAGCGGCCCAGTTCCTGAGGCGTCGGCATGCCGGGCAGGCGAATCGGCAGACTGCTCAGGAATTGCAGGGCGATCCAGAAGGGCAACATGGTCAGATCGATTCCTTGAGAAGGACGCCAGGTTCGACGCTCAACGAAAACAACGAGCCATGAGCGACTTCGACATTGAGCAACTGCTCACGCGGCAACCCCCGCGCTTGAGCCAGCAATAAACGCATGACGCCACCATGACTGATCAGCAGGACCCGTTCGCCAGCGCAAACTACTGACAGACGTTCGATCGCCGCCACTACCCGTTTGGAAAAGTCCGCCACCCGCTCCCCGTCCGGAGGCGTAAACGAATAAGGATCAGCCCAGAACAGACCCAATCCCTCGGCATCAACTTCCATCAACGCCGCTGCGCTCTGCCCTTCCCAGGCACCAAAGTGCAGTTCTTGCAGATCTTTATCCAGGTGCACCGGCAACCCCAGTTGCGCGCCAAGCTCTTCAGCAAACCGCGCGCAACGCTGCAAGGGCGAGCTGATCAATCGATCCCACGGCCCCTGGTCCAAAACCGCCGCGCGCATCTGCTCCCAGCCTTTGGCGGTCAACGCGTCGTCGAGGCTGCCGCGCAACCCGCCACCGAGTTCGGTCTCTCCGTGTCGTAGCAGGTCCAGACGCAACGTCATGCCGGGCGGTCCGCAACGGCGGCTTCGGCGAAGGTTGCCATCTGCCCGTGAAGATCACAGGCCAGACGCAACACCGGCACGGCCAACGCCGCACCACTGCCCTCGCCCAAACGCAGCCCCAGATCCAGCAACGGTTCAGCGTTCAAGGTTTCCAGCACATGACGATGGCCAGGCTCGGCACCGCGATGACCGAACAGTAGCCACGGGCGGCAATCAGGGTTCAAGCGCACCGCCACCAATGCCGCGACGCTGCAAATGAACCCGTCGACCAACACCGCCACGCCGTGTTGCGCACACGCCAGGTACGCGCCAACGAGCGCGGCAATTTCAAAGCCGCCAAGATTGAACAGCGTTTGCAAAGCGTCCCCGCGCTGAGCACGGTGCAGCGCCAACGCACGCTCGATGACCTGAGCTTTGTGGTTGACGCCCGCCACGTCCAGACCGGTGCCCGGCCCGGCCAGATGCACCACCGGGCAATCGAGCAAGGCACAGGCCAATGCACTGGCTGCCGTGGTGTTGCCGATGCCCATTTCTCCACCGATAAACAACTGAGCACCGGCGGCGATGGCGCGCTGCACGCTGTCACCACCGGCCTGCAAGGCGAGTGCGCCCTGCGCTGTCGTCATGGCCGGGCCTTTGACGAAATTCGCCGTGCCGGGACCAACGTTCAAGTGGCGCACCCCGGGCAAATTCAAGGTCGGCGTCACTGTGCCCAAATCAACCACTTCAAGCGAAGCGCCCAACTGTCGCGCCAACACGCTGATCGCAGCACCACCGTTGACGAAGTTGTGCAACATCTGCCCGGTCACTTCCTGAGGAAACACCGACACGCCTTCAGCCACGACACCATGGTCACCGGCAAAAATCGCGATCCACAGGTGATCAAGACTCGGCTTGACCTGCCCCTGCAACCCGGCCAACTGTACCGCCACCGACTCCAGTCGACCGAGCGAGCCAGCCGGTTTGGTCAGTTGTTGTTGCCGCGCCTGCGCCTGTTCGAGGGCTTGCACATCGATTGGCTTGCACGGGTTCAGCCACCAGGATTGAGTCATGATGCAGTTCCTTTCAAAGTCAGGGGCAGGCCAGCGACCGTCAAGACGACACGCTGGCAACGCTCGGCCAGCGCTTGATGCAGCCAACCGGCTTCATCGACGTAGCGGCGAGTCAATTCGCCGAGCGGCACGACACCCATTCCGGTCTCGTTGCTGACAAAAATGATTTCACCCGGCAACGAGGCCAGGCAGCCCAACAGCGCTTCGCGTTCGGCGCTGAGGCGTTCGGCGTCGTCGAGCATCAGCAGATTGGTCATCCACAGCGTCAGGCAATCCACCAGCAGGCAACGGTTGGCACGGGCGGTTTCGCGCAGGACACGGGCGAGCTCGACCGGTTCTTCGATCAATGCCCATTCGGCGGGACGCCGGGCACGGTGATGGGCGACACGATCATTCATTTCACCGTCCAGTGGTTGGCTGGTGGCAATGTAGGTCACGGCCAATTGGCTATCGGTGGCGAGTTTTTCCGCCAAACGACTTTTGCCGGAGCGGGCGCCGCCGAGGATGAGTTGCAGCATGGTTTATTCCTTAAAATCATCGGTGAGGCGACTGCCGCCTTCGCGAGCAAGCCCGCTCCAACATTAGATCTCCAGTGAACATGGATTTTGTGTTCAACGCCGATCAAATGTGGGAGCGGGCTTGCTCGCGAAGAGGCCAGCAAAACCACCCTATATCCCGCAGAGCTGACGCAACAGCCGCGTATCCAAATGCTGCTCCACCAAATCCGCCAGCCGCTCGATATCGCGCTCGCGCAATGCGTGGTAATCAACCTCCTGCACCGCCTGCAACCCCGCCCAGCGCAGCAGCGCACTGCACGCCGCCGGCGACTCGAACAGACCATGCAGATAAGTGCCGAATATCTGCCCATCCACACTTTGCGCACCATCGCAGCGACCATCGTCCAGCTGCACGGCGGCGTTTTCCAGTGCCGGCCCGGAGGTCACGCCCGCATGGATTTCATAGCCGCTGACGGCGGCATCTTCCAGAGCCAGACGACCGCGCACATTGCGCAACTGCTTCTCTTCTTCGAGCTGCGTTTCGAACGCCAGCAACCCCAGCCCCGTACTGGAACCCGGTGCGCCTTCCAGACCCAACGGGTCATGCACTTGTTCACCGAGCATTTGCAAACCACCGCAAATCCCCAGCACTTTGCCGCCATAGCGCAGATGGCGACTGATCGCCGAATCCCAGCCATTGGCGCGCAAATACGCGAGGTCGCTGCGCACGCTTTTCGAGCCAGGCAGGATGATCAGGTCGGCCGGCGGGATCGGCTGGCCGGGGCCGATGAATTGCAGATCGACTTGCGGGTGCAGGCGCAACGGATCGAAGTCGGTGTGGTTGCTGATGCGCGGCAGCACCGGCACCAACACTTTCAGCACCTGGTCGGCCTTGTCGGCCTGACGCTGATCGATGCCGTCTTCGGCTTCCAGGTGCAGGTCCATCACGTATGGCAAAACACCGATCACTGGCTTTCCCGTGCGCTCTTCGAGCCAGTCGAGGCCGGGCTGCAGCAAGGCGATGTCGCCGCGGAAACGATTGATGATGAAGCCTTTGATGCGCGCCTGCTCGGTCGGCGACAGCAACTCCAGCGTGCCCACCAGATGCGCGAAAACACCGCCGCGATTGATGTCGGCAATCAGCACCACCGGGCAATCCACCGATTCGGCAAAGCCCATGTTGGCGATGTCGCCGGCTCGCAGATTGATCTCGGCTGGCGAGCCCGCACCTTCGACCATCACCACCGGATACGCCGCACTCAAGCGCTCGTGGGAGGCCAGTACCGCTTGCATGGCGATGGTTTTGTAGTCGTGATAGGCGACGGCGTTCATTGTCGTGACCGCGCGACCATGAATGATCACCTGGGCGCCGGTGTCGCTGTTGGGTTTGAGCAGCACCGGGTTCATGTCGGTGTGCGGTTCAAGATTGGCGGCCTGGGCCTGCACCGCTTGAGCCCGACCGATTTCACCACCGTCAGCGGTTACCGCGCTGTTGAGCGCCATGTTCTGCGGCTTGAACGGCACGACGCGCACGCCCTGGCGCACCACCCAACGACACAGCGCCGTCACCAGTGTGCTTTTACCGGCGTCAGACGTGGTGCCCTGCACCATTAACGTGGTCATTGGGCTTCCTTGGTGTAGGTTTCAAAGGCTTGGGCCAAGCGTGTCCAGTCCGCTTCGTCGGCAGGCAAGCCAAAGCGAAGGCTGCTGTTGTGTGGGAACAAGCGCAGCAAAATACCCTGCCGAGCCATGAACACATGCAATCGCTCCGCTTGCTCGGTGATCAGCCATTGGAACAAGGCGCATCCGCCCTGCGGCTTGAAACCGAACTGCTCAAGCAGTCGTGCCAGACGCTCGCTGGCTTCTTCGCTGCGCTGGCGCTGGCGGGCGTGACCCTCGGTGTCCAGCAGACAGGCCTGGCCAATCACACGGGTCGGCCCGCTGACCGCCCACGGCCCGACTTGCTCGGCAAGCAAGTTGAGCAGCTTGCGCTCGGCGAGCACAAAACCCAACCGCACACCGGCCAAACCGAAAAACTTGCCGAACGAACGCAATACGATCAAGCCGACCAGATGGGTAAACGGCGCCACACTCAATTGCGGCGTGTTGTCCATGAACGCCTCGTCCACCACCAGCCAGCCACCACGCGAGGCCAGTCGGGTGTGCCAGTCGAGCAGACGATTCGGGGTCAGGCTCAGGCCGGTCGGGTTGTTCGGGTTGACCACCACTAGCACGTCGAGGCTGTCGATAAAGAAGTCGACTTCCTGTTCCAGCACCTCGCGCACGATGTAGCCACAGCGTCGCCAGGCTTCGGCATGTTCGGCGTAGCACGGCGACAGCACACCGACCTTGCCGGCACGCCGTAAACGCGGGAGTAGCTGGATGGCCATTTGCGATCCGGCCACCGGCAGCACTTGAGCCGCGCTGTAATAGTCGCAGGCCGCCTGCTCCAGGCCGTCTCCGGTTTCCGGCAAGCGTGCCCAGGCACGGAGCGGGATGTCCGGAACCGGAAATGGCCAGGGCGCCAAGCCGCTGGACAAGTCGAGCCAATCGGCTTCGGCGATACCATATTCGCGCGCCGCCTTGCGCAATCGGCCACCGTGCTCAAGCATAGATTTCAGCTCCCACGCAGAGAATCAGCAACCATAACCATACCCCGCGTTGAACCAATTGCCAGCCACGGTCAATGGAATCGGCATCCGCCGGCACGCCTTCGCCCAGTTGTGGACGTTGATGCAATTCACCGTGATAAATCGCCGCCCCGCCCAACTCGACGCCCAATGCACCTGCGCCCGCCGCCATCACCGGGCCGGCATTCGGGCTGTCCCAGGTGGGGCCTTGGGTGCGCCAGCATTTCAACGCCAGACGGGTTTTTCCCAGCAGCGCGTAGGTCAACGCCACCAAGCGTGCGGGAATGTAGTTCAGGACGTCGTCGATTTTCGCCGCCGCCCAGCCGAATCGTTCGAAGCGTTCGTTGCGATAACCCCACATCGCATCCAGTGTGTTGCTCAATCGGTAGAGCACCACACCGGGCGCCCCCGCCACGGCAAACCAGAACAGCGCGGCAAACACCGCATCGCTGCCGTTCTCCAGCACTGATTCGGTGGCCGCACGGGCGACTTCGGTTTTATCCAGTTCACTGGTCTGGCGACTGACCAGATAGCCCACACGCGTGCGCGCTTCTTCCAGATCATCACTGCGCAGCGCCTTGGCCACCGGCTCGACGTGCTCACCGAGGCTGCGCATGCCGAGGGCGCAGTACAGCGCGAGAATCTCGACGACCCAGCCCACATAAGGCGCCCAGGACAATGCCGTGGCAAGCAAGGTCAGCGGCAGCACTGTAAGAACCCACGCGGTAACGCCATGGCTGCGCCAGCCGCGACCACCGCCGTTGAAACGTTGCTCGATGCGCTCGGCAAAACGGCCGAACGCCACCAGCGGATGCCAGCGTTTGGGCTCACCCAGCAGCGCGTCCAGCGCAACTGCGGCGACACTCAATAACGCCACACTCATTGACTCACTCCCCAATAATTTTCATACAGCAACTCACTGAGCGGACGCGCTTGCGCCCAGCCTTCGAGTACCAGCATCGGTGCTGGATAGAATGCCTTGACCGGCCCCAGGCAAAGAATCGCCAACGGCTTGGCCCCGAGTGGTAAACCCAGCAGGTCCGCCAACGCTTGCGGCTCGAACAGCGAAACCCAGCCCATGCCCAGCCCTTCGACGCGCGAGGCCAGCCAGAGGTTCTGGATCGCACAGGACAACGAAGCCATGTCCATCTCCGGCAAGGTGCGCCTGCCGAAGATGTGGCGCTCGCGATCGTCCATCAGTGCGGCAACCAACACCTCGGCGCAGTCGTTGATGCCTTCGACCTTGAGCTTCATGAATTCGTCGGTGCGCTCGCCGAGCGCTTCAGCGGTGCGGATGCGTTCTTCTTCAACCAGCGACTGGATCTTGCCGCGCAGGACTCGATCACTGATGCGGATGAAGCGCCAGGGCTGCATCAGGCCGACACTCGGCGCTTGATGCGCGGCTTCGAGCAGGCGCCGCAATAATTCGGGCTCGACGGTACCGCCGCTGAAATGACGCATGTCGCGGCGTTCGGCGATGGCTCGATAGACTGCCGCGCGTTCGGCTTCGGAGAAAGCGTTGTCGCTCATGGCCTCTTCGCGAGCAAGCTCGCTCCCACAGAGGTTAGATGATCCATTGTGGGAGCGAGCCTGCTCGCGATGGCGGCCTCAAGGTCAGGCACAAACAACGCGGCTACAGCGGCGGGATTGGACGGAAAATAAAAGTGCACATAGGAAGCCGTCATCCGCCCCTCACGATAAACCGCCTCCGCCCCCCGCCCGCCATTCGGGCTCAGGCCCCGCGCAATCGGTTCAAGTTCGGTACTGGTCAGCGAATGGTGATACGTGTGCCCGCGCAACGCACCTTCCGGCAGTTCGACCGCTTGCAGGGCCAACGCCGCCAGACGCTTTTGCATCACCGCATCGCCTTTGAGCAAACCCGCCAGTTCGGCGCGAGTGCCCTCGACATCAGTCAACGAATCGAGCAAATACAACATGCCGCCACATTCAGCCAACAGCGGTTTGCCCGCCGCATGATGTCCGCGAATCGCATTCAGCATCGAGGTGTTTTGTGACAGCGCCACATGGTGCAATTCCGGATAACCGCCTGGTAGATAAAGGCTGTCGGCTGCCGGTAATTCGCTGTCACGGATCGGTGAAAAAAACGACAGCTCGGCGCCCATGGCTCGCAGCAAATCCAGGCTCGCGCCGTAGGTGAACGCAAACGCTTCATCACGGGCCACAGCAATTCGCACACCACCGAGCAACGGTTCGGCAGCGATCACATCCGGGGCTGCAAATTCTACCGCCGGCGGCAATGCCACTTCACAACTGCCGGCCAACGCATCGGCTGCCGCATCAAGACGCAGATCGAGATCATTCAACTCACTGGCCTGGACCAGTCCTAAATGCCGACTCGGCAATTCGATCCCGGTTTCCCGCGACAAAGCACCGTACCAGCGCAAACCTTCGGTCAAACTGCCTTCGAGCAATTGCGCGTGCCGCAAGGTGCCCACACGGTTGGCCAACACGCCGGCAAACGGCAAGTCCGGCTGATACTTCGCCAAGCCCAACGCCAATGCACCAAAGGTCTGGGCCATGGCGGTGCCGTCAATCACCGCAAGCACCGGCACGCCAAAGTGCCGCGCCAGGTCGGCGCTGGACGGCGTGCCGTCGAACAGCCCCATGACACCTTCGATGAGGATCAGGTCCGCATCAGCGGCCGCTTCCCACAACAGTCGGCGACTTTCCTGCTCGCCGACCATCCACATATCCAACTGATACACCGGCGCACCGCTGGCACGCTCGAGAATCATCGGGTCGAGAAAGTCCGGCCCGCATTTGAACACACGCACCTTGCGCCCCTGATTGCGATGCAAACGGGCCAGCGCGGCGGTGACGGTGGTCTTGCCCTGACCGGAAGCCGGCGCGGCAATCAGTACCGCCGGGCAATGACGTGGTTGATTCACAGCTCGACGCCTTTTTGCGCTTTGATCCCGGCCTGGAACGCGTGCTTGATCACGCCCATTTCAGTGACGGTGTCGGCCAATTCGATCATTTCCGGCTTGGCGCCGCGACCGGTCACTACAACGTGCTGCATGGGCGGACGCGCCTGCAAATCACTGAGCACCTGATCGAGATCGAGGTAGCCATGCTTGAGGGCGATGTTCAACTCATCCAGCACCACCAGACCGATGGACGGGTCAATGAGTAATTCACGGGACACTGCCCAGGCGGCTTCGGCGGCGGCGATGTCACGCTGGCGGTCCTGGGTTTCCCAAGTAAAACCCTCGCCCATGACATGGAAACGCACTTGCTCCGGGAAGCGACGGAAAAACAGTTCTTCGCCGGTGCTGTTGCGGCCCTTGATGAATTGCACCACACCGCACTGCATGCCGTGGCCCATGGACCGGGCGAGCATGCCGAACGCCGAACTGCTTTTGCCTTTGCCGTTTCCGGTCAGCACCAGCAGCAAGCCGCATTCATTCGGGGAATTGGCGATGCGTTCGTCGATCACGGCTTTTTTGCGCTGCATGCGCGCCAAATGACGTTCGTCACGATCAGGGGTATCGGTCATGGGGGAGCTCTCCGTTGAGGCTGGATAACGGCGGGCAGGCACAAGAATAGACGGCAAGAAGCCTGGCATCGCCCACCGTGATGCCGCTGGATGAATCAGGCCGGTCTCCGGGCTCATGAGCGGCGTTCGGCCAGACTGCGCGCCTTCCCATGTCATTTCTCGACACAGTGGCTCAAGGCGCAGTCTTCACTCATTTACCGTTGCGGGGGCAGCGCCGGGATCGTGAGGATTCGTCATTTGACGATAGCCACTCACCGGCTTCCCTGTTTCACTCTGTCGGCCACTGCCACAGAGCACCTGAAACAAGCCGCGAAGGTTAGAGGGTTGGGGGTGGAGCGTCAAATGAAGACAAAGCCGCGGCTAGCGATATACTGCCGCCGATCAATTTACTGACGCCAATCTTGCAGCGCACGGCCAGCAGTGATATCAAAGAGCCACAACCCAACAACTACACAATTACAAGGGTGAGCAACATGCAAGGCATGATTATCAGCAATCCGAAGCTGGAATTCCTGCGACCGGTGCTGGAACGCTGGTTTGACTGTGTCGACCGCTACAATTCGATTCGCGGCGATAACGAAGCGCCCTACTGGCATGACGAAAAGGCCAACCTTGGCTTGCTCTCTACCGCGGCGTACATGGCGGAAATGGTCACACTGCAAAACACTCCCACGCGCAAACAGATTGAAGAAGACGAGCGCAACGCCCGCGCCGACCTGTTTATCGCGACCGCCGAAGAACGCGCCTACCTTCAGGCCACTCAACGCTGGCCCAAGGTCAACCGCCTGAACCTGACGCAGGCGTTGCAAGACATCACCGGCGAGGCCAAGCGCATCAGCTACGCCAGCGACCTGAAACTTGGCTGCCTGTTTGTTGCCCCGCAAAAAGCCCAGCAGAGTGCGACCCCGGAAGAACTCCAGGACATGGTCGACGACCTGCAAAAGGAGCACTGCTGTGCGGTAGCCTGGTATTTCCCTTACGCCTACCGCAAGTTGCGTAACGAAGCCGGTAACTATCACCCAGGCATCGCCGTCTTGTTCAAGGAAGCTCGCGGCTAAGTGGTTGAACCATCGCGCCACTATTCTTCTCTATGAATAAGACACTGCATTCATAGGGAAGACCCGCATGCGCAAGTCCCCGCTCGTTATCGCCATTGTGCTCGCCGGAGGGCTCGCCGCCTGTGGTGAAACCTCCCGCCTGCAAGTCTCCGACGGCACCGGCCCGTCACCCAAGTTGCCCGAACCGAATAAAACCCTGATCCCGACGGTGAACATCGCCCCGGCGATCGGCTGGCCGGACGGTGCGAAACCCACCGCTGCCGCTGGGACACAAGTGGCGGCCTTTGCTGAAGGCCTCGATCACCCGCGCTGGCTCTATGTGCTGCCCAACGGCGACGTGCTGGTGGCCGAAACCAGTGCACCACCCAAACCCGATGACGGCAAAGGCATTCGGGGCTGGGTCATGGGTAAAGCCATGGGCCGCGCCGGTGCCGCAGTCCCCAGCCCTAACCGCATCACATTGCTGCGTGACACGAACCACGACGGCATCGCTGAAACCCGTACGGTATTTCTGGAAAACCTCAATTCACCCTTTGGCATGACGCTGGTCGGCAATGACCTGTACGTGGCCGACACTGACCGCTTGTTGCGTTTCCACTATGAAAGCGGTGCCACGGCGATCAAGTCGCCGCCGATCAAAGTAATTGATCTGCCGGGGGGCACGCTGAATCATCACTGGACCAAAAACGTCATCGCCAGCAAGGACGGCAGCAAGCTGTACGTCACAGTCGGATCCAACAGCAACGTCGGTGAAAACGGAATGGACCAGGAAGAAGGCCGCGCGGCGATCTGGGAAGTGGACCGCGCCACCGGCAATCACCGGATATTCGCTTCGGGGATTCGCAATCCCAACGGCTTGGCCTGGGAGCCCCGCAGTGGTGCGTTGTGGACGGCGGTCAACGAGCGGGACGAAATCGGCAGCGACCTGGTCCCGGATTACATCACCTCGGTCAAGGATGGCGGGTTCTATGGCTGGCCATTCAGCTACTACGGTCAACACGTCGACATTCGCGTCGAGCCGCAAAATCCGGACCTGGTGGCCAAGGCCATCAAGCCTGACTACGCAGTGGGTCCGCACACGGCATCACTGGGCCTGACGTTCGCTGAAGGCAACACCTTGCCTGCGCAATTCAAGGAAGGCGCTTTCATCGGCCAGCACGGCTCGTGGAACCGTAAACCGCACAGTGGCTACAAAGTCATTTTCGTGCCGTTTACGGGCGGCAAACCGAACGGGCAACCAGTGGATGTACTGACGGGTTTTCTCAACGAAGACGAAGAGGCCAGGGGCCGGCCGGTGGGCGTGGTGATCGATCAGCAGGGTGGCTTGCTGGTGGCGGATGATGTGGGGAACAAGGTGTGGCGCGTGTCCGCAGCCAAATAATTGCCCTCTTGTGGGAGCGAGACCGGCTTGCCGGCGATGGCGGTTTGTCAGTCAACATTGATGTCGCAGATCCAACGCTAACGCCGGCAAGCCGGTCTCACTCCTGCAGGATTCGGCGCCTTACTAAGGATTGCGTGCGAGATGCTCGGAGCGCAGAACGCGCTTGGCGCTTAGGTATGCCCTCTGCCAATAGGCTTTGGACAGGCTGTCGAGCTTCACCGTGCCGCCCGTCGCGGGCGCATGCACGAAGCGACCTTCACCGACGTAAATCCCCGCATGGCTGACCTGAGAGCCGCCATTGGTGGCGAAGAAAATCAGGTCACCGGTTTGCAGGCCTTCCTTGCCCACATTGGCGGCTTGCATGCTGATCATCTCGCGCGTTGTACGCGGCAGGGAAATGCCGGCAACATCACGGTAGACGTAGCCGATCAACCCGCTGCAATCGAAGCCCGAATCCGGCGTGTTGCCACCCCACCGATACGGCGTCCCCACCAGGCCGAGCGCGCGGAACAGCACATCTTCTGCCTCGGGGGAAAAGGACTGCGGGTTACCGAAGATAATGGGCGCGCGAACCACCGGGGCTGGCGGGGGGCGGCTGGCGCAGGCGCTGAGCAGCGCTGCGAAGAACAGGAGTGCGAGGCGGGCCGACATCGTCATAAGCAGAACATCCTGATCTGGCTGCGGCTTTTTCTGCCGGGAATGCAGAAAAGAAAACCGCCTGCGCGGGGCGCAGGCGGTTTGCCATCATTAATAGATCAGAATTCTAGCGGCTATGCGGCAAACTTCAAGTAAGACTTTAACTTAACCTTGCAACTTGTACGTTTACTTGCGAGCGGTGACCACGGTCGGGGCCATCGCGAGAGCGCGTTTGGCTTCGATGAAGGTCTTGTTCCAGTAGCTGTCGCCCAGGCTATCGACCCGAACACCACCGCTTTTGCGGCTGCTGGAGTGGATGAACTGGTTGTCACCGAGGTAGATCCCGGCGTGACTGACGCGGCCGCGACGGCCATTGGTGGCGAAGAACAGCAGATCACCTGGCTTCAGCGCGCTGCGAGCTACCAGCGGTGCGTCTACGTTGATCATTTCGCGAGTGGAGCGTGGCAGGTTCATGCCCGCTTCTTCACGGAACAGATAACCGATGAAGCCGCTGCAATCGAAACCGGCTTCAGAGGTACCGCCGAAACGGTAACGGGTACCGATCAGGGACATGCCACGTTCGAGAATGCTGTCGGCCAGCCCCGGAAGCTTGTACGACTTGCCGTCGGCGAAGTCGGCCAGTTCTTTATCGGTGGCCAGATCTTCCTGAAAAAGAACGGAAGTAGATTGTGCAGTGACCGAATTTTTAACCTGCTGTTGTTGCTCTTGCTGGGACACTGGAGAGTGAGCAGCGCAACCGATCAACAGGGTGACGAGTGCGAGAGGCACGAGGGGTGCGAAGCGCTTTAGCATGGGCACGACCGTGGCTGTTAGTTATAAAGAAGCCGAGACTATGCCCACAATCATCCTCATTTGCAAATTCAATCGAACTTTATGTGACTTATCGGTTTCTCGTTTACATCTAAGCGCTTAAGCCCGTTTTAGACGCTCGCGCAGCCTGCAGCCCTGTAGGAAAGCGGATTCCTGACGCCTGAAATATGCCAAAACCCCTGCCAGGCTTTGGTTTACCGAGCCTCTGTTACCAGCCCAGGGTTTCTTTCAGGAAGGGAATGGTCAGCTTGCGCTGAGCTTGAAGAGAGGCCTGATCGAGACGCTCAAGCAACTCGAACAGCGCACTCATGCTGCGAGTTCCGCGGGTCAAAATAAAATGCCCGACTTCATCGGTCAGGTGCAAACCGCGACGCGATGCACGCAATTGCAAAGCACGCAATTTGTCTTCATCGGAAAGCGGGCGCATCTGGAAAATCAGTGCCAGGGTCAAACGCGACTTCAAGTCCGCCAGCTTCACCGGCAATTCACGCGGCGAGGTCGATGCGGCGATCAGCAGACGACGACCGCTGTCTCGCAGACGATTGAACAGATGGAATAGCGCCTCTTCCCAGTCCGCCCGACCGGCCACCGCCTGCAAATCATCCAGACAGACCAGTTCGTATTGTTCGAGGTTATCGAGAATAGTGATGCCACGATCAAGCAGCTCGGCCAATGGCAAGTACACCGCCGGCTCCCCCAACTGCTCGAAGCGCAGGCAGGCCGCCTGCAACAGATGCGTACGCCCTACCCCGTCTTTGCCCCAGAGATAAATCAGGCTTTCGGTCCACCCGGCGTCGGCTTCGCAGAGTCGCTCGACATAGCCGAGTGCTGCGGCATTGGCGCCTGGGTAGTAATTGATAAAGGTAGCGTCATCTCGCAGACGCACACCTAGGGGCAGCTGAATCGGTTTCATGCTGACTGAACAGTTCCAAAGGAACCGTTAGTGGCCTCTGTGTAAAGTTTGCGAAGTTTATACCCGTGACGCTGGTCGCACAATGCGACAGACCATAAGCAAAATCAAAGGTTTGCGTTAACGCTCTGGTTTCATGACAGTTTTGTTGGCGGTGCATGTGACAGCCACGCGAGGATGCAGGCCAACCCGGCGAGATCGGGGTTGGCCGTGACGGCCTTTCAACCGACCTTACTGCTTCGGCTCTTCTGCACCGCTGTACATATCAGAATCTTTGTATAAATCATTTACATGGCGCACCAGCACCATGATCACCGCCGCCACCGGCAACGCCAGCAACACCCCTGTGAAACCGAACAGCTCGCCGCCCGCCAGAACGGCAAAAATCACTGCCACCGGGTGCAGACCGATCCGGTCCCCTACCAACATGGGTGTCAGTACCATGCCTTCGAGCGCCTGCCCGACCATGAACACCGCGACGATGCCCAACATGGGATAGAGGTCGCCACCGAACTGGAACAGTCCGGCAATCAACGCCGCGCCAATCCCGACGACAAAGCCCATGTACGGCACGATTGCGGCCAGCCCGGCGATAACACCGATCAGCAGCCCCAACTCCAACCCCACCAGCATCAAGCCCGCAGAATAGATCACCCCCAGCGCTACCATCACCAGCAATTGCCCGCGAACGAACGCCCCCAGCACTTCGTGGCATTCGGCAGCGAGCATGACAGCGCGCTCTTCGCGATCACGCGGTAACAGGCTTCGGACCTTCCCCATCATCAGGTCCCAGTCCCGCAGCAGGTAAAAACTCACCACCGGGATCAACACCAGATTGGCCAACCAGCCAATCAACGCGAGACCGGACGCCGTGGCCTGACTCAACACAACTCCTACGATGTCACTGGTCTGCGTCACGTGCTCGCTGATCGCAGCCTTGAGCCGGTCAAATTTCCAGAAGCCTTCCGACAACCCAAACTTCGATTGCGCCCACGGCAGCGCAGTGTGCTGCAGCCAGTCGAGCATTTGCGGCGCCAGCTCATACAAACGAAACAGTTGCTTGGCCAGCAGCGGCACCAACACCAGCAGCAGCGTGGTGAATATCAGGGTGAACAGCGCGAACACCGCTATCACGCCCCACGTCCTTGAAAGCCCGACCTTCTCCAGTCGATCCACCAGCGGATCGAACAGATAGGCCAGCAACAGCGCCACCAGAAAGGGAGTCAGAATCGGATGCAACAGCCAGACAAACGCGCAGAGCAGAACCACCCCACCCAACCAGAACCAACGGCGCGTATCGGCCATGTACCACTCCATATGCATCTATATAAAGAAAGAAAACCTTACCAGCGAAAGCGCAATTGCGGCGTAGGGGCCGGGGCTGGCGCCACAGCAGGCGTCGAACCCGGCACCACGGGCTGAACCTGCGCTACGGGTGCTACGGGCGCGGCAGCTTCACCGGCCGGTACTTCTTGCAACTTCGCCAGCGACAACTGCGAGCGCAGTTGCTCAGCGCTGCCACTAACCCGATAAAGAATGCGATCAGCGTTAACACTTTGCAGACGCGCGCCAAACGGGTCGAGCAATCGCCCCAGCGACGCATAACGCTCCAGATTCATGCCCTGCACTTCCAGCAATTGTTCACCCGAGGCACCTGGCCTGACGACAAACCGTGGCGCCAGTCGCTGGGTGACCGCCAGCATCACCGCATCGGCCACCGCGGCCTGATCCGCCCCTTGCACGCTGCCCGCTTCTTTCTTGTCGCCCATCCACAAATTCCATTTGGCCTGCCACTGACCACCCTCTTCTTCCTTGGCATGCACCGCGAGCAAGGCGTCTGCGTTGTACCGCTCCGATGCATTGCGCAGAGGCGTCGCATCCGTGCCTTCCAGCGTCGGCGCTGTCGCCACCAGTTGCTCACTCAGGTCCGCCAGCGGCAAGCGCAATGGCAAGCCGCGGTGTTGCGCCGCTCGACGCAGAGGCGCGGCGCTGGCCTGACCATCGCCCACCAGGCTCGAACCTTCGGTGGAGTCATTCAACCACCAGCCAAGAATCGACGGCCGATTCGCCCCCCACAACGACAGCCCCGCACGGCGCAGCGCCTGCTCGGTGGAGGCCGGGTCGAAATCGACCTTCAACACTTCCGGCGGCCCCGCCTCGAAGCCGTATTGACTGATGATTTGTTGTGGATCCTTGCGCAGGGCCGCCAAACCCGGACTTTGCGCGGCCTTGGGATCGCCGGTCAGACGCAATACCAGCGTGTCCAGTGCACGCTGGGTCGCTTGATCACGCTCTTCGGGCGCCTGACTGGTGACAGGCTCGCGCACTTGATAAAGACCTTTTACGTTTTCGGCATGACTGGCGAGGCTGAAAAGGGAAAAACAGCTCAAACACAAGAGTTTTGAAAGAAAACGCATGGAAGATTCCTGACGACAAGAGCGGCTGGAACTGACCGCATGAAGGCATTGAGCAAGCTGTGACCATCGCCTCGCACAAAACATTCACCCGACCCCGATAAGTTTTTGACGCTGCCATAACGATAGACGGTTAATCGCGATACCTTATACAGGCCACCAACAGGCTCAATATCAATTTTTTTAATGGGATATGCCCCTGCTGTCGGCGTGAGGATGGCCGCTGCCCCTCAAGCCTGATAAAATCGCGCGCCTTCGCAGACCGGCAACAGCCGGGTAGCCCGAATTTCGCGTGAGGCAATCGCCCCCCGTTGAATTCGGCGTCCCCGCTGGACTCGGTCGTTACCCCTGAATCCCCCCTAAAGGCCTGGATCATGAGCAAGCAACCCTCCCTGAGCTACAAGGACGCCGGTGTAGACATCGACGCCGGTGAAGCATTGGTCGAACGCATCAAGAGCGTCGCCAAGCGCACTGCGCGCCCGGAAGTCATGGGCGGCCTGGGCGGTTTCGGCGCCCTCTGCGAAATCCCGGCCGGCTACAAGCAGCCCGTGCTGGTTTCCGGCACTGACGGCGTTGGCACCAAGCTGCGCCTGGCACTGAACCTGAACAAGCACGACAGCATCGGCATCGACCTCGTCGCAATGTGCGTGAACGACCTGGTGGTCTGCGGTGCCGAGCCACTGTTTTTCCTCGACTACTACGCCACCGGCAAACTCAATGTCGAAACCGCGACCCAAGTCGTGACCGGCATCGGCGCAGGCTGCGAACTGTCCGGCTGCTCCCTGGTCGGCGGCGAAACCGCTGAAATGCCTGGCATGTACGAAGGCGAAGACTACGACCTGGCTGGCTTCTGCGTCGGCGTCGTGGAGAAATCCGAAATCATCGACGGCTCGAAAGTCGCTGCCGGTGACGCCCTGCTCGCCCTGCCGTCTTCCGGCCCGCACTCCAACGGCTACTCGCTGATCCGCAAGATCATCGAAGTGTCGGGTGCCGACATCGAAAACATCCAGCTCGACGGCAAACCGCTGACCGACCTGCTGATGGCCCCGACCCGTATCTACGTGAAGCCGCTGCTCAAGCTGATCAAGGAAACCGGCGCTGTCAAAGCCATGGCCCACATCACCGGTGGCGGCCTGCTGGACAACATCCCGCGCGTGCTGCCAAAAGGCGCACAAGCCGTGGTTGATGTAGCGAGCTGGACCCGTCCTGCCGTGTTCGACTGGCTGCAAGAGAAAGGCAACGTCGACGAAAACGAAATGCACCGCGTGCTGAACTGCGGCGTCGGCATGGTCATCTGCGTCGCTCAAGAGCACGTTGAAACGGCGCTGAGCGTTTTGCGTGAAGCCGGCGAGCAGCCTTGGGTCATCGGCCAGATCTCCACCGCTGCCGAAGGCGCGGCTCAGGTTGAACTGAAGAACCTCAAGGCTCACTGATGTCAAAGACCTGTGATGTCGTGGTGCTGCTCTCCGGCACCGGCAGTAACTTGCAGGCCTTGATCGACAGCACGCGGACCGGCGACAGCCCGGTCCGTATCGCTGCGGTGATTTCCAACCGCGCCGATGCTTATGGCCTGCAACGCGCCAAGGACGCGGGTATCGACACCCGCGCCCTGGATCACAAGGCTTTCGAAGGCCGCGAGGCCTTCGATGCCGCATTGATCGAACTGATCGACGCGTTCAACCCCAAACTCGTGGTACTGGCCGGCTTCATGCGCATTCTCAGCGCTGACTTCGTGCGCCATTACGCGGGTCGCCTGCTCAACATCCATCCGTCGCTGCTACCCAAATACAAAGGATTACACACTCATCAGCGCGCGCTGGAGGCCGGCGACACTGAGCACGGCTGCTCCGTCCACTTCGTCACCGAGGAACTCGATGGCGGACCACTGGTCGTACAAGCAGTAATACCAGTAGAGTTGCAGGATTCGCCGCAGAGTCTGGCGCAGCGAGTCCATGCCCAGGAACACCTGATCTACCCGTTGGCTGTACGCTGGTTTGCCGAAGGTCGACTCTCACTCGGCGAACAAGGTGCTTTACTGGATGGAAAGCTACTCGCGGCCAGCGGCCACCTGATTCGTACCTAGGAGATATTATGCGTCGCGCCCTGCTCTTCGCTTGCGCTCTGCTTGCCTTGCCTCTGGCACAGGCTGCGGAACTTCAACCTTTCTCCGCCAGCTATACCGCCGACTGGAAACAGCTCCCCATGAGCGGCACGGCTGAACGCAGCCTGACCAAGGAAGCCAACGGCGTCTGGAAGCTCAGCTTCAAGGCATCGATGATGATCGCCAGCCTGACGGAAGAAAGCACCCTGACCGTGGACAAGGACACCCTGCTGCCTCAGTCCTACCGCTTTGAGCGTGGCGGACTGGGTAAAGCCAAAAAGGTTGATCTGGATTTCGACTGGGCCGCCAAAATGGTCACCGGCACCGATCGTGGCGACCCGGTCAAGGTTCCACTGAACCGTGGCATGCTCGACAAGTCCACGTATCAGCTGGCCCTGCAGGAAGACGTCGCCGCCGGCAAAAAGAGCATGAACTATCAGGTCATCGATGGTGGCGAAGTCGATACCTATGACTTCCGCGTACTGGGTTCGGAAAAAGTCGACACCAAGGCCGGCCAGATCGATGCGATCAAAGTCGAACGCGTGCGCGACCCGACACAAAACAAGCGCATTACCGTCATGTGGTTCGCCAAGGAGTGGGATTACCTGCTGGTGCGCCTGCAACAAGTTGAAACCGACGGCAAGGAGTACAACATCATGCTCCTCGACGGCAAGGTCAACGGTAAAGCAGTCAAAGGCAGCTAAACCGGGCTCGACACGAAAATCCGGAATCCGCTAAGGATTCCGGATTTTTTTTGCCTGCTGGAACTTAAATCCGCGCCAACGCTTGCGCCAGATCAGCGCGCAGGTCTTCGACGTCCTCGACCCCCACGGACAATCGCACCAGCGCATCGCCGATGCCAAGTTGGGCACGGGTGTCGGCGGGGATGGTCGCGTGGGTCATGATCGCCGGGTGCTCGATCAGGCTTTCCACCCCGCCCAGGCTCTCCGCCAGCGCAAAGAGTTGCACGCTCTCCAGAAAGCGTTTAGTGCCTGCGAGGTCACTGTTCAGATCAAGTGAAATCATTCCGCCGAAACCGTGCATCTGCTGTCGCGCCAGTTCGTGCTGCGGATGTGATGGCAATCCCGGGTAGTAGACGCGCGCCACCTGCGGCTGTTGTTCCAGCCATTGCGCCAACGCCAGGGCGTTGCTGCAGTGGCGCTCCATGCGCAGTGCCAGGGTTTTCACGCCGCGCAGGGTAAGAAAGGCGTCGAATGGACCGGCGATGGCGCCCACAGCGTTTTGCAGAAAGCCCAGTCGCTCGCGCAGCTGCGCGTTCTGCCCCACCACCGCGATGCCGCCGATCACGTCGGAGTGACCATTCAAATACTTGGTGGTCGAATGCACCACGACATCGAAGCCCAATTCCAGCGGGCGCTGGGTCCAAGGACTCGCGAAGGTGTTGTCGGCCACGCAAATGATCCCGCGCTGGCGGCAGATGCGTGCGATGGCGGCGAGATCAGAGAGGCGCAACAACGGATTGCTCGGCGTCTCGACACAGACCATTCGCGTGTCGTCCTGCAGCGCGGCTTCAAAGGCCGCAAGGTCTGTCAAATCGACGAAGCTGAAACGATGCCCGGCACTGCGCCGCCGCACCTTGTCGAACAGGCGAAACGTACCGCCATACAAATCATTGCCCGAAACAATATGCGAATCGGCATCGAGCAATTCGAGCACTGTGGAAATCGCTGCCAGCCCGGACGCGAACGCAAAGGCCTGGGTGCCCCCTTCGAGATCCGCCACGCAGCGCTCCAGCGCCCAGCGCGTCGGGTTGTGCGAGCGCCCGTAGTCGAGGCCCTTGTGCACACCAGGGCTTTGCTGCAAATAAGTAGAGTTGGCGTAAATCGGCGGCATCAGCGCCCCGGTGGAAGGGTCCGGCGCCTGCCCCGCATGGATCACACGCGTGGCGAATCCATGCGGCGCAGCCTCTTTATCGTGACTCATGTCAGGGATCTCCGTAGATGATTGAGTAAGTCGAAGCGGGTAATCAGTCCGTGAAAGCCCGATGCATCGGCAATGATCGCCACCAGCCCACGGTCGAGTTCCGCCTGCAGCTGCGCCAGACTGGCAGCGGCAGGCAGGGTTTGCAGCTTGTCCGTCATTGCGCTGGCCACCGTCAAACGGAAGTGCGAGGCGTCCTGATGCACTCCCAGCAGAATGTCGGACTCGTCGATGACACCGACCAGCCGCTGGCCATCCACCAGCACCGGCAGTTGTGACACGTCCGCCAGACGCATGCGCTGAAAAGCAGTCAGCAGCGTGTCGTCAGGGCCCACGCTGATCACTCGACCATCCTCGAAACGGCGCGAGATCAGGTCGCGAAGGTCGCCATAGTGCTTGTACTGCAACAGGCCTTGATCGTTCATCCACTGATCGTTGTAGACCTTCGACAGGTAGCGTGTACCGGTGTCGCAGACGAAACTCACGACCCGTTTCGGCTCGGTTTGCTCTCGGCAATAACGCAGCGCCGCCGCCAGCAATGTGCCAGTCGACGAGCCACCGAGAATGCCTTCGGCGCGCAACAGTTGGCGGGCATGATCGAAGCTTTCTTCGTCGCTGATCGAATACGCGTGGCGCACGCTGGACAGGTCGGCAATCGAGGGAATGAAATCTTCGCCGATGCCTTCCACCGCCCAGGAACCGGGGGTACCGAGGGTGCCGCTGCGGCTGTATTCGGCCATCACCGAGCCGACCGGGTCGGCCAACACCATGACCAGGTCCGGCTGCACGCGGTTAAAGAAACGGGTCAGGCCGGTCAGCGTGCCGGCCGAGCCGACGCCGACGACGATGGCATCCACATCATGCTGGGTTTGCGCCCAGATCTCTGGAGCGGTGCTGCATTCGTGGGCCAGGGGGTTGGCCGGGTTGTTGAATTGATCGGCAAAGAAGGCGTCGGGAATTTCCTTTGCCAGCCGCGCGGCCACATCCTGGTAGTACTCGGGATGGCCCTTGCCGACATCGGAGCGGGTTATGTGCACCTCGGCGCCCATTGCCTTGAGGTGCAAGACTTTCTCGGTGGACATCTTGTCGGGCACCACCAACACCACTCGATACCCCTTGGCACGACCGACAAGGGCCAGACCCAGGCCAGTGTTGCCGGCAGTGGCCTCGACGATGGTGCCTCCGGGTTGCAGGCGACCATCGCGCTCGGCGGCGTCGATCATCGCCAGACCGATGCGATCCTTGATCGATCCGCCGGGGTTTTGTGATTCGAGTTTGAGGAACAGCGTACAGGGGCCGGTATCGAAGCGACTGACACGCACCAGCGGCGTGTTACCAATCAATTCAAGGACGGCAGGGCGGGATTCGTTGGGCATGTCTTCACCTTGCTATGGTTTTCGCACTGGATGGACACCAACCTGCGGCGCGTCATTGTGTGACGCTCGCAAGCATTACCTCGCTTGGACCATAGGCCGCGATAGCGTCATTCGCAACCGTGCGCGGCTAGCCGGTCGCCGGGTATTCAGTCAGCGAACAGGCACGCACCCGCAAGAAAGTGGAACGCTCCGATTGAGGAATGCTCTATAACTTCAAGGTCTTTTTGACCGAACGATTTTTCCAGCCTGGGAGGCTTTCCATGACCGTTACCGTCAATACCGTTTCCGCCGAAGGTTTTCGCCACAGTGTTCAGATCGACGACCACGAACTGTTTGCCGACGTGCCGACCTCGTCAGGCGGTGAAGGCTCGGCGCCAGAACCCCACGATTACTTCGATGCGGCCTTGGGGGCGTGCAAAGCCTTGACCCTGAAGATGTATGCCAGGAAGAAGGACATCCCGCTGACCGGTGTCACGGTCGAGGTCAAACGCGACAACAGCGAAGAACAGAAAGGCAAATACGCCCTGCACGTCAAGCTGACCCTCAAGGGCGTGCTCACCGACGCTCAGCGCGATGAATTGCACCGCGTGGCCGACCGTTGCCCTGTCCACAAGCTGATGACCACCACCGATGTCAGCATCGAAACCCACCTCTCCGAAGGTGCGTTCAGCCAGTAGCGGCAACGGCTGCGCAAGCGGGTTATGCTCCACGCATCACCCGCTCAGCCTGGAATGCAGCATGAACTCTCCGCTCGTGATCCGCCCCCGCATCGAAGATGTCGAAGGCCAGCCGATTCTTCGCCCGCTGCCGTCAGCCAAGTGCCGCAGCGTCGGGCCTTTCGTGTTTTTCGACCACATGCTGCAAACCCGGTATCCCGCGGGAAAAGGCATGAACATCCGCCAGCATCCGCATATCGGCCTGTCGACCCTCACCTATCTGTTTGAAGGGCAAATCCAGCACAAGGACAGCCTCGGTTCCGATCAAGTGGTCGATGCCGGTGATGTGAGCTGGATGACCGCCGGCAGCGCGATTGCCCACGTCGAACGCACCCCCGAGGCGTTGAAGAGCAGCGGTTTCACAATGCACGGCCTGCAGATCTGGCTGGCATCGCCCAAAGAGCATGAACAAGGCCCGGGGCACTACAGCCATCATCCGGCCGCCACCTTGCCGGTCAGCGATAACCTTGGGGTAAAGATCCGGATGATTGCCGGGTCAGGCTTTTGTCTGGAATCCCCAGTCCCGGTGCTCTCTCCTACGTTGTACGCGGAATTAAACCTGCAAACGGCGACCACGCTGCTGATTCCCACCGAGCATGAAGAGCGAGCGTTGTATGTCTTGAGCGGCGAGGCGCAGCTGGATGGCGAAGCACTGGAACTGAATTCGCTGGTGGTGTTGCCGGCGGGGGAAGCGATGACACTGTTTGCCGAGAGCGACTGTCATGCCGTGTTGTTTGGTGGCGCGCCAATGGACGGCCCCAGGAGGATCAATTGGAATTTTGTCTCGAGCGATCCGGCGGCCATCGATGAAGCACGGCGGCGCTGGGCGGCCGGGGATTGGCCGACGGTGCCGGGGGAAAGTGAACGGATCGAACTGCCTCTTCGGTGAACGCCTGATCGTTCCCACGCTCCGCGTGGGAATGCAGCCCGTGACGCTCCGCGTCACTGGACGCGGAGCGTCCCTAGAGGCATTCCCACGCGGAGCGTGGGAACGATCAGCCAGAACAAAAAAACCCGCCGAACAGACTGTGTGAAAACACGCTGAAGGCGATCCAAGCAAACGCCCCGACTTGTTCGGGGCGTTTGCTTTTGTGCAGGTAA
>NZ_JAVDUA010000042.1:0-42291 GCF_031456105.1 Pseudomonas sp. BE134 | reverse complement strand
GGGTGGCATTCGCCCTCATGAAAAACCAGAGCGAATACCAGCCGAATTTACGGCTGCAGGGTTCCCCTGCAACATAGAATCTCCCACAGGGGATTGCGGGGTGATCCAAAAAAATCAGTGAAACGGATGCTGCGGGCTGTCGATGGCTTTGATCCCGTGCTCACGCCACAACTGGCCATACCCCCGCACCAGAAATCCGCCACTGCGCGCAATCCATTGCTCGCGACGCGCCTGGTAAGCACGCGGCAAGTCGTACCAGGCCAGCCCCGGCAAATCATGATGCACGAGGTGAAAGTTGAGGTTCAGGAACAGCCAGCGCCACGGCCAGGCCGCTTCGTTGATCACGGTACGTTGCTCGGGAGAAGCGTGGGGACGATGTTCATAGTAGGAGCGAATCATCGCAATCGACAGCGCCGGCACGCTGATCAGCAACAGGTAATGCCCTACCGGCAGCACACTGTAGCGGGCGATAAATGTCAGCATCAGCAAGGTCAGTGCGCCATGGGTCAGCCACATCAGCCACGCCTGTCGCTGGCCGGCTTTCAATCGCAGCCCTTCTTCCCGGGCCAGCGCCAGCAACGCCAGCGGTGCGCCGAGAACAAAACGACCCAGGACCGTTTTGTTCAACCAGTGCAGGCCCTGCTCGAACAGCGAACGGCCCTGCCACTGGTCGGCGCTCAGGTAGCGGCTTTCCGGGTCGCGACCGGGAAGGGTCAGGTCTTCGTCGCGGTGATGCAACAGATGGCTGTCGCGATACAGGGTGTAGGGATACCAGACAGCGAACGGTGCATAGCCAAGGACTTTGTTCAGCCATGTCCAGCGGGTCGGATGGCCGTGCAACAATTCGTGTTGTACCGACAACCACAGCACCAACAAGGGAATCAGCAACACCGTGCTCCACCACAGCCCCAATCGGTCACTCGCCAGGACCAGGTTGAACCAGCCTCCGTAAACGCCGATCAACAACAACCAGGTCGGCCATTCGGTGCGGGCAGTCAGGCGTTGACGCAGGGTTTCGATGTCTTCTTGGTGGGCGCTATCAAAGTAATGGGGCATGGCGTTGCTCAGATCGGGAACCAGTTCCCTTCTGTGCAATAGCCCTGGAAAATCTTGCAGATGATTTGCTTATATCGTTAGACGTGCAGCAGGAGCCCGATTGCCGGGCTCCCTTGGCGCGGGATCAATGACCGAACACATCCACCTTCTTGGCCTTCTTGTCCGCGCGCTTTTCGATGGCGGTTTTCGCCGGCTTTTTCTTCGCTGCTTTCTTCGAATCCATACCTTTGGACATGATGCGTACTCCACTCACACGGGATGTGAGATCAGGTATACACCTATCCCCGCGCGCGCGTTCTTTTATAATCGCCCGCTTTGCACACTGACAGTCCAGACCCATGCCCGACACCCGGTACACCTTGCTCGACGAGCCGTTATGGCCATTGATGAACAAATTTTATCGCGCTCACCAATCGCCGATGAAGGCCGTGCGCGACGCTCGGTTATGGGTCGCGCGGCGCGATGAGATTGTGGCAGCGCTGTGTTTGCGGCCGGTGGCGGGCGGGCATTGGCTGACGGGGTTGTTTGTCGATCCGGCCTGTCGTGAACAAGGGGTGGCTGGCGCGTTGATCGCGGCGGCAGTCAAGGACCTCGACCTACCGGTGTGGTTGTTTTGCCATCCGGATTTACGTGGTTTTTATGAACGGCGCGGCTTCGCCTTCGATCCGCAGATGCCTTACGCCATGGTCGAACGCTTGAGCCGCTATGCGCGTAGCAAGCCGATGATTGCGATGGGGTTGGAGCCGGGCCAGTAACGCCCTCAAGACCTGTAAAGATCCCCTGTGGGAGCGAGCCTGCTCGCGATAGCGGTGTGTCAGACACAACTTTGCTGACTGACACACCGCTATCGCGAGCAGGCTCGCTCCCACAGGGGGTCAATGTAATTTTGAATCAGTCGTCAGCGTTGGGATCAAGATCCGGAAACATGACCTCGGTAAACCCGAACTTGCTGAAATCGGTAATCCGCGACGGGTACAAACGGCCGATCAGGTGATCGCATTCATGCTGCACCACACGCGCATGGAACCCTGAAGCGATGCGCACGACAGGCTGACCCTTGGGGTCGAAGCCTTCGTAGCGAATCTGCTGGTAACGCTCCACGGCGCCGCGCAGACCCGGCACGGACAGGCAACCTTCAAACCCTTCTTCGAGCGTCGGACTCAACGGCGTGATCAGCGGATTGATCAGAATGGTTTGTGGTACCGCTTCGGCGTCCGGATACCGTTCGCTGTGCTCGAAACCGAAGATCACCAGTTGCAGGTCGACACCAATCTGCGGCGCCGCCAGGCCCACGCCACCGACGCTTTCCATGGTCTGGAACATGTCGTCGATCAACTGCCACAACTCGGGGCTGTCGAACATCTCGGCCGGAACCGGCGGAGCAATGCGCAGCAGGCGCTCATCGCCCATTTTCAGAATTTCACGGATCATTTGATGACTTCGTCAGTGGAGGGATGGACCGAGTGATCGCGCCCCAATCCCGAAACATGGTGTTTTTGATGGTCATGGCCGGGCTCGCCCGGGTATTTTTCGCCGGGGTCCTTGCCCTCCCTCGACATGTGTTCGATTACCGCGTTCATCTCCGCGCCGAGCAACAGCACCGCGGAAGAAATGTAGAAGTACAACAAGAGCACGATGATCGCACCGATACTGCCATACATGGCGTTGTAATCGGCGAAAGTCTTGACGTACAGGCCGAAACCCACGGAGGCGAGGATCCACACCACCACCGCCAACACTGAACCGGGCGTGATGAAACGAAACTCTTGTTTGACGTCCGGCATGACGTAATAAATCAACGCCACCGCGACCATCAACAAAATCACAACGACAGGCCATCGAAGGATGGTCCACACGATGACGATGAAATCTTCCAGACCGACTTGCGAGGCGATCCAGCCCATCACCTGCGGGCCGAGCACCATCAGCGCGGCGGCGATCAACAGCATCCCGGCGATGCCGATGGTATAGATGATCGACAACGGAAAACGCTTCCAGGCCGGTCGGCCTTCGACCACATCGTAGGCCGCGTTCATGGCACTCATCATCAGCCGCACACCGGCGGAGGCGGTATACAGGGCAATCACGATACCCACCGAGAGCAAGCCACCCTTGGATTGCTGTAGCTGGTCAATCACCGGATTAACCTGTTCCAGCGCCTGGGGCGGCAAGACCAGTTCCGATTGCAGGCGCAGCCAGGAGAAAAAATCCGGCAGGTGCAGGAAACCGATCAGGGCAATCAGGAACAGAATGAAGGGGAACAGCGAGAACAACATCTGATAAGCCAGCGCCGAGGCATAGGTCGACATCTCATCGTCGACGAACTCGGTGACCGTGCGCATGATCACACGGTGCAGGGGCAGATTTTTCATGTCCGGGAAAATCATTAGCGTCTCCTTTCGCCGCAAGATCGGGAGTCATGGCGACTCAAGGGCCGTTTTCTACATCAAAGTAGCCTACTTGGCGACTTTGAAACAATTTCCGTGATCAAGTTCTGGCTGATACAAAAACGGCCATCCATGGATGGCCGTTCCTGATCATCGAAAAAGGCCGAATCAGGCGTTGTCGACGCCTTTCTTGATGGCATCTTTGGCTTTACCCACGGCTTGCTGAGCTTCGCCTTTCCTTTCCTGAGCTTTGCCTTCGGTCTGCAGCTTGGGGTTGTCAGTGGCTTTGCCGACACCTTGCTTGACGTTGCCGACCGCTTCGTTTGCCATGCCTTTTACTTTATCGCCAGTGCTGCTCATGGTGTTTCTCCTGTGAACATTTCAATGAGAAAAGTAGTTACACAAGGATTGACCGGAGGCGTTTGCACGGAGTTTCATTTATTTTGTACTGCCCATTTCGTCGATCTCGGCAGGTTGGGCTTTATGTTTAACGACCAACCCCCGAGAATGCGCAACGTATTCAGGCCATGGCGCTGAAGATCCAATCCCGTAGGAATGTTATGAAACTCGATAAAAAGCAGGCCATTGCCCGCAGAAACCAGGAACTTGGCGGTGCCGTGCTTGGCGTCAACAACTGCCATTTCACCGAATTGAACCGCAACCGCAACATCTGGTGGTTCGATATCCCGGTCGCGCGCCTGGCCGTTGGTCAGTACGAATGGATTCACTTGCTGATGCACACGCCGGACACCGACGAGCTGCTGCACCTCAAAGTGCCGACCGTGTTCCTGCGTGAAAAGCTTGAAGGTCTGGTGGTGCGCAATGAAGGCAAGCGCAAGGCTGCGTTGAGCCTGGAGCTGAGTGCCGACAAGGACTCGTACCTGCAAGACATGCGCCCGGCGGGCACCAACGTCAACTTCGCGCCGTTTCGCCTTTAACTGATCGTTCCCACGCTCCGCGTGGTAATGCATCCCGGGACGCTCTGCGTCCCTGCAGCATAGGACGCGGAGCGTCCGGGGCGACATTCCCACGCGGAGCGTGGGAACGATCTCACGGTCATCCAACAAAAAGCCCCGCATCTGCGGGGCTTCTTGTGTGTTACGCGCCGACCTTTTTCGCGGCGATTTTCTTCAGTTCTTCGTCGCGCAGTTCGCGGCGCAGGATCTTGCCGACGTTGGTGGTCGGCAGCGCATCGCGGAACTCGACGGCACGCGGCACCTTGTAGCCGGTGACGTTCGCACGCATGTGCTCCATCACTTGCTCTTTGGTCAGCGTCACGCCGGGTTTGGCAACGATGAAGAGCTTGATCGCCTCACCCGATTTCTCGTCCGGCACGCCAATGGCCGCGCATTGCAGCACGCCCGGCAGGGTCGCGAGCACGTCTTCCAGTTCGTTCGGGTAAACGTTGAAACCGGAGACCAGGATCATGTCTTTCTTGCGATCGACAATGCGCAGGTAGCCATCCGGCTGGATCAGCGCGATGTCACCGGTCTTCAACCAGCCTTCACTGTCGAGCATTTCATCGGTGGCGTCCTGGCGCTGCCAGTAGCCCTTCATGACCTGCGGGCCTTTCACGCACAGTTCGCCGATTTCGCCCAGCGGCTGCTCGACGCCGGCATCGTCAACGATTTTGCAGTGAGTCGATGGAACCGGGATACCGATGGTGCCGATCTGGATGTGCTGGATCGGGTTGACGGTGGCCACCGGGCTGGTTTCGGTCATGCCGTAACCTTCGCAGATAGCGCAACCGGTGACCGCTTTCCAGCGTTCGGCGGCGGCCAGTTGCAGGGCCATGCCACCGGACAGGGTGACTTTCAGTGCCGAGAAGTCCAGCTTGCGGAAACCTTCGTTATTGCACAGCGCCACAAACAAAGTGTTGAGGCCGACGAAACCGCTGAACTTCCACTTCGACAGTTCCTTGACCATCGCCGACAGGTCGCGCGGGTTGCTGATCAGGATGTTGTGGTTGCCGATCAGCATCATCGCCATGCAATGAAAGGTGAACGCATAGATGTGGTACAGCGGCAGCGGAGCGATCAGAATCTCACAACCTTCATTGAGGTTGGAGCCCATCAGCGCCTTGCATTGCAGCATGTTCGCCACAAGGTTGCGGTGGGTCAGCATCGCCCCTTTCGCCACCCCGGTGGTACCGCCGGTGTATTGCAGCACCGCGACATCGCTGCTGGCCGGGTTGGCTTCAGCCACTGGCTGGCCATGGCCCTTGCTCAGCACGTCGTTGAACTTGATGGCTTTGGGCAAGTGATATGCCGGGACCATCTTCTTCACGTACTTGATGACGCTGTTGATCAGCAGACGCTTGAGCGGCGGCAGCAGGTCGGCCACTTCAGTGATAATCACGTGCTTGACGCCGGTTTTCGGCACAACGGTTTCGGCCAGATGGGCCATGTTGGCCAGGCAGACCAGCGCTTTGGCTCCGGAGTCGTTGAACTGGTGTTCCATTTCCCGCGCGGTGTACAGCGGGTTGGTGTTGACCACGATCAGCCCGGCACGAATGGCGCCGAAGACGGCAACCGGGTACTGCAGCACGTTAGGCAATTGCACGGCGATTCGATCGCCTGGCTGCAAGTCGGTATGCTGTTGCAGGTAAGCGGCAAACGCACCGGACAACTCGTACAGTTCACCGTAGGTGATTGTCTTGCCCAGGTTGCTGAACGCCGGCTTGTTGGCGAAGCGTTGGCAGGATTGCTTCAACACTGCCTGAATATTCGGGTACTCGTCTGGGTTGATCTCGGCAGAAATCCCAGCTGGGTACTTATCCTTCCAAAAGTCTTCAATCATGGAAGCCCACTCCTCAGCAACGCGAATTCATTACCGCATTTGATGCGATTATTATTGGTGTGTGTTTTTTTTTGGTGAGTCTGGCTGTTTACTAGGCCGAGAAGTCACAAAGCGCGCCGAGAGTAGCAGCTTTGCCAAGGGTCGACTAGAGCCAAAAGAGGCCTCTATGGTCACAAATATGACTCAAGAACTTCTGGTGGTCATTTTAGAGCAAAGATTCTATATAACCTCAAAACCCCCTGAATCCGGGGGCTTTCACCCTCTTCAAAAGCATCGCGGGCAAGCCCGCTCCCACATTGATTAGCGATAACCTTGTGGGAGCGTGGCTTGCCCCGGGCGGCGTTCCGACGATCCGCGCAACGCGCGGCCATTCAACGATTAAGCAATATCACGCAATTCCCGCCGCAAAATCTTCCCGACCGGCGTCATCGGCAACGACTCGCGCAACACGATGTGCTTGGGCACTTTGTACGCCGTGAAGTTTTCCTTGCAGTAGGCCTTCAATTCTTCAAGGCTGACCCCGGCTTCACGAGCCACCACAAACAACTTCACCGCCTCGCCCGAACGCTCGTCCGGCACACCGATGACCGCGCAATTGGCGACGTTCGGGTGCGCCATCACCACGTCTTCGATCTCGTTCGGGTACACGTTGAAACCCGACACGATGATCATGTCCTTCTTGCGATCGACGATGCGCACAAAACCGTCCGGGTCGATCACCGCGATGTCACCGGACTTGAACCAGCCCTCGGCATTCAGCACTTCAGCGGTGGCCTCGGGCTTGTTCCAGTAGCCCTTCATGATCTGTGGGCCTTTGATGCACAGTTCGCCGCGCTCGCCCAACGGTTGCTCGACGCCTTCATCGTTGATCACTTTCAGCGTGGTGCCTGGCACCGGCAGGCCGACCGTGCCGATCCGCGATTGGTCACCGTACGGGTTGGTGCATGCCACCGGCGACGTTTCGGTCAGGCCGTAACCTTCGGTGATGCGGCAGCCGGTCATCTGCTCCCAGCGCTCGGCGGTGGCCTTGACCAGCGCAGTGCCACCGGAGTTGGTGAGCTTGAGACTGGTGAAATCCAGGGTCTTGAAGTCCGGGTGATCCATCAACGCAACGAACAGCGTGTTGAGCCCCAGCAACGCCGAGAAACGCCAGTTCTTCAGTTCCTTGATGAAGCCGCCAATGTCTCGCGGATTGGTGATCAACACGTTGTGGTTGCCGGTCACCATCATGCACATGCAATTCGCCGTGAAGGCATAGATGTGGTACAGCGGCAGTGGCGCAATCATCACCTCCTGCCCTTCACGCAGCAGTGACTGGCCGTCAGCGCCGAACTGCCCAAGACACGCCCGCGCCTGTTGCATGTTCGCCACCAGGTTGCCGTGGGTCAGCATCGCGCCCTTGGCCAAACCGGTGGTGCCGCCGGTGTATTGCAGCACGGCGATGTCGTCGAGGCCGACTTTCAGCGGTTTGATCCCCAGGCCACGCCCCTTGCCCAGCGCGTGCTTGAACGAAATGGCCTGCGGCAACGAATACGCCGGGACCATCTTCTTGACCTTGCTGACCATGGTATTGACCAGCCAGCCCTTGGCGGTCGGCATCAGGTCGCCCATTTTCGCTTCGATCAGGTACTGGATGTCGGTGTCGGGCAGCACTTCCTGGACTTTCTGCCCGAACATGTTCAGGTACACCAGCGCCCGGGCGCCGGAATCCTTGAACTGGTGACGCATCTCCCGCGCGGTGTACAACGGGTTGGTGTTGACCACGATCAGCCCGGCGCGCAAGGCACCGAAGACGGCAATCGGATAATGCAGGACATTGGGCATCTGCACCGCGATCCGATCCCCCGGTACCAGGTCGGTGTGGGCTTGCAGGTAAGCGGCGAATGCCAGGCTCTGGCGTTCCAGATCGGCGTAGGTCAGGGTCACGCCCATGTTGCTGAATGCCGGGCGGTCAGCAAATTTCTTGCAGGAACGTTCGAACACCTCAATCACCGACTTATAGGCCCCAAGGTCAATGTTCAGGGGCACGCCGGCCGGGCGTTTGTCATTCCAGAATTCAGGTTGCATTATTCTTGTCCTCTTTACCTGAGCCTATCCGGGCCGCTTTCTGTCACTTCTGAAAAAAGCGGGCTTCACGGACACTAGCAGTTATGGCGATTCAGGCAAATACAGCCAACGCCCTCATTGACCGTGTGAATCTTCCTGCCGTGGCGTGGCCTGATCAGACGGCGCGCACGGGATGCGCTATACAATGCAACCACGCCCATGCCACATGCAGCCCCATGCAAAGGAATCGCCATGATCCACGACACGTTCTGGCTGACCGCAATGGACCACAGCCAACTGTTCGTCAACCAGTGGCTACCCGCCCCGCCTTTAAAAGCCGTGATCCTGCTGGCCCATGGCATGGCCGAGCACAGCGCTCGCTATGCCCGTCTGGCGGAAAAATTCTGCGAACAGGGTTACGGCGTATACGCTCCGGATTTGCGTGGACATGGCAAAACTGCCGAAAACGGAACACTGGGTCATTTCGCCGACAACGACGGCTGGTGCAAAGTCGTCGGCGACCTGGCCTGTCTCAACCAACACATTGGCCAACAGCATCCTGGCGTACCGATCATATTGCTCGGGCACAGCATGGGCAGTTACATCGCCCAGGCCTATTTGCTGCATCACAGCGCCAGCCTGCACGGCGCGGTGCTCAGTGGCTCCAATTTCCAGCCAGTGGCGCTCTATCGCGCGGCGCGGCAGATCGCCCGTCTAGAAAAATTACGCCAAGGGCCCAAGGGGCGTAGTGCGCTGATCGAATGGCTGTCCTTCGGTTCATTCAACAAACAGTTCAAACCGGCACGCACCCGATTCGACTGGCTCAGCCGCGACCCGGTGGAAGTGGATTTGTACGCCAACGACCCGCTCTGCGGCTTTCGTTGCACCAACCAGATGTGGATCGATTTGCTGGGTGGGTTGCAGCAAATCAGCAAAGCGTCCAATCTCGCGCAGATCGATCCGGGCCTGCCGCTGCTGGTGATTGGCGGCGAATGTGATCCGGTGAGCGAAGGCAAACGTCTGAAAGATCTGGCCGACGCGCTGCGCGCGGCAGGCAGCCAGAACCTGCACCTGACGATTTACCCTCAGGCGCGACATGAATTGTTCAATGAGAGCAACCGCGATGAAGTGGTCAACGACGTGTTGCACTGGATCGCGGAGGCGCTCAGCCACCGCCGGCCACCCCGGTCGGAATAGTTTTTTGTGGATTATTTAATTCGTCATAGGAACCGAGACAGATGACCCAGGTTACCAACACGCCTTACGATGCCCTCGAAGTCGGCCAGACCGCCAGCTACAGCAAGACAGTCGAAGAGCGCGACATTCAGTTGTTCGCCGCCATGTCCGGCGACCACAACCCGGTACACCTGGACGCAGAATTCGCGACAGGCACCATGTTCAAGGAGCGCATCGCGCATGGCATGTTCAGTGGCGCGCTGATCAGTGCCGCCGTTGCCTGTGAGCTGCCTGGGCCGGGGACTATCTATATTGGCCAGCAGATGAGCTTTCAGAAGCCGGTGAAGATCGGCGACACCCTGACCGTGCGTCTGGAAATCCTCGAGAAAATGCCGAAGTTTCGGGTGCGCATTGCCACGCGCGTGTTCAATCAGCGTGACGAGTTGGTCGTGGACGGCGAAGCGGAGATCCTGGCGCCGCGCAAGCAACTGACCGTGACGTTGCCAACATTGCCGGCGATCAGCATCGGCTAATCGACCGGCCACAAAAAAACGCCAGACTGGCTGGCGTTTTTTAGCAGGCAACGAACGCTTACGAGCGTGCGCGAGCCTGGTTACGCAGGGCTTTTACCTGATCGTGATTGCGTTGCACGCCGTGGTACTGACGTTCAACCAGATCACGAATGCCCACCAGGTTGTGTTTGTTGATTTTCTCCATGGCTTCCCGGTAAGCCTTCAGCGCATGGTCTTCACCGCGTTCGGCTTCGTTCAGCACAGCCTCTTCGTCCTTGCCGGTGAACATCGATTTCACGTCCACCCAACGACGGTGCAAGTCACCGCTGACACTGGTGGAAGTTTCCGGATCACCGCCCATCGAACGCACGGCGGCTTGCAGTTCCGAAGCCGCGGTGGCGCAATCGGCAGCACGCTGCACGAACAGGGTTTTTAGCTCAGGGTGTTTAATGTCTTCAGCGCAAGTCTTGAACCCTTCTTGACCGTCTTTGCTGGTTTCAATCAGGTCGTTGAGTACAGAGATCGCTTCTTTATTCATGTCGGTCATTTTCAATTCCTCGCGGGTTGATGAAAGATGTAATAACTATTGCACCCTGCATGCCAGCTTCGAATCGACAAATAATCCTTTAAATTTCAAATAGTTAAATTAAACGACGAAATCTGTATCCGTTTTTTTTGCATGATCTGTCAATTGGCCTGCATGCAGAATGCCTGTATTTTCCAGATCGATAGAATCCAGACGACTGCCTGATGAACCCTGAAAAACTCGAATTGCTGATCACCCGCGAAATGCCCTTCGGCAAATACAAAGGCCGGATCATTGCCGACCTGCCCGGCCAGTACCTGAACTGGTTCGCCCGGGAAGGATTTCCTCATGGCGAACTGGGTGGTTTGTTGGCCCTGATGCAGGAAATCGATCACAACGGCTTGTCGGAGTTACTTGAACCCCTTCGCGCCAAGCATGGCAAACCTGCCCCCCGCCATTGATCCAGACTGAGTAGCCCATGCCCGATAACACCCTCCGCGCCCGTGATGAAACGTTCTGGCAGACTTTTGCTGATCGCTATGCTGTCGAACCCGGCCCGATCAATCTGGAGAACGGTTACTTCGGGCGAATGTCGCGAACGGTGGTCGAGGAATACCAGCGTCATATCGAGTTCATCAACCGCAGTAATTCAGTGCATGTGCGCCAGCGATTCGAACAGGGCGAGATGCAGAAGATCAACGCACAGTTGGCCGAGTTGGTGGGCGTGCCTGCCGACTCTGTGGTCCTGACCCGCAATGCCTCGGACGGCTTGCAATCGTTGATCCGTAACTACAACCGCCTCCAGCCGGGCGATCAGGTGCTGATCTGCGATCTGGAATACGACACCGTCAAAGGCGCAATGCGTTGGCTGGCGCGCTACCGCGGTGTCGAAGTGATCGAAATCAACCATGCGCACCCCGCCACTTTCGACAGTTTGCTGGCCAGCTATCGCGAAGCGTTTGTGCGTCACCCCAAGCTCAAACTGATGGCCCTGACTCACGTCACCCACCGCACCGGTCTGGTCATGCCGGTGCAAGCGATTGCAGCCGCGGCCAAAGAACACGGGATCGATGTGATCCTCGACGGCGCCCATGCGTTGGGGCAAATCGACTTCAATCTCGATGAACTGGGAATCTCCTTTGCCGGCTACAACCTGCACAAATGGATCGGTGCCCCGCTGACGCTGGGGTTCATCTACATCGCGCCCGAGCGTCTGGCCGATATCGACCCGGACATGGGCGAGATGAGTTTCCCGGCCACCGACATTCGCGCACGCACACCGCACAGCACACCCAATATCCCGGCGCTGCTGACCCTGCCACTGGTATTCGAGGAGCATCGCACCATGGGTGGGTCCGCCGCCAAGGGTGCCCGGCTCAACTACTTGCGAAATCTGTGGGTGCGCGCGGTGCGCGAACTCCCGGGGATCGAAGTCATGACGCCGGATGATCCGCGCCTGTATTGCGGCATCACGTCGATGCGCTTCACGCGGCAGGCCGATCAACAGCCCATGGTCGAGCGGCTGCTTCGCGACTACAACCTGTTTACCGTGATGCGCAGCGGCGCCGCGAGTGGGCCGTGCATTCGTATCACACCGGGCCTGACCACCACCGCCGCGCACATGGAACTGCTGGCCCGGGCGCTGACCGAACTGCGCTGAGGTCACACCGTGTACTTGTCGAAGTCCTCGGGTTTGATGTGCGATGAGACCGCGAAGGTGTCGATACCGATGGTGGTGAAACCGAAAAAGCCATCTTCATTCGAATCCCGACCGAGGGTGTGAATGTTTAAGGTTGAAGCTTCGCCGCCATGCTGCTTGTAGTAAACGTCTTCATCGTTGGTCAACGCCAAGGCCTTTCGACCGCTGTATTCACGGCTGTTCAGCACTGATCGCGAAGCCACCTGCGGAAAGTAAAGCTGACCGACCCAGGCAACATGCCGTTCTTCCAGGTAATTGTTGCCGGCCGTGATGCGCACAGCGACATGAATGTGCAGCGCGCGGCCCGCGTAGAACCCCGGATAGATCGTGGTAAACCGCACGACACCTTTCTTGTCCGTGAATTGCCCGCCGCGCAGGTAAGTGTCGTCGTCGGTGCGCGGTATCGAGCCGATTTCATCGACATCGACTTCCTTGTCCGGATTGACCTTGCTCCAGCCCGAATAGGCACCACGCGCATTGCAATGCCAGATATCGACCAACGCGCCGGCGACGGGCTGTGCGGTCATGGCATCGACGATTGCCAGGCGCAACACCAAGGGAACGCCATCGGCGCTTTCACTGATGTTGCGCCTGATCAGTTTCGGATTGCGGAAATACGGGCCGGCGATCTGTTCGGGAGACAGCAGGTAAACCGCTTGTGAGGGTGCAACTGAGGGGGTGTCGTCCATGACGTTCGCTCTTCCATAAGATGGAACGCAGGTTAACGTCGGGCGCGCAGTGAGATGCGGTAACTATGTATCGCCTGAAGCCGACCTGTAGCAGCCTTCGGCAGCTGCTACAAGGAATCTGGGCTGCAAGTTGTTTTTTTGCGGGCAAAAAAAACGGTGCGCCGACCAAGCGCACCGTAAAGCCGTAGAACACACAACGAGGTGTCAGGTAAAGCTGATCAGTCCAGCAGCGCCAATGCCTCGGCGGTGCATTCCTGAATGCGGGCCCAGTCGCCGTTCTTGATCCACTCCGGATCAAGCATCCAGCTACCGCCCACGCACATGACGTTTTTCAACGCCATGTAGCTCTTGATGTTGGCCGGGCCGACACCGCCCGTCGGGCAGAATTTCACTTCGCCGAACGGACCACCCAGGGCCTTGATAGCGGCGACACCGCCACTCACTTCCGCCGGGAACAACTTGAAGCGGCGATAGCCCAGGCCATAGCCTTCCATGATGCCGGAGGCGTTGCTGATCCCCGGCAACAGCGGGATGGGGCTGTTGACGCTGGCTTCGAGCAGATCACGGGTGATGCCTGGCGTAACGATGAACTGCGAGCCGGCCGCTTCGGCAGCGGCGAGCATGTGGCGATCCAGCACGGTGCCAGCACCGGTCATCAGTTCCGGGCGCTGTTCGCGCAGGATCTTGATGGCCTTGAGGCCGAACTGCGAACGCAGGGTCACTTCCAGGGCGGTCAGGCCACCGGCGGCCAGGGCGTCGGCCAGCGGCAGCACGTCCTGTTCGCGAGCGATGGTGATCACCGGCAGAATCCGCGCCTTGGCGCAGAGGCTGTCGATCAGGGCAACTTTGTCCGCCATGGAAACGGTCGGGGATGGGGTTGTCATAGCGGCTGTTCCTTGGCTCATGGGCACCAGTAAATCTCTAACGTAGGTTGCAAAAAGGCGCGAATCGGCATGGCGGCGACATCGTCAGCGGCCAATGCGGCACTCAGGGTGGTCAGTTTGGACTGACCGCAAATCGATAGAACTTTGTGTTTGGCCGAGGCCAACAGAGCTCGACTCATGGTCAAACGCTGATGCGGCACGGTGGGCGCCAGCATCGGGTAGCAACGACGCGTACCGTCAGCTTTCAAGGCGTCGGCCAGATTCGGGCTGTTCGGGAACAACGACGCGGTGTGGCCGTCGTCGCCCATGCCCAGCACAAGCACGTCGATCGGCGGCAACTCGCCCAGCAAGCGATCGGCCTGCTCGGCAGCCTGTTCAAGATTGGCGCTGGCGCTATAGAGGCTCAGGAACTGAGCCTTGGCCGCCGGGCCTTGCAACAGGTAGCGCTTGAGCAGACCGGCATTGCTGTCAGCGTGTTCCACCGGCACCCAACGCTCGTCCGCCAAGGTCACAACGACGTTGGGCCAGTCCAGCGTTTGCTTGGCCAGGTGCTGGAAAAACGCCACCGGGCTACGACCACCAGAGACCACAAGCGTTGCGGTTCCGGTGGCATCGATCGCGTCGCTCAACTGCTTGGCCACGTTCAGCGCCAGGCCTTCGGCCAACAGCACCGAGCTCTTGAACTCATGGGCGCTGACGCCCTGAGGGAGTTTCAATTCAGATATCGCCATACCACGACCTCCCATCCCGCGTGATCAGAGCAATGGAGCTCATCGGTCCCCAGGACCCGGCCGCGTACGGCTTGGGCGCATCACCGGATTTTTTCCACCCGGCGATCAACTGGTCACACCACTTCCACGCGGCTTCGATTTCATCTTTACGGACAAACAGGTTCTGGTTGCCACGCATCACTTCCAGCAGTAACCGCTCGTAGGCATCGGGAATCCGCGCGCTGCGATACGTGTCGGAAAAATTCAGCTGCAACGGACCGCTGCGCAGCTGCATGCCTTTGTCCAGGCCTTGTTCTTTGGTCATCACGCGCAAGGAAATGCCTTCGTCCGGTTGCAGGCGGATAATCAGCTTGTTGCTGATTTGCAGGCGCTGTTCAGGGGCGAAGATGTAATGCGACGGTTCCTTGAAGTGGATGACGATCTGCGACAATTTCTGCGGCATGCGTTTGCCGGTCCGCAGGTAAAACGGCACACCGGCCCAACGCCAGTTGCGGATGTCGGCACGCAAGGCGACGAAGGTTTCGGTGTCGCTCTGGGTGTTCGAATTCGGCTCTTCCAGGTAACCCGGGACTGGTTTGCCTTCGCTGTAGCCGGCGATGTATTGACCGCGCACCACCTGAGTGGTCAGACCTTCCGGGCTGATCGGCGCCAGCGCCTTGAGGACTTTGACTTTTTCGTCGCGGATGCTGTCGGCGGACAGGTCGGCCGGCGGGTCCATGGCGATCAGGCAAAGCAGTTGCAGCAGGTGATTCTGGATCATGTCCCGCAGCTGCCCGGCCTTGTCGAAGTAACCCCAACGACCTTCGATCCCGACCTTCTCGGCCACGGTGATTTCCACGTGGGAGATGTAGTTCTGGTTCCACTGGGTTTCGAACAGGCTGTTGGCGAAACGCAGAGCGATGAGGTTTTGAACCGTCTCTTTGCCCAGATAATGGTCGATGCGGTAAGTACGGTTTTCCGGGAAGAACTGCGCCACGGCGTCGTTGACCTTGCGCGAGGATTCCAGGTCCGAACCAATGGGTTTTTCCAGCACCACGCGGGTGTTTTCAGCCAGACCGACCTTGGCCAGGTTCTCGCAAATCGCGCCGTAAACGGCGGCTGGTGTCGCAAAGTAGGCAATCACTCGATGAGCACTGCCGGCCATATCCGCCAGGGCGATGTAATCGTCAGCGTTGAGGAAGTCGACGTGCAGATAGCTCAGTCGAGCAAGAAAGCGCTCGACTACCGCTTCGTCCAGCTCTTTGGCACCCACATAACGACGCAACTCCGAGGCGATATAGGCCAGGTGCTGCTGTTCGGTGCCGGGCTCTCGGGCCAGCGCGATAACGCGCGTATCCTCGTGCAAGAGGCCTGCGCCATCGAGTTGATAGAGGGCAGGAAACAGTTTGCGCAAGGCCAGGTCGCCGAGGGCGCCGAACAAGGCAAAGGTGCACGGTTCAACCGTAATCGAAGGCATGATGTTTGTTCTTTTATCAAGTTAAGCTACAAATACCTTTTTTCAAGGCATCGCTCAAGAGAAAATGTAGTAATAACCACAACATTTTCGCAAAATACAGATTCCGAGTGGTAGCCGGTCGGAGCCATCAGTAGGATAGGCCACCGTTTGGGGCCGCATCCAAGGCCCTTTTGGCATAGCCGAACTCTAATTTGCGCAGCTGACCCAAGGAACATATATGGACCGCGTGCGAAATTTACTGGAACAGATCCAGAACCGCCTTGAAGACCTGAACAAGGCTGAACGTAAAGTCGCCGAAGTGATCCTGCTCAACCCACAGCAGGCCACCCGGTTCAGCATCGCTGCGCTCGCCCAGGCCTCAAAGGTCAGCGAGCCGACGGTCAACCGCTTCTGCCGTTCGTTCGGCGTCAGCGGCTACCCGGAACTCAAACTTCAGTTGGCCCAAAGCCTGGCCAGTGGCGCGGCGTATGTCAGCCGTGCAGTCGAGGCCGATGACAATCCTGAAGCCTATACAAAAAAAATCTTCGGCAGCGCCATCGCCTCTCTGGACAGTGCCTTGCAGGCGTTGGACCCGAACCTGATCAGTCGCGCCGTCGATCTGTTGATCCAGGCCCGGCAGATCCACTTCTTCGGCCTCGGCGCCTCGGCCCCGGTGGCACTGGACGCACAGCACAAATTCTTCCGTTTCAATCTGGCCGTCACCGCCCATGCCGACGTGCTGATGCAACGCATGATTGCGTCGGTGGCCCACACTGGCGAGCTGTTCGTGATCATTTCCTACACCGGCCGCACCCGCGAACTGGTGGAAGTGGCACGCATTGCCCGTGAAAACGGTGCATCGGTACTGGGCCTGACGGCCGAGGGATCACCATTGGCCAAGGCCAGTACGCTGAGCCTGAACATTCCACTGCCAGAAGACACTGACATCTACATGCCGATGACCTCGCGCATCATCCAACTGACCGTGCTGGACGTGCTGGCAACCGGCATGACCTTGCGACGCGGTGTGGATTTCCAGCCACATTTGCGCAAAATCAAAGAAAGCCTGAATGCGAGCCGGTATCCGATCGGGGATGAATTTAATTAATTGAAGATTCGCAGCCTCGTTTCACTCGACAGCTCCTACAGGAGATCGCCACACCTGTAGGAGCTGTCGAGTGAAACGAGGCTGCGATCTTTTGAGCCTCCCTTAAATTCCCACCCGCGCCTGCAAACTCAAATGCGCCCTCTCCCCCGGTGCCAGGCTCAAACTGTCGGTACCACCGCTGGCCGCTTCTACACAGACAAACTCCGAAATCTCATTCCAGCTCACGCCCAACAATGGCCGCGAGCCCGGATGCCAGACCACCGTGTCCGCTTGTTCACCGGTATCGATGCATAATTCACGCTGCCAGGCGTGGTCCTTGAGCTGCAATTCTCCGTCGTGCTGGAACACTCGCTGGCACCCGCCATCGACCCGCAATTCGCCTTCCTGCTGACACGTCTCGCGATTCAAGTGGTCATAACCCTGCGCGCCTTCCAGCCCGGACAGCGCTACCTCGCCCACATCACCAATACGCCAGTAAGCGTGCAACGCCTGACTCAATTGGCACGGCAGGCTGTCCTGATGCTCGGTGCTCAGGCGCAAATCCATGCGCTCGCCAAGGTGGGCATGCAGGTCCACTTGCCAGTCGCACAACTGGAGTTGCCAGTGCAATCGCACGCCATCGTCGCCATGGCTGCTGTCGAGCAACTTCCAGTCGAGCAACCGTGCCCAACCATGGGAAGGCCAGGCGTTTTCGCTCGGATGACGGCCGTACCACGGCCAACACACGGGTACACCGCCGCGAATCGCGCCGACCTGCGGCCACCTCGCCGCACACCAGAGCCAGGGCTTTTGACCCGTTGGCTGGAAGTGCAGCAACTGTGCACCCTGGCGACTGAACACGGCCTGACATAGCGGATGATCGATCACCAACACGTCGCGTTTCTGATAGCGCTCCCACGCAAACACCGGTCGTTGGCGCAAGGATTTGAAGAAGCGTTGTAGCGGATGCTCATGCATGTGCCACGGTCCTGAAAATCATCTGTCACCCGGGATGCGCTACCCCAAAAAAAAGCGGACAGCCTGGGCTGTCCGCAAATATGCGCACATTGAGGGAAGCTTATCGCAACAACGTTAGAACACCGACTGAATTTTCAGGCCGGCCACCAGCGCATCATCAACCTCATCCACACCGCCTGGATGAGTGACGTATTGCAGGTTGGGACGCACGGTCAGCCAGTTGGTCACGTGGAAGCCGTAGTTGATTTCATAGTTGTACTCGGTGGTACGCAGCGGCTGGAACAACGGGTTTTCGTAGTCGGTGACGCCATTGGCTTCGTTGGTCAGCTCGGAGTTTTTCTTCACGTCATCGTTGACGTGGGTACGGGCGAAACCGATGCCCATGTCATCTTTTGGACGCGCATCGAACGGGCCCTTGTACACAAACATCAGCGACTGGTAGTTGTCGACGAAGTTGGTTTCCTTGTCGTGGAACGTGGCGTTGGCCGCAATGTTCAGACCGCGAGTCTTGTCACCGTTGTGGCTGGTGAGTTGTTGTTGTGCGACGAACCAGTAGCCGTGCTTGCTGCTGTGTTCACGATAGGGTTGGCCGGTCGTGGCTGCATCATTGCCGTTGTCGTCTTTGAGGACGTCATTGGCCTCTGCCGTGCTCTTGTAGTAACCGACACGGTATTCGCCCGGCAGGTTGTTAGGGTTCGGCAACCAAACCAGTTCGACGGGCAACACAGTACCCGCGGTACCACTGCCGCTCAGCTTGAAGCCGTTACCGTGCTCCAGTTGCGACGGGTTCTGGTTGTACGCGCCGATCTGCGCATAGAACTCAGGCGAGATGTTGTACTTCACGCGGATCGCGGCCTGCATGACCGGCCAGTTGTACCAGATGTTGGTGGCCCAGTTACCCACTTGGGAACCGCAGAACGCCAGGTTCTGGAACTCGCACGGGAAGGTGTTGAAGTCTTCGCCTTCGCCGAAGTAACCGGCCTTGATGTCCAGTTTATTGTCGAGGAACTGGTGCTTGATCCACAGTTGGGTCAGACGGACCATGTGGCCACGACCGTAGACTTCCTGGGAAGAACTCAAGGTGCCCGCACGCGGGTCGCCGATACGGTCATTGGAGATGTTCTCACCATTACGGTTGGTGAGCTGGATCTTGGCCTGGGTGTTGTCCCAACCAAACAGTTTCTCCAGGTCCAGCGCGGCCCCCAGGCCGAACTGGTCGGCGTAGCGAGCCGTTGTGTCGTCGTTAAAGCCACCGTTGAGGTTGCTGCCGACTTCACCGACGTAGTCCATCTTGAGGTCGATGCCTTGCTCGATCAGCCTGGTCCGCTCGCCACCCCAATCGCCGGTCATCCATTCGGAATCGGCGCTGAACGCGTCAGCTGCATGCACACTACCGGCCAGCATCATTGCTGCAACTGCTGACAACTGGCAGATAAGCTGAGCGTTGTTGGTCTTCTTCATCCCTACTTCCTCGTTTTATTGTTATTAACTTTTCTTTTATTAACGCGGTGACATCGGTTACAGCGAGCAACAGGCCACCCGCTGCGTATCCCCCTGTGGAAGCAGGCTCACTCCCACATATGTGTTCTTAGCGCCCCTTGAATTGGGCCACGTTGGCGCTGTGCGCCTCGGTTTCAGGCTGAGCGGCAACACCAAGACGCTCCCCGGTCTTGGCATCGAATAGCAGCACTTTCGACGGATCGAATTGCAGGGTCAGTGTTTCACCCGGCGCCGGTGCGACGTCCGGTGCCAGACGGCAGCAGACTTTGGTGTCGTTGAGATTGACGAACACCAGGGTGTCCGGACCGGTCGGCTCGGTGACCTGAACTTCAGCGCGAATGGTCGGCAAACCGTTCGGCTCGCCGTTCGCCAGCACGATTTGCTCAGGGCGCATGCCGAGGATCACTTCGCGGTCTTCGAGACCGGCGTCCTGCATACCCAAAGGCAATTCACAACGTGCCTGACCGCTGTCGAGCAGTGCGACCAGACGACCGTCCTTGCGCTGCAAGCGCAGCGGGATGAAGTTCATCGGCGGCGAACCGATGAAGCTCGCCACGAACAGGTTGGCCGGGTTGTTGTAGATGTCTTTGGGCGTGCCGAACTGCTGAATGATCCCGTCCTTCATCACCGCCACTTTGTCACCCAGCGTCATCGCTTCGATCTGGTCGTGAGTCACGTAGACCGTGGTGGTTTTCAGGCGCTGGTGCATCAGTTTCATTTCGGTGCGCATCTCGACCCGCAGCTTGGCGTCGAGGTTGGATAGCGGTTCGTCGAACAGGTAAATCTTCGGCCGACGCGCCAGGGCACGGCCCATGGCCACCCGCTGTTGCTGACCACCGGAGAGCTGACCTGGCTTGCGGTTCAGCAGGTGTTCGATCTGCAGCAATTTGGCGACGCGAGCGACTTCTTCGTCGATTTCGGCGGTCGGCATTTTGCGAATTTTCAGGCCGAAGGCGATGTTGTCGCGCACGCTCATGGTCGGGTAGAGCGCATAGGACTGGAACACCATGGCGATGTCGCGATCTTTCGGGCTCATGCCGCTGATGTCGGCGTCGTCCACCAGAATGGCGCCGCCGCTGATGTTTTCCAGACCGGCGATGCAGTTCATCAGCGTGGATTTACCGCAGCCTGACGGACCGACCAGGATCAGGAACTCACCGTCATTGATCTTCAGTTCGATGTTTTTCAGGGTGTCCGGCAAACCGGCACCGTAGGTCTTGTTAACGTTGCGTAATTCGAGAGTTGCCATGTTCTACCCCTTGACCGCGCCGGACGTCAGCCCACGCAGGAAATACTTGCCAGCGAATATGTAGACCAGCAGTGTCGGCAGCCCGGCGATCATCGCGGCAGCCATATCAACGTTGTATTCCTTGGCCCCGGTGCTGGTGTTGACCAGGTTGTTCAGGGCCACGGTAATTGGTTGGGCATCGCCACTGGCGAAGACCACGCCGAACAGGAAGTCATTCCAGATCTGGGTGAACTGCCAGATCAGGCAGACCATCACGATCGGGATCGACATCGGCAGCAGGATCTTCCAGAAAATCGTGAAGAAGCCCGCGCCATCCAGGCGTGCTGCCTTGACCAGCGCATCCGGGATGCTCACGTAGTAGTTGCGGAAGAACAGCGTGGTGAATGCCAGGCCGTAGACCACATGCACCAGCACCAAGCCAGTGGTGGTGTTGGCCAGGCCCATCTTGCCGAGGGTGAACGAAGCTGGCAGCAGCACGGTCTGGAACGGCAGGAAGCAGCCGAACAGCAGCAGGCCGAAGAACAGTTGCGAACCACGGAAGCGCCACATCGACAGCACATAACCGTTCATGGCACCGATGAAGGTGGAGATCAGAACGGCGGGCACAGTGATTTTCACCGAGTTCCAGAAATACCCGCCGACGACGTCCCAGGCCTTGATCCAGCCGATTCCGTCAATCACGGTCGGCCAGCTCAGCAGGTTGCCGGTACGGATGTCTTCCGGGGATTTGAAACTGGTCAGCAGCATCACCACCAACGGGATCAGATAGACCGCCGCCGCCAGCAACAGCGTTGCGTAGATCGCGATACGGCTGAAGCTCAAGGCCGGTTTGCCAAGTTGATTACTCATGGCGCTTGCCTCGCAGTTCGGAGTACAGGTACGGCACCAGAATCGCCAGGATCGCGCCGAGCATCATCATGGCGCTGGCCGAACCAATGCCCATCTGGCCACGGCTGAAGGTGAAGGAATACATGAACATCGCCGGCAGGTCGGACGAGTAGCCAGGACCGCCGGCCGTCATCGCCGCCACCAGGTCGAAGCTCTTGATCGCGATGTGCGCGAGGATCATGAAGGCACTGAAGAACACCGGGCGCAGGCTCGGCAGCACGATCTTCATATAGATGGTCGGCAGATTCGCGCCGTCGACTTGCGCGGCACGGATGATCGATTGATCGACACCCCGCAGGCCGGCCAGGAACATCGCCATCACAAACCCGGAGGCTTGCCACACGGCGGCGATCACCAGGCAATACACCACGCGATCCTGATCCACCAGCCAGTCGAGACGGAAGCCTTCCCAGCCCCAGTCGCGCATCATCTTGTCCAGGCCCAGGCCCGGGTTGAGCAGCCATTTCCATGCCGTACCGGTGACGATCATCGAGAGCGCCATCGGGTACAGGTAAACGGTGCGAATGAAGCCTTCCTTGCGAATTCGTTGGTCCAGCAACACGGCGAGGAACACGCCGAGCACCAGGCTGATGCCGATGAACATGCCACCGAAGACCGCGAGGTTTTTGCTCGCGACCCACCAGCGATCGTTGTCCAGCAAGCGGGTGTACTGCTGCAGGCCGACCCACTTGTAGCTCGGCATGAAGCTGGAACTGGTAAAGGACAGTACGAATGTCCAGATGATGTAACCGTAGAAACCAACCAACACGATCAGCATGCTCGGCGCGAGTACCAACTTGGGTAACCAGCGTTGCAGCGCATCGAACGGTGAGGCTTTGCTGAAAACCGCCACAGAGCTCATCGGGATAATCCAGGTGAAGAAGTGAGGATCAGAGGGATCCCGTGTGGGAGCGAGCCTGCTCGCGATAGCGATGTATCAGTCGACATTGTTGTTGAATGTCAGTTAGCTATCGCGAGCAGGCTCGCTCCCACAAGGGGAACTCACTCAGGTAAATGCCAAGGGATTACTGGGCCGCTTTGATAGCCGATGCCAGTTGGGCGCTGGCCTTGGCCGGGTCAGCGTTTTTGTCGTTCATGAAGTTGGTGACCACGTCGAAGATCGCGCCTTGTACAGCCAGGGAAGTGGCCATGTTGTGCGCCATGCTCGGTTGCAGGCCGCCGGTCTTGTCGTCTGCCAGGAAATCCTTGGCCGATGCTTGAGCGCAGGAATCGAAGCCCAGTTTTTCCATGTTGTTCAGCATGTCGGTCCGCACAGGGATCGAACCTTTGTTGATGCTGAATACTTTCTGGAAGTTTTCACCCAAAGCCACTTTGGCCAGGTCTTGCTGAGCAGCGATAGTTCCCTTGTCCTTGACGTTGAACACGGCCAGGGAGTCGATGTTGTAGGTGAAGGCTTTTTCGGTGCCCGGGAACGGTACGCACAGGTAATCCGTGCCAGCTACTTTCTTGGCCGCAGTCCATTCGCTTTTGGCCCAGTCGCCCATCATCTGCATGCCGGCCTTGCCGTTGATCACCTCGGCAGCCGCGATGTTCCAGTCACGACCGGCGCGGTTCGGGTCCATGTAGCCGGTGAGTTTTTTCAGCTCGGTGAACGCCTTGGTCATCTCAGGCCCGGAGAGGGTTTTCTGATCAAGGTCCACCAGGGCTTTTTTGTAACCGTCGGCGCCCATGACCGAGAGCACCACGTCTTCAAACACGGTGCTGTCCTGCCAAGGCTGGCCACCGTGGGCGAGCGCGATGAAGCCTGCGGCCTTCAGCTTGTCGCCAGCGGCATAGAATTCTTCGAGGGTGGTCGGGGCTTTGTCGATGCCGGCTTTCTTGAAGACTTCCGGGTTGATCCACAGCCAGTTCACACGGTGAATGTTCACCGGAACGGCCACGTAATCACCTTCGAACTTCACGGTGTCGGAGACTTTCTTCGACAGCAGGCCATCCCAGCCTTCGGACTTGGCGACGTCTTTCAAGGTGTCTGGAGCGAGCAAGCCAATGCTGCCCCACTCCTGGATGTCCGGCCCCTTGATCTGCGCAACACCCGGCGGGTTACCCGCCACGGCGCGACTTTTGAGTACGGTCATGGCCGTGGCACCACCACCACCGGCAACGGCGCCGTCCTTCCAGGTGAAGCCGTCTTTTTCGACTTGAGCCTTGAGTACATCGACCGCTGCTTTTTCACCACCCGACGTCCACCAGTGAACGACTTCCACGGAACCTTTGGATTCGGCGGCAAGCACACTGAGAGGGAGCGCAGACAGGGAGGCGAGAGAAATGACAGTAGCGAGGCGAGAAATCGCATTCATCTAGAAGTACCTTTCTTGTTGTTATGCATGCAAGTCTGGTGCTTGCGCTGCATAAGATTTTAAACAGGAGTTATCCCCTCGCAGGTAACGAAGGGACGCTTGAATGTCACTGCATGGTTACACAGGAGCGCTTTGGGACAACTGCGCCAGAGCCGTGGCCATGCTCGGTGCCAAGGGCAATCGCGGAATCAGTACGGCTTGCCAGGCGTGATACAGATCGGGTTTTCCGGCCCAGATATCGGCGCTTGGGCTGTTTTGCGGATCGAGTTCGTGGTGCCAACTGCCGTCGCAACGGTCAATGAAATGATGGTCACAGAATTCCCAGAATTGTCGGTACCAGTGCTCGTATTGCTCCTCGCCCGTGCGTTTAAGCAACGCGCTGGCGGCGGCGCTGGCTTCGCAATGGGTCCAGTGCAAGCGATGGCGAACCACCGCGCGGTTGTCCCAATCCAAGGTGTAGACAATCCCGGGTAGCCCGTCGACATCCCAGCCATGACGGCAGTTGTGGTCGAACAGTTTTTGCGCGTCGGTGGCCAGCCAGCCCGGCGTGAGCATCCCGGCCTGAACCCGCGCCGCTTCGAGGTGCAGCAACAGCCGCGCCCATTCAAAACCGTGACCGGGCGTGGTGCCGTAGGGGCGAAAACCGTCGGCCGGGTTGTCGAGGTTGTAGTCGCGCAGCGGTTGCCAGGCGCGGTCGAAGTGCTCGATCACCAAGTATTGGTTGGCGGCCGCATGACCATGGATCACCCGCTCGACAATGCGCTGGGCGCGGCACAACCAGCGGTTGTCTGCCGTGACATCGGCCAGGGCGAGGAAGGCTTCGGTGGCGTGCATGTTGCTGTTGGCGCCACGGTAGGCTTCTTCTTCGCTCCAGTCGCGATTGAAGGATTCGCGCATCGCGCCTTCCTCCTCACTCCAGAAATGCCTGTCGATGATGTTGATCGCGTCATCGAGCAAGGTTTGTGCACCGGGACGTTTGGCGACCACGGCAGAGCTGGCGGCCAGGGCAACGAATGCGTGCAGATATGCTGCCTTGCCGGTGTTGTCATCCTGCGCATGGGCCACTGCAAACCAGCCACCGGACTCGGCATCGCGCAACGGACCACTGAGCGCTTTGACCCCGTGATCCACCCACTCGGCAAACCCCGGCAAGCCCTGAATGTGGGCCATGGCAAAACTGTGGGTCATGCGCGCGGTGTTCATGGTTTCGGCGTAAGCATTGGCCGGAAGTCGGCCTTTTTCATCCAGATTGCCAAAACCGTCGGCAAGCTTTGAAGCCTTGGCAAACGCCAGCAGGCGCAGGCCTTCAGCGGCGAGCCATTGCTGATGAGCAGGCGCGTTCAGCCAACTGCTGAAGTCTGGTTGAAAGGTGTTCATGGGGTGCCTTTTTTGTTGTTTTGACTGCAGGCAGTCTAAACAACGGGCGGTGACGGGCTTGTAACGAAGGGGGCGAGTTATGTCACTGACTTGTTACATTTGCTTTGAAGGATGTGTTGAATCTTCTGATGCCATCGCGAGCAGGCTCGCACAGGGGGTAACCATAGATGTGGGAGCGAGCCTGCTCGCGATGAACGATAACGCGGTCTAACTAGTCAACACTGCGCGGCAACTGCAACGTCACCCGCAACCCACCCTCACGCAGGTTTTGCAAGCTGACCTCGCCACCATGGCTATGCGCAATATTGCGCGCAATCCCCAGCCCCAACCCATATCCCTGCTGTTGCCCGGCCAGGCGGAAGTGCGGTTCGAACACCTGCTCCAATCGTTGCTCCGGCACACCCGGCCCTTCGTCATCGACGTGCAGGACGAACGCGCTGTCATCGTCATCGATGTGCAAGTGCGCGTTCTGCCCATACTTGAGGGCATTGTCGATCAGGTTGCCAATGCAGCGTTTAAGGGCCAACGGCTTGCCGGGGTACGCCGCCAACGCCCGCCCCTGCTGAGTCACGCGACCATTGCCGGAGGGCGCCAGATACGGTTCCACCAGGCAATCGAGCACATGATTGAGGTCCACCGGCTCGATGTTTTCGTGAATGTCGGTGTCTTTCACACATTGCAGTGCGCCTTTGACCAGCAACTCCAGTTCATCCAGATCACGGCCGAACTTGGCTTGCAGCTGCTCGTCTTCCAGCAATTCCACGCGCAATCGCAGCCGGGTAATTGGCGTGCGCAGGTCATGGGAAATCGCGCTGAACAACTGGCTGCGCTCGGTCAGGTAGCGACTGATGCGTTCGCGCATGGCATTGAACGCGCGCCCCACCTCGACCACTTCACTGCCGCCACCTTCGGCCACCGGCTCCACTTCCGCCCCCAGCGACATGTCCCGCGCAGCCCGCGCCAGGCGCTTGAGCGGTCGGCTCTGCCAGTGCACCAGCAGGCCGATGAACAACAGCAAAAAACCGCTGGTGAGGACGATGAACCAGACCTGCTGTGCGGGCAGCCCTTGTTCTTCAAGGCTGGTGTAGGGCTCGGGCAACAGCGAGGCGATGTACAGCCATTCGCCCGGCGCCATCTGGATTTGCGTGACCAGCACGGGCGGGTTCACAGGTTCCAGCGTCAAGGCGTAGTGCGCCCAGGAGCGCGGCAATTCATCGAGTTTCAAGCCGCCGTTAAAAATTCGCAGGTCGTCGGGGCTGACGAAAGTCACCGAAATGTCGGTGTCCTGGCCCAGCGACTGGCGCAACACTTCGTCCACCGCCTTGAGCACAGCTTCCTTGCGCGGGGTGATCGGCAGCACGTCCATGCCCAAGGGTTTATCGTTGAGCGTCACCACAAATCGGGTGCCGCCCATACTGCGCAACTGGTCCAGCACCAACGGCCTGAAGGCCACCGGCAAAGAACGGAAATAACTGACGCTGGCCGTCATCGAGTGCGCCAGGCTGCGCGCACTGGTGACCAGGCCTTGAAGCTGCGTAGCGCGCAGTTGCGATACCCAGATCACACTCGACAACGTCTGCGCAAACAGCACCGCCAGCAACGTCAGCAGCAACATCCGCCCGAGCAGCGAACGGGGCACCGGCACGCGGTCGGCGAGTTTGCGCAGAAACTCAATGGCCATTGCTGGCAACCACATTGGCGGCCAGTTGGTAGCCGCTACCGCGCACCGTGCGGATCAATCGTGGCGGTTTTTCGGTGTCACGCAGGCGCTGGCGCAAGCGGCTGACGGCCATGTCGACGATGCGATCCAGCGGCATCAGATCGCGGCCACGGGTGGCATTGCCGATGGTGTCGCGGTCGAGGATTTGTTGCGGATGATCGAGGAACAGTTTCAGCAGTGCGAAGTCGGCGCCGGACAGAATCACTTCTTCACCATCGGTGTGGAACAGCCGGTGGCTGACCATGTCCAGCCGCCAGTCGTCAAAGGCCAGCACTTCGCCGCCGTTTCGCTCCTGACCGAACTGCGCGCGGCGCAACAGGGCTTTGATGCGTGCCTGCAATTCACGCGGGCTGAAAGGTTTGCCAAGGTAATCGTCGGCGCCGAGCTCCAGGCCAATGACGCGGTCGGCCTCGTCGGAACTGGCGGTGAGCATGATGATCGGCACCTGGGCCTGACGCGGGTGCTGGCGAACCCAGCGGCAGAGGCTGAAGCCGTCTTCGTCCGGGAGCATCACATCGAGGATTACCAGATCGCTCGGCGCCTCGTTCAACGCCTGGCGGAAACCGGCGCCATCGGGCGTGGTGCGGACCTGGAAACCGGCGCGAGTCAGGTAGGTATCCAGCAACTCGCGTATCTCTTGATCGTCATCGACCAATAAAATCGACTTGTTGACTGAGCTCACGGGGCGGCGTCCTTGTTGTTTGAATTGGGCGGATTATGCCTGATCGTGCGCCGATCGTTCCCACGCTCTGCATGGGAATGCTTCAAGGGACGCTCCGCGTCCAGTGACGCGGAGCGTCACGGGCTGCATTCCCACGCGGAGCATGGGAACGATCATTACTGTGCCTGCTCCAGCGCCACGCCCGCGCCCATCAGGCCGGAATATGGCGCCGTCACCAGCCACACGGGAATGCCTTTGAAGTAATCGCTCATGCAGCCCTTGTCGGCAAAACACCGGGCAAATCCGCTTTCAAGGAAGAAATCGGCAAACCGCGGGATCACGCCACCGACGATGAACACGCCGCCGCGCCCACCGGTGGTCAGCACGTTGTTGCCGGCCACGCGGCCGAGCCAGCAGCAGAACTGCTCCAGCACTTCCAGCGCAATCGGATCGCCCGCCAGCCCGGCAGCGGTGATCGCTTCCGGCGTTTCGAGCACCGGCGTGTGGCCGTCCACTGCACAAATCGCCCGGTAAACCCGTGGCAAGCCGCTGCCGCTCAACGCAGTTTCAGCGCTGACATGCCCGATCTCATTGAAGATGTGTTGCCACAATTGCGTTTCGCGCGGGCTGCTCAGCGGCAAATCGACGTGACCGCCCTCCCCCGGCAACGCGGCAAAACGCCCGTCGCCAAGGTCCAGCAAGGTCCCTACGCCCAAGCCAGTGCCCGGCCCAATCACCACCGCCGGTCGCAACGGTTCCGGGGTGCCTTCGCAGACCACCCGAAACTCGCCCGACTGCAAACGGGTCATGCCCAGCGCCATTGCCGAGAAATCGTTGACCAGCAACAGTTGCTCGACCTGCAAGGTCTTGCAGAAACCCTTGCGGCTCAGCCGCCAGTGATTGTTGGTGAATTTAAATTCATCGCCACTCACCGGGCCTGCCACGGACAGGCACACCGAGCCGATCGAACCCGGCGCCAAGCCGAGTCCGCTCAGGTAGAGGCTGATCGCCTCTTCCGGGCTGGCGTGGTCGGCCGTCGCCAGCACCTGGACGCTTTCCAATTGCTGGTTTTTCCACAACGCGAAACGTGCGTTGGTCCCACCGATGTCACCGACCAAAGCCAGTTTCAATTAAGCGTCTCCAGGGCAGAAGTAAAGGCGCTGGCGCCCTGCTCTGCGGAGCTGAAGGCCAAGCGCATGAAACCAAACAGTTCGCGTCCGCTGCCAATGTTATTGCCCAACAGGCCCTTGGCAGGTTCACGCGCTGCAAATTCTTCGACGTCCACCTTAAGCTCCAGGGTGCCTTTGACGCCATCGACGCGGATGATATCGCCCTCTTGCACCCGCGCCAAAGCGCCACCGACATAAGCTTCGGGACTGACGTGAATCGCCGCCGGGATTTTCCCCGAAGCCCCGGACATGCGCCCGTCCGTCACCAGTGCCACTTTGAAGCCGCGATCCTGCAGCACACCAAGGAACGGCGTCATCTTGTGCAGTTCCGGCATACCGTTGGAACGCGGGCCCTGGAAGCGCATCACCGCGACAAAATCCTTCTCCAGCAGACCGGCCTTGAAGGCGTCTGCCAGGTCCTGCTGATCCTGGAACACCATGGCTGGTGCTTCGACGATCTGGTTTTCCAGCGCTACGGCCGAGACTTTCATCACGCCGCGACCGAGATTGCCTTCCATCACACGCAAGCCGCCTTCTGGTGAGAACGCACGAGCGACCGGGCGCAGGATGCTTTCGTCGAGGCTGTCGGTCACGCCTTCGCGCCAGACCAGTTCGCCGTTATCGAGGAACGGCTCCATGGTGTAACGGCGCAGGCCGTGACCCAGCACGGTGTTGACGTTCTCGTGGAGCAGCCCGGCGTCCAGCAGTTCACGAATCAGGAACGACATGCCGCCCGCCGCCTGGAAGTGGTTGATGTCGGCTTTGCCGTTCGGGTAGACGTGGCTCAGGGTCGGCACGACTTCGGAGAGATCGGCCATGTCCTGCCAGGTCAATTGAATGCCCGCCGCCATGGCGATGGCCGGCATGTGCAAGGTGTGGTTGGTCGAACCGCCGGTGGCGTGCAGTGCCACGATGGAATTGACCAGCGAGCGCTCGTCGACGATTTCGCCGATGGGCATGAAGTCGCCGCTCTGCTTGGTCAGACGTGTGACCTGGTGCGCCGCTTCGCGGGTCAGGGCATCGCGCAAAGGTGTGTTCGGGTTGACGAAAGAAGCACCCGGCAAGTGCAGGCCCATGACTTCCATCAGCAACTGGTTGGTGTTGGCGGTGCCATAGAACGTGCAGGTGCCAGGGCTGTGGTAGGACTTCATTTCCGATTCCAGCAGCTCTTCGCGACTGGCCTTGCCTTCGGCGTAGCGCTGACGCACGTCGGCTTTCTGCTTGTTGGAAATGCCCGAGACCATCGGCCCGCCTGGCACAAAGATCGTCGGCAGATGACCGAAACGCAATGCGCCCATCATCAGGCCCGGCACGATCTTGTCGCAAATGCCGAGCATCAGCGCGCCGTCGAACATGTTGTGGGACAACGCCACGGCGGTCGACATCGCGATCACTTCGCGACTCGGCAAGCTCAGTTCCATGCCCGGCTCGCCCTGGGTCACGCCATCGCACATGGCCGGCGTACCGCCAGCGAACTGGCCGACCGAACCGATCTCGCGCAGCGCTCGTTTGATCTGCTCCGGGAAGACTTCGTACGGCTGATGCGCCGAGAGCATGTCGTTATATGACGAAACAATTGCGATGTTGGCGGAGTTCATCATCCGCAGGCTGTTCTTGTCTTCGGTGCCGCAACCTGCCACGCCATGGGCGAAGTTGGCGCATTGCAGCTTGCCGCGCATCGGACCGTCGCTGGCGGCACCGCGAATCAGTGCAAGGTAGGCCTCACGCGTGGCGCGGCTACGGGCGATAAGCCGTTCGGTGACCTCTAGGACGCGGGGATGCATGTGTAGAACTCCAGGCTAACGGATGTGGCGACCTGATTGTCTATGCTGAGCAAGGACCGTTGTGATTGGGATGACAGACGGTTTTCTTGATCGGTCGGACCAGTTGATCAGGTCACTCGTTGTAGATTGAACAAAATATTGCCATTAAAAACGCTTGTTTTCTATTTTTATGCGAATAATCTTGTAATTCCAACAACAAAACGACGGCGGCGCTGTAAATGACTCTTCGAATCGCAATCAATGGTTTTGGCCGGATTGGCCGCAACGTCCTTCGCGCACTGTATACCCAAGGCTATCGTCAGGATCTTCAGATCGTTGCCATCAATGATCTGGGTGACAGCGCAATCAACGCTCATCTGCTCAAGTTTGACACTGTTCACGGCACGTTCGATGCCGATGTTCAGCATGACCGCGAAAGCCTGACCGTCAACGGCGACCGCATTGCCGTCAGCGCCATTCGCAACCCGGCCGACTTGCCCTGGGCTGCGGAAAAAATTGATGTGGTATTCGAATGCACCGGCCTGTTCACCGACCGCGCCAAGGCCGCCGCGCATATTACGGCCGGCGCACGTAAAGTGATCATCTCGGCCCCGGCCCAAGGCGCCGACGCCACGGTGGTGTATGGGGTTAACCACGACATTTTGCGCCAGCACCATCAAATCATTTCCAACGCGTCGTGCACCACCAACTGCCTGGCCCCGGTCGCGCAGGTGCTGCACCGCGAACTGGGGATCGAGAGCGGTCTGATGACCACGATCCACGCCTACACCAACGACCAAAACCTCACCGACGTCTATCACACCGACCCGTACCGCGCCCGTTCCGCCACCCAGAACATGATCCCGAGCAAGACCGGTGCGGCTGAAGCCGTCGGCCTGGTGCTGCCGGAACTGGCGGGCAAACTGACCGGCATGGCGGTGCGCGTCCCCGTGATCAATGTGTCGCTGGTGGACCTGACCGTGCAACTTAAGCGTGAAGCGTCAGCCGATGAAGTGAATGCGCTGCTCAAGGAAGCCAGCCAGCACTCGAAAATTCTCGGTTACAACACCCTGCCGCTGGTTTCCAGCGACTTCAACCACAACCCGCTGTCGTCGATTTTCGATGCCAACCACACCAAATCCAGCGGCAAGCTGCTCAAGGTGCTGGCCTGGTACGACAACGAATGGGGTTTCTCCAACCGCATGCTCGATAACTGCCTGGCGCTTTGTAACGCTGAATAACCCGCCGTGAAAAAGCAGGAGCAGCACCGATGATCGGTATCAGCTTTACGCAAAAGACCATGGCAGCGCGCAAGCGTATTGCCTTGGTCGCCCATGACCACTGCAAGGTGTTTTTGCTGGACTGGGCCGAGCGGCAGAAAGACAGGCTCGCACAGCATGAACTGGTCGCCACCGGCACCACCGGGTTGTTGTTGCAACAACGCCTGGACGTGCCAGTGAAGACCATGATCAGCGGTCCGTCGGGCGGTGACCAGCAACTGGGTGCGCAAATCGCCGAGCAGCGGGTCGACATGCTGGTGTTCTTCTGGGACCCGTTCGAACCACAGCCTCACGACCCGGATATCAAGGCCTTATTACGGGTTGCGGCGGTCTGGAACATTCCGGTGGCCTGCAACGAATGCAGTGCCGACTACCTGCTGAGCAGCCCCTTGATGGATCAAGCGCACCCACATCGAATCCCTGATTACGCGACCTATCTGCTCGGCCGCGCCTGAGGCCACATTTCGGGTGTAAGGTTGCCGCTGTCCCCTGTAGCCAGCCTGCTGGCGATGAGGTCCTAACAGACACTCAGTCCGGCCGGCTCAGCGAAGTCCAAAGCAACTGCGCCGCATACCCTCGATGAGGTCGCCACGCCTCGGCTCGCAGCAGCAACTCCCGCGCCGTCATCGGCCCGCTTTCAAGCGCGGCCAGCGCGTTGATCAACCCCACATCCCCTGACGGAAACGCATCCGGCTCGCGCAACTGGCGCAAGGCAATGTACTGCGCCGTCCACTCACCAATCCCGTGCAAGGCGAGTAAGCGCGTCACGCCATCCTCCCGACCGGACTCAAACAACAGCGGATCCTCCAGCAATGCCTGCGCCACGCCAGACAAGGTTCGCCCCCGGCTTTTCGGCATGCCCAACGTCGCCAGATCCGCCTTCGCTAACACGGACGCCTCAGGAAACACATGGATCAACCCCGCCAGCGGCGACTGCACCGGCGCGCCATATTGCGCCACCAGTTTGCTCGCCAGCCGGATCGCCGCGCTCACCGTAATCTGCTGCCCCAGCACGGCGCGAATCGCCAATTCCAGCCCATCCCATGCCCCCGGCACCCGCAAGCCAGGACGCTGGGCAATCAAGCGTTTCATCAAGGGGTCCAACACCAACTGTCGGTGAATCGACGGCAGATCCGCATCCAGGTCAAACATCCGCCGCAGTCGTACCAGGATCTCAGGCACCGCCGACACATCCGGAAAATCCAGCACCAGCTCAAGCGCATCACCCTGCGCCGACCCTATCGAAAACGTACCGTGAACGCCGTTCAGCCCGATGCTGCGCGAATACACCCCATCGGCCACGACTTCCATACCGGCCACCGCCCGCGTCGATAAAAACTGCAACATCGCCGACCAATCATAGGGCGGTTGATACGCCAGCAACGCTCTCACAACGACAACAAGCCGCTGTACAACCCATACGCGGCGACCCCGGCACCCACCAGGACAACGATAAAAATGCCCTTCTCAATAGTGGTGAATAGTGGCTCGCCCTGCTCATGCTTGGCCTTGGCAAACAGAATTACCCCCGGCGCATACAGCAACGCCGACAACAGCAGATATTTGACGCCGCCGGCGTACAGCAACCACACCGCATATCCCAGCGCGATACCACCGATCATCAGGTCTTTGGTACGCTCGGCGCTGGCGTGCTCGTAGGTTTCGCCACGCCCGCTCAACAACACCGCATACGCCGCCGACCACAGGTACGGCACCAGAATCATCGACGAGGCGAGGTAGATCAGGCTGGTGTAAGTGCCGGCGGAAAACAGCGTGATCAGCAGAAAAATCTGGATCATCACGTTGGTCAGCCACAACGCGTTTACCGGTACATGGTTGGCATTTTCCTTTTTCAGGAAGGCGGGCATGGTCTTGTCTTTGGCCGTGGCGAACAAAATCTCGGCACACAGCAGCGCCCAGGACAGCAATGCCCCCAACAGCGAAATCGCCAGTCCAACGCTGATCAGCAACGCGCCCCAGGGCCCGACAATATGTTCGAGCACCGCCGCCAGCGACGGGTTTTGCAAGTTGGCCAGTTCCGGCTGACTCATGATTCCCAGCGACAGCACGTTGACCAGCACCAACAGCGCCAGCACCCCGATGAAACCGATGACCGTCGCCCGCCCTACATCCGAGCGTTTCTCCGCTCTCGCCGAATACACGCTGGCGCCCTCGATGCCGATGAAGACGAACACCGTCACCAGCATCATGTTGCGCACTTGATCCATCACCCCACCGAATTCCGGGTTGCTGTGCCCCCAGATATCCCGGGTAAAAATGTCGGCCTTGAAGGCGACGGCGGCGATGACGATAAACATGATCAGCGGCACGATCTTGGCCACGGTGGTCACCTGGTTGATGAACGCCGCCTCCTTGATCCCGCGCATCACCAGAAAATGCACGGCCCACAGCAGCACCGAGGCGCATCCGATAGCAATGGGCGTGTTGCCCTGGCCAAAGACCGGAAAGAAGTAGCCGAGGGTGCTAAACAGCAACACGAAATAACCGACGTTGCCCAGCCAGGCGCTGATCCAGTAACCCCAGGCTGAAGAGAATCCCATGTAGTCGCCGAAGCCGGCCTTGGCGTAGGCGTACACCCCGGAATCCAGTTCGGGTTTGCGATTGGCCAGGGTCTGGAAGACGAATGCCAGCGTCAACATCCCCACGGCGGTGATGGCCCAGCCGATCAATACCGCCCCTGCATCGGCCCGTGCCGCCATGTTCTGCGGCAACGAGAAAATCCCGCCACCAATCATCGATCCCACCACCAGGGCGATCAGCGCGCTCAGGCGTAGCTTTTGCGTCGGTTGTGACATTCCTGCGTCTCCACTGTTTTCCTGATGCGGCCGGGGTGACCCTTGTTAATAAAACCGTCACACGCTTGGTTTTAACTAAATAGATACAGCGTAATAACGTTTATTAGATGACGCCATGCCCAGCCTCGCTATTTATAACCGATCATTCTATGAGCGTCATGGTCAAGAGCATTTATGTGAACCAATCCTGGCAAATTCACTCCGTTCATGAAACCGGCGCCAAATAGTTGCGGAAACGAAAAAACCAACTAGCTTAAAAATCGAAGCAGGGGGTTCCTTATTCCTGTTTGTTCTGACCGAGGCCTCTGGATAGGGCTTTTCCGGCAGCATCGCCATGGACGGAAAAGATTTGTAACCCTTTAATAAACAATGGAATGTGCCCATCCAATGATCTAAGTCAGATGTTCGAACAGTTGGCAGAACTACTCTGTTGTCTCTCTTCTCCTGCACTGGAGTCATGCGATGTCTGAATCCCCCGGAAAACTGAAACTTGGCGCATTGGTTGCGCTGGTAGTCGGCTCAATGATTGGTGGCGGGATCTTCTCGTTGCCACAAAACATGGCCGCCAGTGCCGATGTTGGCGCTGTACTGATCGGTTGGGCCATCACTGCCGTCGGCATGCTGACCCTGGCGTTCGTCTTCCAGACCCTCGCCAACCGCAAGCCTGATCTGGATGGCGGGGTTTACGCCTACGCCAAGGCCGGATTCGGCGACTACATGGGTTTCTCTTCCGCCTGGGGGTACTGGATCAGTGCCTGGCTGGGCAACGTTGGTTACTTCGTGCTCTTGTTCAGCACCCTCGGCTACTTCTTCCCCATTTTTGGCGAGGGGAATACGGTGGCAGCCATCATCGGCGCATCGGTACTGCTCTGGGGTGTGCATTTCCTCGTGTTGCGCGGGATCAAGGAAGCGGCGTTCATCAACATGGTGACCACGGTCGCCAAGATCGTGCCGCTGTTGCTGTTCGTGTTGATCGCGATATTCGCCTTCAAACTGGACATCTTCACCGCCGACATCTGGGGTTTGAAAAACCCGGATCTGGGCAGCGTGATGAACCAGGTGCGCAAAATGATGCTGGTCACCGTCTGGGTGTTCATCGGCATCGAGGGTGCGAGCATTTTCTCGGCCCGCGCCGAAAAACGCAGCGACGTGGGTAAAGCGACCGTCATCGGTTTCATCACCGTGCTGCTGTTCCTGGTGCTGGTGAACGTGCTGTCCCTGGGGATCATGACCCAACCGGAACTGGCCAAGTTGCAGAACCCGTCGATGGCGGCGGTGCTCAAGCATGTAGTCGGTGAGTGGGGCGCGGTGCTGATCAGCGTCGGCTTGATCATCTCGCTGCTGGGGGCCTTGCTGTCGTGGGTGCTGCTGTGTGCGGAAATCATGTTCGCCGCCGCCAAGGACCACACCATGCCGGAGTTCCTGCGCAAGGAAAACGCCAACCATGTGCCGGTCAACGCACTGTGGCTGACCAACGCGATGGTGCAGCTGTTCCTGATCATCACCCTGTTTTCGGCCAGTACTTACCTGTCGCTGATCTACCTCGCCACCTCGATGATTCTGGTGCCCTACCTGTGGTCGGCGGCTTACGCCCTGCTGCTGGCGGTGCGCGGTGAAACTTACGAGAACGATGGCCGCGACCGCACCAAAGACCTGCTCATCGGCGCCATCGCGGTGATCTACGCGGTCTGGCTGGTCTACGCGGGGGGTACCAAATACCTGCTGCTGTCTGCCTTGCTCTATGCGCCTGGCGTGATCCTGTTCGCCAAGGCCAAGCGAGAACTCGGCAAACCTGTTTTCACCAACGTCGAGAAACTGATTTTTGCAGCCGTAATCGTGGGCGCCGTGGTGGCGGCCTACGGCCTATATGACGGTTTCCTGACCCTGTAACACCTGAATAATTTGTCATCTGGAGGATCACTGTAATGACCACGGAAAAAGTTAAGCTCGGTGTACATTCCGAAGCCGGCAAACTGCGCAAAGTCATGGTTTGCTCCCCCGGCCTGGCCCACCAGCGGCTGACCCCGAACAACTGTGACGAACTGCTGTTTGATGATGTGCTGTGGGTCGCCCAAGCCAAGCGCGACCACTTCGACTTCGTCACCAAGATGCGCGAACGCAACATCGACGTGCTGGAAATGCACAACCTGCTGACCGACATCGTCGCCATCCCGGAAGCGCTCGACTGGATTCTGGAGCGCAAGATCACCCCCAACTCTGTGGGCCTGGGGCTGATCAATGAAACCGGCTCGTGGCTGCGCAGCCTGGAGCCGCGCCAAATCGCCGAGTTCCTGATCGGCGGTGTCTCCGCCGATGACCTCCCGGACAGTTTCGGCGGCAAAACCATCGAGATGTTCCGCGACTTCCTCGGCCACTCCAGCTTCATTCTGCCGCCACTGCCCAACACCCAGTTCACCCGTGACACCACTTGCTGGATCTACGGTGGCGTGACCCTGAACCCGATGTACTGGCCGGCACGCCGTCAGGAAACCCTGCTGACCACCGCCATTTACAAATTCCATCCGCAATTCACCAACGCCGAATTCGAGATCTGGTACGGCGACCCGGACCAGGATCACGGCAGCTCCACCCTCGAAGGTGGCGACGTGATGCCAATCGGTAACGGCGTCGTGCTGATCGGCATGGGCGAGCGCTCGTCCCGTCAGGCCATTGGCCTGCTGGCGCAAAACCTGTTCAAAAACAAAGCGGTGGAAAAAGTCATCGTCGCCGGCCTGCCGAAATCCCGAGCGGCGATGCACCTGGATACCGTCTTCAGCTTCTGTGACCGCGATCTGGTCACCGTTTTCCCTGAAGTCGTCAACCAGATCGTCGCCTTCACCCTGCGTCCGGACGAGAAGAAACCGGGAGGCATCGACATCCGACGCGAAGAAACCAGCTTCCTCGACACGGTGGCCAAGGCCCTCAACCTGAAAGCGTTGCGGGTGGTGGAAACCGGCGGCAACAGCTTCGCCGCCGAGCGCGAGCAATGGGACGACGGCAACAACGTGGTGGCCGTGGAGCCAGGCGTGGTCATCGGTTATGACCGCAACACCTACACCAACACCTTGCTGCGCAAGGCGGGTATCGAGGTCATCACCATCAGCGCCGGCGAACTGGGGCGTGGACGCGGGGGCGGCCACTGCATGACCTGCCCGATCATTCGCGACCCTATCGACTACTAACCTTTGAGCCCTGGCCGCCGCTGCCGTCTCACCGACGGTATGCACGGCCAGGGGGATAACCGACACCTAAGGAGATCCATCATGGCTTTTAACATTCACAACCGTAATTTGCTGAGCCTGGAACACCACACTCCTCGCGAATTGCGCTATCTGCTCGATCTGTCCCGCGACCTCAAGCGCGCCAAGTACACCGGTACCGAGCAGCAACACCTCAAAGGCAACAACATCGCGCTGATCTTCGAAAAAACCTCGACCCGCACCCGTTGCGCCTTCGAAGTCGCCGCCTATGACCAAGGTGCCAACGTCACCTACATCGACCCGAATTCCTCGCAAATCGGTCACAAGGAAAGCATGAAGGACACCGCCCGCGTACTGGGGCGCATGTACGACGCTATCGAATACCGTGGTTTCAAGCAGGAAATCGTCGAGGAGCTGGCCAAGTTTGCCGGTGTGCCCGTGTTCAACGGCCTGACCGATGAATATCACCCGACCCAAATGATCGCTGACGTGCTGACCATGCGTGAGAACGCCGACAAGCCAATCCACGAAATCAGCTACGTCTACCTGGGCGATGCCCGTAACAACATGGGCAACTCGCTGCTGCTGATCGGCGCCAAGCTGGGCATGGACGTACGCATCTGCGCGCCGAAAGCCCTGTGGCCGCTTGACGATCTGGTCGCACGCTGCAAGCAATACGCAGAAGAAAGCGGTGCGCGCATCACCCTGACTGAAGACCCGAAAGCCGCAGTCAAAGGCGTGGACTTCATCCACACCGACGTCTGGGTCTCGATGGGCGAACCGGTCGAAGCCTGGGCCGAACGTATCCAGCAACTGCTGCCTTATCAGGTCAACGCCGAATTGATGAAAGCCACCGGCAACCCGCGCACCAAGTTCATGCACTGCCTGCCGGCCTTCCACAACAGTGACACCAAGATCGGCAAGCAGATTGCCGAGCAGTACCCGAACCTGAAGAACGGCATCGAAGTGACTGATGACGTGTTCGAGTCGCCGGCCTGCATCGCCTTCGAGCAAGCGGAAAACCGCATGCACACCATCAAGGCGATCCTGGTGTCGACCCTGGCTGACCTTTAACGGCTCCCCTCTCCACCCGATCGTTCCCACGCTCTGCGTGGGAATGCCGCCACGGACGCTCCGCGTCCGATGTGACGCAAAAACGTCACGGGATGCATTCCCACGGGGACCGTGGGAACGATCATTTTGAAAGGACTGCATTATGCGTATCGTCGTTGCTCTGGGCGGTAACGCCCTGCTCCGCCGTGGTGAACCCATGACCGCGGACAACCAGCGCGCCAACATCCGGATCGCCACCGAACAAATTGCCAAGGTCCATGCCGGTAACCAACTGGTGATCGCCCACGGCAATGGTCCGCAGGTCGGCCTGTTGTCGCTGCAAGCCGCGGCCTACACCTCGGTTTCCCCTTACCCGCTGGACGTGCTTGGTGCCGAAACCGAAGGCATGATCGGCTACATCATCGAACAGGAACTGGGTAACCTGCTGGACTTCGAAGTACCCTTCGCCACCCTGCTCACCCAAGTTGAAGTCGACCCCAACGACCCGGCGTTCCAGAACCCCACCAAACCGATCGGCCCGGTGTACACCAAGGACGAAGCGGAAAAACTTGCCGCCGAGAAAGGCTGGGCGATTGCACCGGACGGGGACAAATATCGTCGCGTGGTAGCCAGCCCCAAACCGAAACGCATTTTCGAAATCCGCCCAATCAAATGGTTGCTGGAAAAAAGCAGCATCGTGATCTGCGCCGGCGGTGGCGGCATCCCGACCATGTACACGTCTCCAGGCGTACTGGAAGGTGTCGAAGCGGTCATCGATAAAGACCTGTGCTCGGCGCTGCTGGCCGAACAACTTGAAGCCGATCTGCTGGTGATCGCCACCGACGTCAGTGCCGCCTTCATCGATTACGGCAAGCCGACTCAGAAAGCCATCGGCCAGGCTCACCCGGATGAAATGGAAAAACTCGGCTTCGCCGCAGGCTCCATGGGACCGAAGGTTCAGGCCGCCTGCGAGTTCGCTCGCCACACTGGAAAAGTCGCGGTAATCGGTTCACTCTCAGACATCGAAGCGATCGTCCAGGGCACGGCCGGTACGCGCATCAGCACGGCAGCACCTGGCATTACTTACTTATAAGGAAAGACGTCTATGGCACAGTTTGAGCCTGGTCACTTGCACATCGAGCGTCACGCACTGACCAAGGATGATGTTAGCTACAACGTGCACCTCGACTACAAGGTCGCGCAGGATCCCAAGAAAGGCAAAGGGATCGAGTTCACCCTGCATGGCAGCATGCAGGGAAAGGACGTGAAAGAGACCTTCTTCCTACCCAAGGAAGAGGCCTACAACTTTGCCAACAACGTGACAAAAATCGCCGAGAAGTACGGCATTCCAAAGACACACAGCCAGATCGGCTCGGTCCACAAGCATTACGATCTGATGTTTAAAGATATCCGGGAGAAACTGGATATGAAGTCCGGTGACCCGGTGAATATCGAACACTTCGAATAACCCACGGACCCTGTGGGAGCGGGCTCGCGAAAGCGGTCTGACAGTCGACATCGATAGCGACTGACACGCCGCCTTCGCAGGCAAGCCAGCTCCTACAGGGGTTCGGTGTAGTCCTGTATTCCTGTGCAGGATTTCAACATTCGCCCGCCCCAAGGCATACTTGCGCCCCTCCGCACCTCAGAATCAAAAACCGCCCCATGCGTATCCACGTCAGCTTCATCGACCGCGTCGGCATTACCCAGGAAGTACTGGCCCTGCTCGGTGGGCGCAATCTCAATCTGGATGCGGTGGAAATGGTCCCGCCCAACGTTTACATCGACGCCCCGACCCTGAGCCCGCAAGTCCTCGAAGAGCTGCGCGATGCGCTGTTCAGCGTGCGTGGCGTGCAAGCGGTGACGGTGGTCGACATCCTTCCCGGCCAGCGCCGACACCTGCAACTCGACGCATTGCTCGCGGCCATGACCGACCCGGTACTCGCGCTGGACAGTGCCGGCAAAGTGTTGCTGGCCAACCCGGCACTGATTGCGTTGTACGGCCGTGAACCGGCCGGTGAAAGCATCGCCGAGCTGTTTGCCGACCCGGCGCTACTCGACGCCCTGCTTGAACACGGCTTTCGCTTGCCGCTGCGGGAAATCACGGTCAACGGTCAGACGTTGCTGCTGGACGCCACGCCGATCACCGATGCGGGTGCCCTGCTCACCTTGTATCAACCCAACCGCATCGGCGAACGCCTCTCGGCGCTGCACCATGACCACGCCGAAGGATTCGATGCGCTGCTCGGCGAGTCACCGGTCATCCGCACCCTCAAGGCTCGCGCCCAACGGGTCGCAGCCCTGGATGCGCCGTTGCTGATTCAGGGCGAAACGGGCACCGGCAAGGAATTGGTGGCACGGGCCTGCCATGCCATCAGCGCTCGGCACAGCTCGCCATTTCTGGCATTGAACTGCGCGGCATTGCCGGAGAACCTCGCCGAAAGCGAACTGTTCGGCTACGCCCCCGGCGCCTTCACCGGTGCGCAACGGGGAGGCAAACCGGGGCTGATGGAACTGGCCAACCAAGGCACCGTGTTTCTCGATGAGATCGGTGAGATGTCGCCGTATTTGCAGGCGAAACTGCTACGGTTTCTCAATGACGGCAGCTTCCGGCGAGTCGGCGGCGATCGTGAAGTGAAGGTCAATGTGCGGATTCTCAGCGCCACCCACCGCGATCTGGAAAAAATGGTCAGCGAAGGCAGCTTCCGCGAGGACCTGTTTTATCGCCTCAATGTGCTCAACGTTGAAGTCCCGCCGCTGCGCGAACGTGGCCAGGACATTCTGTTGCTCGCCCGCTACTTCATGCAGCAGGCCTGCGCGCAAATCCAGCGTCCGATCTGTCGCCTGGCACCGGGCACCTACCCGGCGCTGCTGGGCAATCGCTGGCCGGGCAATGTGCGGCAATTGCAGAACGTGATCTTCCGCGCGGCAGCGATTTGCGAAAGCACACTGGTTGATATTGGCGACCTCGACATCGCCGGCACCTCCGTGGCGCGCCAGAGTGACGCAGACGTCGACAGCCTGGAGCAGGCGATGGAGGAGTTCGAGAAAACCCTGCTGGAAAAACTCTACGTCAGCTACCCCTCGACCCGCCAACTGGCCAGCCGCCTGCAAACGTCCCACACGGCGATTGCCCATCGGTTGCGCAAGTACGGCATACCTAACAAGCCCTGAAATCCCCAGACACCACAGTACCCCTAATGAAATGGCTACCCCCGCTGCCCCCTGTGATCGCCCACTAAGCTTTCACAGGGGGCCTACCGGAGACCGTTGCCATGAACAAAGTAGCTAT
>NZ_JAVDUA010000041.1:0-43957 GCF_031456105.1 Pseudomonas sp. BE134 | reverse complement strand
ATTCGCTGTGGCCAGCTCAAGAGAGGACTTTCACCTCTAGGATGGCGCCCATGCTGGGCGCACAAGTGCCTCGCCGTAAGGGCGAAACCGCCAGCAGCCGTTACCGCAGAAATGGATATGTACATCTGCAAGAAACTAGTCGGCTGTCAGGCCGTTATCGCTGGCAGGCCAGCTCCCACAATTTGAATGGTGTGCATCCGGGGGAGCCAGGTCGGCCCGAAGGCCGCCTCGGCTCACTCCGCCCCACCCTCCCCCTCGGGAACCACTTTGTTCTGAGTCAGGTAGCGATCAAGCGTCTCATTGTTAGCAGGCGAATTATCCCCCGCCACCTGCCACATATTCCGCTCAATCCCCTGCGCCAGCAAATGCCCGACCGCAGCCTCAATGGCCGACAACACACACAATTGCGCCGGTTCATTCGTGGTATAGCCGACTTCCGCCTCCAGCAACTTCTTGAACTCGATAAACTTGAACACCCCGGCACTGCGGCTAACCGAATAGATCGTCTTGCTGGTCATGACGTTGGCCAACACCTGACCACTGCGCACATCCACTGCCCGCAGGTTGACCGTCACCTGATCCACCCGGTACTCCCGGGTAATGTCGATCCCCAGATAGCGCGCCCCTTCCCCGCCGCTGCGCACGTTGGTGTCATAGGCAATGATCCCGCCTTCGAGCATCATGTTCGCCGCTTGCAGCGGCGGCAGTTCACCCTGGATGTTCACCGGTGTATTGGCTTTTTTCTGCGAGGCGCGAATGATCTTGCGCTCGGTCAGCAGGTTCTGCAGCCCTTCCCGTTCCAGCACCACAAACCAGCCGCTGGCCTGCATCGCATCCATCAACATGCTCGCCGCGCCCTGGGTCACGCTGGTAGAAAACGAACTGGCCGGGGTCGGTTTGTATTGCCCGGTCTGGTCCCGAAATCCGTACACCACCGCCATCAACCGGCCCTTGGGTCGTGGCATTTTCAGCAAGTCGTAATAGGTCGACGCCCGTGGTGTCAGGGTCGGGGTTTCGGTGTCCTGCTCGGCCGACACCGGCTCGCGCAGACCACAACCTTGCAATGTCGCCAACAACAGCCCCAGCGCTATTATTTTTTTCATATCCCTACTCCCCAAAGACCAAAAGCCCCATCAAGGGTTTAGGCCGTTAACCTGGATTTCCGAAATCTCACCGGTCGCGCGGTCGGTCACTTCAATGGTCAGTGAACCCGAATCGTCGACAACGTTGACAACAAAAGCGTCGGTAGAAAGGCTCCCCGAGTTACCCGAGGAAATGTTGTCCAACACTTGCCCCAGCAAGCGCGATTGAAGCTGACTGGTGAACCGTTCCAGCGCGGAAGTGCCGGCCACGGGGGTGCGGTTGTTCAGGTCCGGGTCGTCATAGTCGTTCTGCGCCTGAGCGTTGTTGAGCAGCCAGGTGCCATTCAACGGGTTGCCACCGAACGAGGGGTTGACGGGCGTATAGACCAGCTCCGTGGCCTGGACCAAACCACCGCTTCCCAGCCCGAGCAGTAAAATGCCGGTGCGCCGCCAGAACGTTTTTGCTTTCATAATTCGTCCCTCTCCAGGTCCGTTGTGTCCTGCAATAAGGCCTCCAGCTTGCGCTGGACAATTTGCCCGCGAACCCAATCGGCGGCCTGATAGGCGTCGTCTTTGAGTTCCACGGTGTTCGGTGGCAGGAAGCGTCGATAAACCAGTCGCTGCTGATATTCCACGGTCACCAGGCTGCCCCAGCGTGCCGAAGGTCGTTCGCGTACCACCAGGTTGAAATCCATCGGACTGGTGGCGCGCAGTCGTTCACTGAACGAGTAGTAAAAGTCGTGGCCAATGTGCGAGATCGTGTCATCGACGATGAACCCGAGCATTTCCTCCTCTTCGGCGGCGATGGCGAAGGACGCCACGCACGTGAGGATCAGGGCCGCGAACCAGTGCCTGTTCATGGCGATAGCGCCTGAGGCAGTGCGGACTGGCTTTTCGGCGGGCCCGACGTGCCGTCAAGGAAGGCCTTCTCGGCCACGAACTGCCAGTCTTTGTAACTCGCCATGCCGTTGAAGTCCGACCACTGGCTGGGAAAGTCAGTCTGCTTGAGCGGCGTGTCCGTCGAAGGGCTGCTGATGCCGGTGATGCGCCCGTCGAAACCGAGCATCAACTCCCATTCCCCACCGCCAATCGGGTCCGGATACAACTGGCGCAGATGATGTTTTGGCGATGGAAAACGCTCGTCCGAAAGCAGGTCTGCCAGCTCTTTCGGATACTGGGCCAGGCCTGGCGAACTGCGGTAATAGCTGCGCAGTGCCTGGGCGTATTGGGTGCCGACCCACAGCAACTGACGTTCCCGATCGCGGCGCGAGGCGGTGGACCACAACTCACCGGCACTGGCCAGGCCCATGCCCATCACCACGATCAGGAACAGCACGCCCAGGTAAGTGAACCCCGCCTCATCGGTGGGCTTACCACTCGGAATAAAGGCTGCCATCACGCGCCCTCCCTGTGGCTCCACTTTTGATATCGGCCACCCCACCCGCCACGCCATCCGGTGGTGCGACCAGAACCCAGGTGTCTTTACGCTCGGCAATCGGGTCCATCGGTGCGTTGCGCAGGTAACGCTGCTCGATCAGTTGATCGAGCGAATCGGGGTAACGTCCGGTGTCGCCATAGTAGTGATCCAGTGCTTCGCGCATCGCCGACAGGCTCTGGCGCAGCGTGGTTTCTTTCGACGTTTCGAGGCTGTTGAAATAGCGTGGCAAGGCAATGGTCATCAGCGTCGCGATGATTGCCATGACTACCATCAGCTCCAACAGGGTAAACCCCTTTTCCCGACGCATATGCTCACCACTCCCGGTACGCGATGCCGTTGAGCCCTTTTCCCCGGGCCTTGGAGTAGACGTCAAAGACGTCTTCACCGTCGCGCGGGTTTTGAGCCGTGCTGTCATATGAGCGCAAGCCCCAGCCACCTTCGTCGTCACGCTTGACCGCCGTCAGTGGGTCATGGGGTACGCGGCGCAAAAAGTAGAACTTGGCGCCCTTGGCGCTACGCACATCGCGCACGCCCTCCACCAGCACTTGAAGATTGGGTGGATAACCGTTGCTGTTCAGCGACTTCTCGATATAACCGGCGTCAAAGGCGCGTTTGTAGGCGTCGATGCCGTCGCGAATCTGGTACAGCGCAGTACGCAATTCCTGCTCTTTGCCCCGGCGCACGATGGTCTCGGTCAGCGGCGCGGCCATACCGGCCAACAGGCCGATCAGGGCCAGCGTCACGACGACTTCGATCAAGGTAAAACCGCGTTGCGAGGCGCTCATGATCAAGGATTCTCGATGGTCACTTGAGTGGCGGTTGCAGCCAACGGCCGACCGCCAGTCACCTGAGTGGTTACGCCAGACACTGCCCGGCCACCAGTCACCTGGGTGGTTACGCCAGCCACTGGCCGGCCGCCAGTCACTTGGGTGGTCACGCCAGAAACTGCCCGGCCGCCAGTCACCTGGCTGGTAACACCCGCCACCTGCCGTGCGTTGTGTTCAGCCTCAATCGACGTTTGCATCCCGCGATCCGGTGCCTGGACGTGCATGCTGGTTTCGGTGCCGGTCTGGAATTCCATGTCTGAAGGGCTCTGGTAAGGCAGGTTGCGCACGATCCGTGGCGTGATCGACAGCACCAGTTCCGATTTGCCAACGGTGTCCTTGTTGCTGCCGAACAAGCGGCCAAGTCCTGGAATGTCACCCAGGCCCGGGATCTTGTTACCCGTGCTGCCATGGTCGTTACGCACCAGGCCTGCGAGGATTTGGGTTTCGCCGTCATGCAGGCGCAGTGTGGTCTGGGCGTTGCGGGTATCGACCTGAACCGGAATGGTGCCCTGGCGGGTCGGTTCCAGCGGCGTGGCGTTACTGACTTCCAGGGCGATCTTGATTGCCACTTCATTATTCAAGTGCACGATCGGTTGCACTTCGAGCTTGAGACCGACATCGAGGTAGGTGACGCTTTCGGTGATCACCGGCCCTTGAGTCGACGGCACCGAGGTTGCACTGATGATCGGCACGCGCTGACCAATGTGGATGCGCGCCTGTTCACGGTTGGTGACGCGAATCACCGGGCTGGCCAGGGTGTTGATGTCGTTGTCTTGTGCGTTGATCTTGGCTTGTGGCGACGGTGAAATGGTGATCCGGTCGGAGGTGATGCCTTTGAGTTGATCGAGGATGGTCACGGGCGAACCGTCGGTGTTGATCACGCCGAAGGTGTTCGGCCATTGCAGGCCGAGGTCAAGAATCCGTTGACGGGCCACTTCCATCACTTCGACTTCAAGCACCACTTCCGGGTTGGACTGATCCTGTGATTGCAGGAGCTTTTCCGCCATGCGGATGGCGTCTTCGGAGTCGCGCATGGTCAAGGTGTTGAGGCGTTCATCGACAAACACGTCGCGGGTCTTGAGCATGGTTTTGATCATGTTCAACGCGGTGTTCGCATCGATGCTGGTCAGGTAGAAGGTGCGCATCACCAGCTCCTGGTAATCCTTGAGCTTTTGCGGCGAGTCCGGGTAGATCAGCAAGGTATTTTCGTTCACCACTTTCTGGTGCAACTGGTTCTGTTGCAGCAGCAGTTGCACAGCGTCTTCGATGCGCACGTCGCGCACGAAGATCGTGGCTTTCATGTCCGGGCGCAGGTCCTTGTCAAAGATGAAATTCAACCCGGCCACCTGGGACAGCACTTCGAAAATGGTTTTCAGGTTGGCGTCGCGAAATTCCAGGGTTACCGGACGGTCCAGGCGGGTGCGCAGTTGTGGATACGGAATCACGTTGCGGCTCTGCACCAGGCGAATGTTGGCTTGCAGCTCCAGGGCGCCTTGATTTTGGGGGTCGAGTTCGAGGATCTGTCTGACCTGACGGTCGGCCCCGTAAATGTCACCACGACGCAAATCCCCACGGGCCAGTTCGAGTTTTTCATCCATGCTGCGCAGGTACTCGAGTTGACGCAGCGCGTCCTGGGCGCGACGGTTGTTCGGTTCGATGTTCAGTACCCGGCCATAGGCCATGCGTGCAGAGGCGAAATCCCGTTGTGCGCGGTCCATGTCGCCTTGGGTCAGCAACGATGTCACTGCCAGCGCCCGACCGCTGGTGAGCGCTATGTGCAGAGCGGTATCGCGAGGGTCTTCGCGCAACCCTTCTTCGATACGCGCCAGGCCGGCTTCGTACTGCCCCGACTCGATCAGCTCGGTCCCTTCCTTGTTCGCGATCTGCGCCGAACTGCACGCGGCCAGCGCTGCAACGATGCAGACGCTCAACAGCAAACGGGATTTGTTCATTGCTCGCTCCCCACAGACAAAGTCTGGGACACATGCAGAGGCAAGTAGACAAAGCTCAGTTCCACATCGGAAATCCGCTCGATCCGCCAGTTGTCGTCGATCACATCCCCTTTGCGTACGACGTATATTTTTTCGCCGCTCTGCAAAAACACTTGCAGGTCGGAGCGGTCATGAAGCTTGCCAATGAACTGGAAAGGCATCGGCGGTACGCTGGGGGCTTGGACCACCGGAGTTGGGTTGACGGGTTGTTCGATGACGCGGGCCAGGGTCTGTGCCGGCTTCCAGCTGCGCGAGCCAAAGAGGTCGCCGGACGGGCTGAGGTCCTTGATCACCGCTGGTTTGCCATCGGCAGATACCGCCGGCAGTGCTCCGCCGGTTTTGCCTTTGACCGGGGTGGTCACGGCGGCTGAATCCTCACCTTCCTCCGCTTGCTGGAAGTATTGAGGTCCCCAGGCCAGCCCTGCGGCCACGCCGAAGAACGCCACCCAACCCATTACGCGTTTGGTATTCATCATGACCTCGACAGGTAGAGGGTCATGCGGATCCGCCCGGTCAGGTCGGTGTCGACGATCTTTTTACGCTGGAACTCCACATCCTCCACCACCACCGCTGGCAACTGGCCGAGCAAGGCGTGCAGGAAGCGCCGCAGTTGCGGATAGCTGCCGCGCACCGGCAGCAGAATCTGGTAGCGGGCCAGGTGCGTCTTGGGGTCGATGCCCAATGAATATTCACCACGGGCCAGGGTGATGTGTTCCTGGCTGGCCAATGCGTAGATCTTGTCGATGGCCACGGTGGCCTGAGGCTGCGACGGCAATTTGCTGCGGAAGTCATCGAGCTGACGTTGCGGTACGACCGGGGCAGCAACGCTGCCGTCTTCAACCTTGGCCAGGTACTCGCCGGCTTCACGGGTCTGCTGGCTGAGCTGTTGCAGCGCTTGCCAGTCCGGCACCAGGCCGCCCAGACCATAAACCAGGGCAACCAGCAGCAGCGCCAGGCCCGCCAGGCCAGGAACACCCAAACCTTGCAGGTATTCGTGGACGATCAATTTAGGGATTCGCATCGCCGATCTCCCAACTGGCCGACAGGTTGAATTGCACCGGGTGTTCCGGCACGTTGGCGACGATTTCGTGGCTAAGCAACGACACGTCGGACAGCTCGTCGCTGGCTTCCAGGCGTTGGTGGAATTCGAGCATGGCCTCCAGATCCCGCGCCTCGGCACTGATGCGCACCTGACCTTTGCGAGCATCCGGGGTCAGGGTCAGCAAGGCGACGTTTTCCCGCGGCATGGCTTCGAGCATGGAGAACAAGCGCTCCCAAGGCCGGCGCAATTGCTGGGAAACTTTGCGCATTTCGGCCAGGTTCTGTGCCTGCTCGCGGGTTTCGGCGGGGGTCAAGGTGACTTTGCTGCCGGTGTCGCCGGTGAGCGCACGCTGGGCGTGTTGCAAATGGCCTTGCTGTTGCGAGGCCTGTTCGTCGAGGTGGTGCTGGGCGACCAGACACACCAGCGCCAGTACCACGCCACCGCCCAGCAAGCTCCAGCCCAATGGGCCGGCACGACGACGCGGCTGGAAGTCGAGCATCAGCGGGCGCATGTCAGGCCACCGCCCGAGACATGACGTACAAACTGTCGCGTACGGATGTCTGGTCTTCTTCAAGGGTGCGCAACTGCACACCGGGCACGTCGGGGTGTGAGTCGATGCGCGCCGGGGCATGCAGGTAGAGATTGAACGGCCGTTCGCTGGTGGAGGCTTGCAGCTGGCTTTCACGGCCGATCAGTGCGGTCAGTGAGGCGTCGCTGTCACTGGTGCCTACCGAACGCACCGCCACCCAGCGCCCTTCCCGCGCCAGCAGCAGCACACTGCGCACGGGCTCGGCCACCACAAACAGAAAGTCGTCACCGTCAAAGCTCTTGTCGAAGTGGTTAAACGCGGCCATCAGGTACGGCTGCACCGAACGCAAGCGCAGGCCGCGACCGCTGACCAGGCTGCGCAGGAGCGTCAGCAAGTCTTGCGGCAGCGCCGTGGCGATCCGGTCATACCCCGCCGGTTCGGCCGACAGCACGATGCTCCAGGGTTGAGCCGGTACACCGTAAAGGTCTTCAAAGCACAGCTGGGCGAACCCGAGCAATTCGTCGGGGGTGCTGATCGCATCGCTCCAGGGCACCAGGCAGAAACGGCTGAAGTGCCCGGAAATCACCACACTCAACTCCGCACCCGCAGGCGCATGTTCACCCAGCAAACGGTCGAGGGTTTCGAGGGCGACGGCCCAGGCATGGAAGCCTTCGTCGATAAAGCCGACGCTGCCCAACCACAGGGTTTCGCTGCCTTTGCGCTGGCCCAGGCCGACACCACTGGCGCCGAGCACGGCGACATAACGATCACGAGACAAAAGTGACACGATTGATCTCCTCAAGCGTGGTCCGCCCCTGTTGCACCAGTTCCAGTGCCGACTCGCGCAGCAGGCGCAGGCCGCGTTTGCACGCGTGGGCCTTGATTTTCGAAATGGGTTGGCGCTCAACAATCATTTGCCGCAGTTCATCGTCCAGGTGCAGCAGCTCGGCGATCGCACTGCGTCCGCGATAGCCGGTCCCACGGCAGTGACCGCAGCCCTTGCCATGCACAAAGTGGTAATGCCCGACTTCTTTTGGATCGAGACCCGACGCCTGCAACTCGTCGTCGGTGGGTGTGACCGGCGCACTGCAACTGGCGCAGACCAGGCGGATCAAGCGCTGCGCCAGCACCGCGTTGAGGGCCGACACGAGGCTGTACGGGTCGATTTCCATTTGGGTGAAACGACCGATCACGTCGAACACGTTGTTAGCGTGGATGGTGGTGAACACCAGGTGACCGGTGAGTGCCGATTGCACGGCGATTTGCGCGGTGTCCGGATCGCGGATTTCACCGACCATGATCTTGTCCGGGTCATGGCGCAGGATCGAGCGCAAACCACGGGCGAAGGTCAGGCCTTTCTTTTCATTGACCGGAATTTGCAGCACGCCCGGCAGTTGATACTCCACCGGATCTTCAATCGTGATGATCTTGTCCACGCCGTGGTTGATCTCAGTGATCATCGCGTACAGCGTGGTGGTTTTGCCGCTACCGGTCGGCCCGGTCACCAGCACCATGCCGTAAGGTTCAGCCGCCAGGCGCCGCAGCTGGCGCAGGGTTTCCTCTTCGAAGCCCAGCGCCTGCAACTGCACGCCACTGACCTTGTCGGCCAGGTCTTGTTTGTCGAGAACCCGCAGCACCGCGTCTTCACCGAAAATGCTCGGCATGATCGATACCCGAAAGTCGATCTGCCGGCCGCTGATGCCGATCTTGAAGCGGCCATCCTGAGGCACGCGTTTTTCGCCGATGTCCAGTTCGGCCATGACCTTGACCCGGGAAATGACCTGCTCGGCGAATTCGTTGCCCTGGATTTTACTGATGTTGTTCAGTACGCCATCGATCCGGTACTTGATCACCAGGCCGCTGCCGGTGGTACCCAAGTGGATATCACTGGCGTGCATTTTCAAGGCGTCGTAGAGGGTCGAGTTCACCAGCTTGACCACCACACTGGAGTCTTCGCTGATGCTCGTCAGGGACAGGCTTTGCAGGGTGTCGATCTCGGTGTTGCCGTCGGCCTGGGCGTTGAGCGACTCCACCGCGTGGAAGCTCTCTTCGTGACGCGCCAGGTAGGCTTTCAGGTCGTCGGCATGCACCAGGTACAGCGGCGCACCGTGCAGGCAGTCGTCGATCCAGGCCAGGCGCGCCGTATCGAAGGGGTCGGCAAACACACCAATGACCGCATCGTCGTGACGCAGCAGGATGAATTCACGCTTGAGGCATTGGGCCAGGGTGACCCGGTCGAATACCGGGATGGCCTTGAACAGGCTGTCGGTGTCGAGCACCGGATAATGCAGGGTGGTGCCGAGGCACTGGATGAAGGGCATCGGGTCCAGTTCGCACAACACCCCGAGGGCTTCGAGTACCCGTTCGCCGGAACTGGTGGCGCGGGCCCGGGCCTGGGCTAGTTGCTCACTGGAAAAACGAGACGGTACGCAGTCCAACAACGCCGGTTCGACGGCAAGGGATAGACGATCCATGAAATGCTCTCCAACACCCGGGGCTTTGAGCCCTGTCGGCGCGGCGAGTCATTGCGGCGGGTGCCGGAACGTCTTGTCGCGCCAATTACTCCCCGGTGAGCAGTTGTTCGTCGTCTGGCGCCATGGAGGCCGATGTCTTCCGTCGGCGATCCGCAAGCACCCAACTACCGTCGTACAACTGCAGCGGGAAACTCTCGGTCCTGCTCTGGCGTCGTTCGACGAATCCTTCGGCAGTGCTCACGCCCGTTCTGGGTTCGCGCTTCATCCCTAAAAGGTCACAGACTGCACGGGCCAATTCCGCCAACGGAAACGGTTTGAACAGGATATGGCTGACTCCCAGTTGCCGGGCCCGCTCACAGACTTCAGCGGTTGGGTGCCCGGTAATCAGCACAAAGTGGCACTTCCTGTTTTGGCGGATGGCATCGAGCACCTCAAAACCTTCCATATCGGGCAAGCGGTAATCGAACACCATCACATCGGGTGCAAATTTTTCGGCTTCGCCGATGGCCTTCGCACCGTCGTTCGCTACCAGGACTTCCAGCCCTTGCGCCCCCAGATAATCCTGAAGGTTTTGTGCAAGAAGCTGTTCGTCTTCAACAACCAGTATTCTGTTCAACAAGGTCGACTCCTTGTAACCGCAGGTCCGAATTCCGTTCCTGGGAGTACGCGCCTTAATGAGGCTAACGCACACTTCATGCCAGACTGAGAGCCGGTTTTTGACCGGAACATCTCTTTGATTTTCATCATAAAACTTTTTCGCTCGCGAAACCCGTCCCCCAAAGACGGGGAAGCGCCAGGATTTTGCAATGATGCTTTCCCCACAATTGGGGAACAAGCATCAATCATCATCAATGCGTTCGATTCGATTGGTTGATCGAAGCTGCGCCAAGACTTGCAGACGAGCCTGGGCCTGTTCCTGTCGGGCAAGGTACGCCCGGACCATTTCAAGCCCCTGAGTTTCTGTGACATCGGCCGCATCCCAGTGGTTCTTTAAATAAATCAGATGCCAACCCAGTGGCGTGCGCACCGGCTCACTGACGTCACCCGGCGCCAGAGCAAAAGCCGCCGCTTCGAACTCCGGCATCATGCGGCCACGAGGGAAGGTGCCCAGGTCCCCGCCTTCACTGGCAGTCGCGTCTTCGGAGCCGGCCCGGGCAATGCTGGCAAAGTCTTCGCCCTGGCTGATTTTAATGCGCATTTCTGTTAAGCGTAGACGTGCTGCTTCAACTGTGGCGGCATCGGCACCTTGCGACACTTTGATCAGGATATGCCGGGCCTGGATTTCTTCCGGCCGGCTCATGTCGGCGCGGTGCTCCTCGTAAAATGCCCTGACCTCTTTTTCATCCGGCTTGTCCACCTGAATCAGGTCGGCAAAGACTTTCTGGGCCGCCAACTCACGACGGGTGTACTCGGTAAAACTGGCTTCATCGAAACCGGCGTCGTTAAGCCGGCGGGCAAACACCTCAGGGCCACCGATCGCCTGCCGGGTCTGAGCGACCTGGTTTTGCACGTCGGCATCGCTGATGACCACGCCGCGCTTGACTGCTTCCTGCCACAACAACTCCTTGTCGATCAACGCATCCAGCGCCTTCTGACGCAGTTGCTTGTAGGCCTTGGGGTTACGTATGTTGCCCACGGCCCTGCCCTGATCTTCGAGAAATTCGGCGAAATAGCGCTCCAGACGAAACTCGGAAATTTCCTCGCCATTGACCCGCGCGGCGGCCGGCCCGTTGTTGCAGAACGCCACCGGGACCCACAGTGTCAGCAGCATCAGCGCAATGTTGAGTTTCATGATGGGCCTCCGGTCAAGGCATGACAGCAATGGGTTTGTAGGGGGCAACCAGGAAGAAGCGCTGGTCGGGCAGGTCCACGGTGACGACATGTGCACCGCTCAAGCCCAGGCGACGCCCCGGGCCAAAGCTGATCAGCGGGGTCAGCCCGGTATCGAAATCGTGCAGGGCTTCCAGGGCACTGACGAGCTTCTCGCGGCTGGCGTCGCGCCCGGCCTGCTTCATGCCTTCGCTCAATAGTTGCATCGAGCTGTAGGCGCCGACCTGCAGCACCGCGTGTTGAGCGCCAAGCCCCTGTATTTCGCGCAATTGCGTCAGCGCCAGGCGTCCGGCCAGCGTCCAGTCACTGGGCACGAACGGGTAGGCCAAAAACAACCGACGGGAAAATCCACTGGGCAATTGCAACACGTCACCGGCCACCTGATTCGACGCTGCGAACAGGTAAGGCACCTGCCCCGCCGTTTGCAAACGTTCGGCCAGACGACTGAAGCCGCTGCCACTGCCCAGGTAAAACACCGACCGCGAGCCCAGCGGCAGTTCGTCCTGCATCGAGTCGTAGGCTTGCAGGCGTACCTGTTGCCAGGCGTTATCTTGCAGGTACTGCCCGAGGTTTTGCGCCGCCAGCCGTTGGCCCGGTTCGTCCGGGTAGGTAATCAGCGTCGGCCCCTGGAGCACGCGCAAACTGGCGGCGGCGTAGTTGGCCAGGGCGATCAGCTGTTCGCGCAGCCCCGGTAATAGTTCGAAGATTTGTCGACTGGACTGCGCCGAGCCCTGTAACGACAGCGGCCCGATCAGCGGAATTCCCGCCCGCTCCAGACGCGCCGCCAGGTCCGCGTCCAGCGCCGGTGCCAGTGGTGCGATCAGGGCGAACACCTGTTCCTGATCGATCAATTGGTCCAACGCCCACTCGGCACTGGCACGATCCAGGCCGGGGTCGAGAATGGTCAGGCGCAATTTCCGGCCATGTATGCCGCCCGCCGCATTGATCCGCGCCACACTGCCCTTGAGGATTGCCGCGACTGTGGCGCCCTCGTCGGCCAAGGGGCCCTGACTGGGCAACAACGTGCCCAAGTGCAAGCTGTCGTCGGTCAAACCGGGGTCGCGGTCATCGGCCACCCGCTTGAGGTAGGCCGTGAGGTTGCGTTGATCTTTCATCGACAGCACGAACCGTGGCATCGCCGGGTCGAGCCGGTTGTTGGCGGAGTCGCGACCTTGCGCAATGGCACGGGCCAGCGTGCCCTCGGTGTAAGCCGGGTAGTCGCGGCCGTTGATTTGTGCCTGGCCATAGCGGCTGGAAAGGCGCGACCAACTGATGTCCGGTGGGCGCACCCCGCCTTCCGGCCGCCCCTGCCCGTCAGCGCCGTGGCAGTTGGCGCACGGCAAGCTGGTGGCCGGCAGCAGCATATCGGCGGCGCCGACCCGGGCCATGACCGGTTCACCGCTCTCGGCCACACCCTCGCGGTACAGGCGCTTGCCCGCACTTTCGCTGGGGCTCAACGCTGACGCCTGGGCGGCGAAAGGAATGCCGCCAAGGAGTAGCAGGCCGAGGACGAGGGACGTTTTCATGGCGCGGACTCAGCGACCGGCCACGGGCATGGTCAGCAACTGCAAGCGCTGAGCAATGGCGGCAGCCGGGGCATCGGGGCGAATTTTGCTCCAGCGCTTGTTCGCCACATCACCGACGATCAACTGCGTCGAGTGCTGTTCGGGGGTCGGCACGATCTGGCCGATACGCCCCAGGACAAGGTCCATTTGCGCCTTGTCGCCGGTAAGAAAAAGCCAGTGGGGCCCATCGACGCCCTGTTTCAAGGTATAGGCCTTGAGTACCGCCGGTGTATCACGCAGCGGATCACTGGTAAGGGAGATAAAGGTAATGCCATCCGCCTTGTCGCCCAGCAACTCACGCACCTCCTTGAGCTTGCGGGTAATCAGCGGGCAGGCATCGTTGCAACTGGTGAAAATCACGTTCAGCAGCACCACGCGGTTTTGCAATGCGTCGCTGTAGAAGCGCAAGGTCTCGCCGTTCTGATCCTGCAACGGCGTATCGGTGAACCAGGTTTGTGCGTCGTGTGTGCCGGTCGCCGGTTGCGCGGCTGGCACAGCCGGTGCAGCTTCTTCGTGCCCTTCGTGGGCCAACGCCGTCAAGCAGAACAGGCACATGAGGGTCAAGGCGAGCGTTCTCATGGCTGTTGCTCCATGGCGATGGCGGTGTGTTTGGCGTGGGTATTGCGCAGGCCGCTGAGTTTCTCGACTTCACGGGTCAGCACCGCCGGGTCGGTGAACCCGTAGTAGCGGGTCCAGTGACGGTTGTTGCCGTCGCCGACGAGGATCAATGGCTGGTGGTTTTTGATGTCACCACTGAACGAGCCCAGGCCTTTGAGGGTTTCATTGATCGACTGCGAACTGCCGGTCAGCCAGCTCCAGCCGGGGCCTTTCTGGAAGTTGCGGGCGTAGTCGTTCAGGCGTTTGGCGTCGTCGCGCTGCGGGTCGACGCTGATCGACACCAGTTGCACTTCGCCGCCGACCCGTGCACCAAGTTGCGTTTGCACCTTGCCCATGATCGAGGACACCACCGGGCACACCGTGGTGCAACTGGTGTAGATGAAGCTCATGACCACGATTTTGTTGCTGACCAGGTCCTTCTCCAGGCGCACCGGTTGACCGTCCTGGTCCACCAGTGCCACGTCGGCGAACTTCACCTGTGCATGCTCGGAACTGGCGCTTTGGGCCGGCATGTCGTGCCCGGCGTGCTCATCCGCCGAGTGCGCCAGGGCTTGACCGATACCGGCAGTCAACAGGCAGAACGTCAGCAATCCATGATGTGCGAAACGGTTCATGTCGGTGTCCTCTTCAGTTCGTAATGCCGGGCAGAACCCGCACGCTGGCAAAAGTCTTGTCGTCAAAATTCGCACCCAGCGACGCCGCACGCACGTGCAAGTACCACGCGCCGTTCTGGTCCAGGGTTACCGGGGCTTCATAGATGCCGTTGCCCACGTCGAGAGCAGCGACTTCCTGAACCCGGGAAGTCGGGGCGAGGAAGTAGCGCACGTGAACATCCTTGACCCCGCTGCGCTGGATCTTCTGCTGGCCCTCGACGATGCGAAAGCGCACCACGTAAGGGCTGCCGATGGCGGTCGTTGCCTTGTCGAGCATGAACTCCACTTTAGGCACACCAGCGTGTTGGGCGAGTTGTTTGTCGGGCTCAACCAAGGCCGTGAAGCAATGAATGATGTTCGGTTGATTGAGCAGGAATGCCACATCGAAACGCCCGGCCGACGGCAATTTGATCCGTGAGCTGTACAGCCCCGGCTCGACCTCGCGCAGGCTGCGGTCGATGACCATCGCCGCCCGTGCCACTTGCCCGCGATTGGGGTAACCGGACATCGGCGCGTTCATGCCTTCGGCATAGAAATAGGTGGTGTTGTCCACCGGGTTGACCACGAACACCGCGTTGTCATCCCGCGACACCGCCAGGCTCGACGCCAGCGGCAGGTCACCGGCCAGCCGTGGCGGCTGCGGTCCGGCTTCGAAACCCTGACTGATCCGCGTACGCCCCTGGCCCAGCGACGACAAGTTGATCATCGTGACTTTGGCCGACGCCAGTCCGCGTACATAGGCATACGCTTTGGTGAACACCACTTGGTAAGGCTCGGCCGACACGTCCAGTTCATGGATCAACGAGTCGGTGGCGGCGTCGATCACCGAGGCCTGGTTCTCCAGGGTATTCAGCACAATGCCGAATCGACCGTCAGCGCTGAACCCCATCGGTCCCAGGCCCTGCTTCACCTTGATCACCCGGCGCACCGCCAGGCTGGCGCTGTCGACCACGGTCACGGTGCCGTCCTGGCCATCGGCGACATACACCGCCTGGGACAGCGGCGAGTAGGCCACTGACAGCGGGTGCGAGCCGGTCTTGAGTTGTTTGCTCACGGTCAGGCTGGCGACGTCGATGATGCTCAAAGTGCCGTCGTCGCGGTTGGTGACGAAGGCAAACCGGCTGTCCTTGCTGAAAGCAATTTCGTGATGCCCGGCCCCGGTGGCCAGGTGTTTGAGAGTCTTGAGGCTGTGGGTGTCGATCACCGTGACGCCGGACTCGTCGGATTTTGACGCGTTGTTGCCAACCCACAGCAGACGCTCATCCGGCTGCAGGGCCACACGCACCGGGTTGCTGCCGGCAGCCACCGACTCCAGCAACTTGAATTGCTCGCTGTCGATCACCGCCACTTCCCCCGCCGTCGGCATCGACACAAATACCCGTTTGTTGTCCTTCGGGGTCACCCAATCCATCGGCGGTTGCTTGAGGTTGATCCGGGCCATGGTGCTGGTGATGCCCCCCACCGACACCGACGGGTCGACTACCGAAACGCTGGCATCGCGATTCATCACCAGCAGGAAATAGCTGTTGAGGTCCAGCAACGGCCGCGCACCAATGCTGGATTTGAGGAACACCCCGACCCGCGACTTGCAGCTTTGCTCGCGACCCTGGGCCTGGTCGGCGGCGACGGTTTCGGGGTCGAGCCAGGCGCCGGGATTGACGCCCGACAACGGCTGGCCCGAGGCACTGTCGTTGACCCGGAACTGTACGTCGGCAAATTCGCCTTCGCGCAGCACACCGTCCTTGGCCAACGGCTTGACCTCAAGCGCCACCGAAATACCGTCACGGGAGAGGTTCTGGCTGCTCCAGGTGTCGGGCTGAGCGACCTTGCCCGGATTTGTGGTCGGCGCGGTGCGCCAGACGCCGAAACTGATCAGCGCGCCCCCTGCAATCAGCGCACAACCGGCGATTTTGATGGTCCTGTTCATCGCTCTCTCCCCTCTTGATTCTGTATCTGCCGCGCAACCCTTGTGGGAGCGAGCCTGCTCGCGATAGCGTCATTTGCCTCACCCCATAACACCGAGGTGACTTCATCGCGAGCAGGCTCGCTCCCACAGCCCATCTCCCGGCTTACGGCGCCGGCGCCGGTTCTGGTTCGTTGGTCACCCGCAGCAAGCCCCAAAGCCCTGCGGTGTTGCCATACGCCGCGTAATCACGGAACAGGTAATCGCCCGGTATCGCATTACTGCCCCCGGCGCTCGGGTGCATGAAACTGAAGTGCGCCGCCGGCAGGATGCTTTCGTGGGCGCCGATGTACATCGACATCGGGTTATAGCCGAACCGCACCGAACCCACGCCAGGCGTCATCATCGGATAACCGCCGGTGTCGCTCTTCTCCGACAGGAACGGGTTGACCGACCAGACGTGACCGTCAAGCTGGAAGGTCGAACCACGGCTGCCACCGGTCGGCATCATGATGTGGGTGCGGAAAGGTTGCCCCGGTTTGACATACAGCACTGGTGTCTGCGGATCGCCCCCCACCAGCGCGTTGCTGTAGGCCATGTGTGCGTTGGGCACGTCGCCGTAACCGAAGCCACCGGCGTGACCGAACGGCGCGTCCGGCGGCAGGCCGAAACGGAACCACATCGGCTCGGTCTTGTAGTTGATGGCCATGCTGGAGTTGTCCTGTGGATCGGTCGGCACCCCCTGACCTTCAGCGGCAATACCTTCCACCGGCCGACCATTGGCCCAGCGAATGTTCAAGGCTTTCTGCCAGACCATCGCGAAGTCGCGGTAGAGGGTCTGCCCTGGCGCGGTGACCGTGGCGTTGACTTTGCGCGCGTCCTCAACCCAGGTGGCGCCAACCGGCAGGATGCTCATCGCACCGCCCAGGCCTTTTTGTGGCTGCTTGATCACATCCGCCGGGGTGAAATTCAACCCGCCGAACTCCACCGCCGTGGAAATGATGTTGTCGACATTACGGCCCAGTTGGGTGATCGGTTTGCCTTCACGCTCCAGGTGCCCGGCGTAGTACTGATAAATACGCGTCGGGTACGCACCGCTGTTGCCAATGCGTGGCGGTACGGTCTGGATCGGGTTGGCGCCGACGTTGGTGCCGTCGGATTTGGTGATGTCGTACGCCAGCAGTTGCGCGTGCAGGCCGACGTGGCTGGACGGCCGCATCAGGTTGTTGCTGAAGGTGGTCGCGCCCTGGCCGCTGTTGCGATCACGTTTGACCATGCCTTGCATCACCGCCGTCTGGGTCAAGTCCGGCATGACCACTGGCAAGCGGTTTTCCAGGGTGATGTTGATGCAGTCACCTGCCGCTGCACGCAGCACCAGCGGTTCGACAGGTACACCGGGTTTGAGCTTGCCGGTGTTCGGGTCGAGATCGCTTTTGCGCACATACAGAATTGCGGTCGGATCATGCAGCGGCCCACTCTGCCCGCCGATGGTGAAGGTCTCGCCATCTTCAGGATCGGTCACGGTGACCTGAGGAATGTTCACCGTTCTGGAGTTGTAAACCAGGGTGCCGCCCGCCGGGTTCAAGGGCCCGCCGACATGCTGGCCGAGCCCCGCCGGATCCGCTATGGACAGGTTCAACGGATTGCCGAGGATGTCGTTGGCCAGTGCCGCGACCACTTCATAGTTGCGTTGCACGGTAGGCCGGGTGCCGATGCCGTTCGGGTTCGCGCTGATCCGTGGGCAGGAGCCATCGAAAGCCACGGTGTTGCGCATGCCGGCCGGTTTCGGGTTGTTCGGCAGTGCGAACAGATCGTTGCGTTGCGCAGTGTAGTTGCGCATCACGCCCCAGATCCCGCTCCAGTAACCTTCCAGGGACGCATCCATCGAGTACAGATAATCCCCGGTGGTTGCCGCCGAACTGGACAGCATCGAGACCGGCGCAATGAAGCCCATCTGCTCGGAGATCCCGATCATTTGCGACGCGCGCCAGCCGGAGTTCGAGCTGTTGCCGAAACCGGAACCGCTTTGCAGCCATTTCACCCCGTGCAGGGTCACGTTGTGCTCTTCTTCGTGACCGCCGGCATGTACCCGCAGCCGCACATTGTCACCGGTGTAGGTACGCAGCATCGGGGTGAACGGGTCACCCGGCTCCGCACCGCCACGGTTGATGTGTGGCGGGAACAGCGTGGTGCCGCCGGTGGGGCCGGTGGCGGCGGTGATCTGGTTGGGCGCCAGGTTCATCGCCGGGATCGCCCGATCGGTACGGCTTTGCATGGCGTACGAAAGGTCGCCGCCGAGGCCATCGGCCTGCATCCCGCGTTTGCCATCCGGGCCGACCTTGTTCGGGTCGTACACCCGCAGGGCCAGCGGTTCGTTGCGGTAATTGACCACGAACATGCCCGGGTCATCCACAGAGATCGCCTGCGGGCAAGGCCGGCTTGGGCAGCCCGGAACCATCCCGCCCTGAACTTCGACCACACCTTCCAACAGGTTGCTGGCGTTGTTGCGCACCGGCGGGTTGATCGCGTAGCGGAAGCTGTCAGCAGTGGCCGGGAAGGCTTGGGCATCCGGCACGCCATTGGGGCCGGCGCCGACGTACACACCGGCTTCATACGCGTGCTGGAAGTCGCTGTATTCGAGGAAGAACTCACGGAAGCTGTCGTTCTTGCCGTCGCCGTCCAGGTCACCGGTCGACACCACCGCTTGCCACGAAGTAGGCCCGCCGTCTTGCCGCGCGCCGCTGTACAACGGCTCGCCGGTTTCGCCGTGGAACCAGGTGGAACCGGCCGGTTCTGCCAGCACGGTGGCGTACAGACCGATCTGTTGGTGCGTCGACGGGCCTAAGTGGTCGTGGGTGAAAATGGTCCCCAGGCCACGGTCGACGCCTTTGGCGTTCACCACCGGATCGACAAACCAGCGCTGCATCGCCGTGCGCGCGCCCACCCAGTCAGCCCGACCGTATTGACCAAAGAACGGATGCGCCTTGGCCACCGGGCAGACCGGCGTGCCGTCACGCGGGTCGGTGCCTGCACACTGGTTGAACAGACGAATCGCGTGGATGCGCTCTTGCACGGCACCGGGGGAAAGCACGCCGTCTTCATAGTTCCAGCCGTTGGCCGAGCCGTCAGCGGCAGTCAGGTCCCATTTGGGCAGGTGAATGTGCTGGCCGATCACGTCGGTCGGTGTGCGCACTTGATAATCGTCCATCTCGTAGATGGCCGGTACCAGGTTGGTTTGCTGGTACTGCACGCAGTCGAAGGTGTTCATGCGCATCACCAGCGGCTCTGGCGGACGCTGTTTGGTGATCACCGGCCAGGCGTCTTCCCACAACGCCAGAATGCGCGCTTGCGGGAAGTGGTAGCCGACCTTGTTGTACACCGCATCAAACTGGATGTTTGCCGCTTTGTAGATGCGTGGACGGTCGGCGGTGAAGGTCGACGACCCGGTGAATGACAGGCCGTCGATCCGTTCGCCGCTGTTGAACTCGCCCGTGCCGGCGCTGGCGGTCAGGCGTTTTTGCCGATCGTCCATGCACGGTTCGTAGTACGGCGCACCCGCCGTCGGCAAGGCACCGTTGGTGCGGAAGTTGCGCGCCACCACTTGATTGCCTGGCAGTACGGCGTAGCTCGCGTGTTCTTTTTTGGCGTGGAACGCCATGGCCGCCTGTTCGACTTCGGTGCCTTCTTCAGGCATGTAAATCGGTTTGGCTCGAGTCACTTCCTTGGAGAAGTCCAGCGAAGTGGTCACGGTGTGCGCCTCACCACCGGAGGAGAATCCATCCAGGGAGTGACGGCCCAAACCGCCGTCCCAGCCACCGGACTGCGCCGGGTCAAGGTTGGCCCACAAGGCATTGCCGCTGGTTTTCAGGGATTGCGCCTTGGCGGCGTCGAGCATGTCCAGCGGCGGGGTTGGCGGACGTTGGCCCACCGAGGTTTCCATGCCGCCGATCCAGAACGGATAACCAGGGTTTTTCAGGCTGCCGTCGGCGTTGCGGTTGGCTTCGCTGCGGTCCACCAGGGCCAGGGAACCGATGGCTTGACCACCACTGCTACCGCCATGATGCTCGCCGTCGTCATCGCCCTCTTCATCGTCATCGTCATGACTGGCCACCAGGGTTTCGCTGATCTTCGGCACAACCGCCACTTTGCCCGGCATCGGCGCCATGGCTTTGCCCGGCAGCGGCACAACCGCTGGAATGGGCGTGCCGGCAATGATCTCGCCGTCAGGCAAGGCCCGTGCGCCCGCCGCCGGCTTACCGCTGCGCAGGGCGTAAGGTTCACTGTGATAGCCGTCGTTACCCTGTTGGGAGACTTCGAGTCTGGTGCCTTCTTCAAACACGTCATGCACTCGCCACATGGCCCACATGCCTTGGGCAAAGTGCGGGTAGAAGTGGCAGTGATAGATGGCATCGCCCGCTACGCGGTTGCGGTTGCCCGAACCGCCGTTGGCGATTTCATAGGTGTAACCGGCGCCCGGGCCAATGCCCTGGGCGTCGACATAGTCGGAGTTATCGTCGTTAGGGTTGAACAGCCACTGATGGCCGTGCAGGTGGAAGATGTGCTGCTCGTGACCGTTGTGGGTGTTGCGGAATTTGACGAAGTCACCGATGTAGCTGTGGTTGACGTTCGACGGCTCGGAGGGGTACAGCGCCATGGTCGCCTTGACGCCGATCTGGTCGGCGCGTGGTGTTTGACCCGGCAGAATGTTTTCCAGGCCGACGTTGGCCGGTACGTCCACCAGCATCGCTACGTCCCCCACGGTGTGGGAACTGAGGAAGAACTCTTCATAGGCGCAGGACAGGCAATCGTGCATCGGCCCGACGCCCAGACGGTTGGCCACCACTTCGGCGCCCATGCCGCCGGAGCCGTAGTTGATCATGAACGAATCGCGGGTCGGTTCCAGCACGTGGGCCATCACCGGGTCTGCCCAATACGCTGGGAATGCCTGGGTCGCGGCAACTTCATCCTGGAACTGCGAGGCGAAATCGCGGAACGGTTCCAGCCGGTTTGGCAGCGCCGGGTTGCGTTTTCCCATGGATTCCAGTGGATAGGTCGACGGCGGGAAGCTGCCGTCGGCATTGCTGCCCATCACGATCGCGTCGCTCTCGCTGGAGATGATTTCATTGCCATCGACCATGTTGATGATCGGCGTGCCGGCCTTGCCTTCACGAATCCACGGCTCGCGCTGCGGGTAGCGCGCCTGGTAGTCGACAATCGGCTGCCCGGCCGGGGTACGGCCCGAGCTGGCCAGGCGCATCTCTTCTTCGGTCACGGTGTTGCGATAGGTGCGCCCGCCCTTGGGCACCACCACCACTTCGCCGAACAGGCCGTTGGCCACGTTGCCCGCATCGCCTTCACCGCCGAAGGTGGCGCCACGGCTGCTGGCCGCAAACGCGCCTTCGCGCTCGGCGTACAAGGTGTAGGAACGGGTGGCGCCAGGTGGAATCAATGTGTTGGCATTGCGCCCGGTAAAGGAGGCGATGTCGTCAATGCTGTTGACTGCTTGCAGGCCATTGACCTGGAACCCGACGTGACGGTCGGTGACTTGCTCATCGACCTTGAAATCGTCGGCATTGCCGACTTCCACTTCTTCTTCACCTACCTCCTCGACGCCTTCGTGTTTGCCGGGGTTGGCTTGATACGCCAGCAGGTTCTGCAGGTTGATCGTCAGGCAATCACCGGCGGCCACCCGCAGCACCAGTGGGCGCGGCCGCTTGTCGGGTCGTAGCGAGACTTTGCCCGGCACCGCCGACCCGCCCTGGGCCAGAGACATATTGTTGTCATCGACCACGTCCCGGCGAAGGGCAAACATCATCCCGTTAGCGTTCTGTGCACCCAGGCGATTGAACATCAGCGGCTGATCCAGCGCCACGACGTTGGCCACCAGGTTTCGTTCACAACGGACGGCTGCTTCTGCCAGCTCGATGCCGAACATCGACGCCACCAACAGCAGCAGATTAAACACAGACGGAGCGTAAGGTTTGCCGGTCATGACCACGGGCCTCGCGGTGGGTGTTCACAGGAATAATTCTCGACTGATACCGGCACAGCAATCCCCATGCCATAAATAGTTTTCTTGTTTTTCATATAGTTAGGTTTGCGACTTGATAAGTCGGGGGATATTCCCCGTTTATTCCCCACTTTTCTGCCGGGGCAATCTTTCCCCACTATTGGGGGATGCGGGAACGCGGTTTTCGATTACAACGGCGCATCCACGGCCAGGCCCTGCAAGCGGCGGTATTGGCGTAGAACATCCGGCACGTAGCGCTGTGTTTCGGCGAATGGCGGGATTACCCCGCCGCGGCTGAGTACGGCTTGCGGCCCGGCGTTGTAGGCCGCCACCGCGAGGGCAATGTCGTTGTCGAACAGGGTCAGCAGGCGCTTGAGGTATTTGGCGCCGCCCTGGATGTTGGACTTGGGATCGTAGACATCCTTGACGCCCATCTCCCGCGCGGTGTCGGGCATCAATTGCATCAGCCCGCCAGCGCCCTTGGGGGACGTCGCGTCGGCGTTGTAACGGGACTCGGCGCGAATGACCGCATGCAACAGCGCCGCCGGCACTTCATTGGCGGTGGCGGCCGCCGAGACCAGTTCGGCATAGGGCTGCGCGGCGATCATCTGGGGCTGCTGATCGAGGCTGACGACCGCTGCGGCGGGTTCGCGAATGACCCGTTCATAGGTGCGGCCGGGACGGTGGACATTGGACAGTACATAGCTGCCCTTGGCGTCCACGGAAACGAATACATCGGCCTGTGCAACGTTGGTCAGCAGCAAACATGCGAGTAATCCAGTGGTGAGTATTTTCATTGTTCTTCCTCCCCTGGCCGGCCCCAAAAAATGGGGGTATTGCCCCAATGGCCGATCGTGAAACAGCCATACGCAAGCACTGTGCCGTAAGCCTTAAGGCCCATGGCACGGGAGGTCCGCAAGGTTGCACATGACTAAGCATCGCTGAGCATGGCAATTGCATAAGCCTTTACTGCGACCCTTCTGCCGATTGTGTGAGGTCATCATGAATCAACGTCTGTGTTGTGCCCGGCGTACTCAACGCGGGTTCACCCTGCTCGAACTGTTGGTGGTGCTGGTGGTGCTGGGGCTGTTGGCCGGTATCGTCGCGCCGAAGTATTTCGCCCAACTGGGCCGTTCCGAAGTCAAAGTCGCCAAGGCGCAAATCGAAGGCCTGGCCAAGGCACTGGATCTGTATCGCCTGGAGGTCGGCCACTACCCGTCGACCGAACAGGGCTTGCAGGCGCTGGTCACCGCGCCGAGCGACGAAACCCGCTGGACTGGCCCTTACTTGCAGAAAAAATTGCCCCAGGACCCATGGGGCCGTAACTACAACTACCGCTATCCCGGCGAAAACGGTGAGTACGACTTACTGTCCATGGGCAAGGACGGTCAGCCCGGCGGCGAAGGCGAAAACGCCGAAGTCACCAGTTGGCAATGACGGGGGAAAACCATGCGCTTTCATCTCAAAGCCGTGGGCAAGGCCGGTGTGGTCTCGATGACTGTCGAGGCCCCCGGCCACAGCGAAGCCCGGCGCATCATCGAAGACCAGGGTATGCGGGTGGTCAGCCTGCATGCCGATCGCCATTGGCGTGCCTTGCGTCTGCAAAAGCGTGAGACCTTCAACCTGGTGTTGTTCAGCCAGGAACTGACCACATTGCTCAATGCGGGCCTGCCGTTGATCGATGCGCTGGAAAGCCTGGCCGAAAAAGAATCCGCGCCCCAGGCCCGCAAAACCTTGAGTGAGCTGGTGCGCTTGCTTTACGAGGGCAAATCGTTTTCCCAGGCCTTGGGCCAGCTGTCGGCGGTTTTCCCGCCGTTGTACGTTGCGTTGGTGCAGTCCAGTGAAAAAACGGGTGCGGTGGGCGAAGCCCTCGGTCGCTATGTCAGCTATCGCCAGCGCATGGACGAGGTCCGGCAAAAAATCGTCAGCGCGTCGATCTACCCCCTGCTGTTGCTGGTGGTGGGCGGTGGCGTGGTGTTGTTTTTGATGGGTTACGTGGTGCCGCGTTTCAGCCTGGTGTTCGAAGGTCTGGGCTCGAACCTGCCGTGGCTATCGCAAGTCCTGATGACCAGCGGGATGTTCCTCCATGCGCATCAGGGCGAATTCTTCGGCGGGTTGCTGGCGATCATCGTCGCCCTCACCTTCCTTCAACGCCAACCGGCCTTCCGCCGGGGTCTGGATCGCCTGATTGAAAAAGTCCCGGCGATCCATCAACGCATCTTCATGTATGAACTGGCGCGCTTCTATCGCTCGCTGGGAATTTTGCTGCAAGGCGGCATCCCCCTTGTCACGGCCATGGGCATGGTGCGTGGCCTGCTCACCGTGGCGTCCCGCACACGACTGGACGAAGCCTGCGAACGGGTGCGCGAGGGTCAATCACTATCGGCCGCGCTTGAACTCAATCACCTGGTGACCCCGGTTTCGCTGCGCTTACTGCGCGCTGGCGAGCAGTCCGGCAACCTCGGGCAAATGATGGAGCGCAGCGCCGACTTCTACGACGAAGAAATCAGTCGCTGGCTCGAATGGTTTGTACGGCTGTTCGAACCGCTGCTCATGACCTTCATCGGCCTGTTGATCGGGGTCATCGTGATCCTGATGTACATGCCGATTTTCGAGCTCGCCTCAAGCATTCACTAAGGCTCTGGAACGGGGTTTAGCGGTGCGTTGCACTTTTTATCCACGATAAAACTGAATAAATCAGAACGCTGAGGTGTTCTTCTACTGAATCGGGTAGCACGTTGCAGTGTTCATCTACGTTCCAACCCTGAACAAGAAGACGGAGAACGACATGCACATCAACAAGCTTTTACTAGCAGTAGCTATTGGCGCGGTCTTGTCGGCGTCCACCGTATTGATACCGGACAGTCTGTCCAGTATGTCGACCGCTCAGGCCAAGGATGGTGGCAGTGGCGGCGGAGGGGGTGGCGGTAGTGGCGGTGGCGGTAGTGGCGGTGGCGGCAATGGCGGTGGCGGCAGCGGTGGCGGCGGCGGCAATGGCGGTGGCGGCAGCGGTGGCGGCGGCGGCAATGGCGGCAGCGGTGGTGGCGGCGGCGGCAGCGGTGGTGGTGGCGGCGGCGGTGGCAGTCACGGTGGTGGCGGCAACAGCGGCGGCAGTGGTGGAAGCGGTGGCGGCGGCAGTCACGGTGGAAGCGGCAGTGGCGGCAACAGTGGCAGCGGCGGTAATAGCGGCAGCGGCCATAGTAGTAGCGACCATGGTTCGAGCCATTCCGGCAACACAGCCTCCTCCAACTCCGGGCGCAGTGGCACGCACGCCGAACCGGGCGACGATCATGGCGTTCATCGTTCCGGTGAAGTGGCCCACGACAATGGCGTCCATCGCTCCGGTGAAGTTTCCCACAACAGAAATGGCGCTCTTCGCTCCAGTGAAGTGTCCCACAACCAAAATGGCGTTCATCGCTCCAGTGAAGCGGCCCACGACAATGGTGTTCATCGCTCCGGTGAATTGGGCGATGACCGTGGTGTACACGCCAATGGCGAAGTCGGTGACGACCGTGGCGTACATGCCAACGGCGAAGTCGGCGACGACCGTGGTGTACATGCCAATGGCGAAGTTGGCGATGACAAGAGGAGCTGATAACCGCTAAACACAGCAACCCCGCAAATCCCCTGTGGGAGTGAGCCTGCTCGCGATAGCCATGGGTCATTCAACATCGATGTTGTCTGACACTGAGCCATCGCGAGCAGGCTCGCTTCCACAGGGGTTGTGTGTGAGGCTTAGAGCACATCCTCAGCCTGATCCAGGCGCTCGCGCAAAAACTCGATCAACGCCTGCACCGGGCGCGAACTCTGACGGTGCTGCGGATACACCGCCGACAACGTCAATGGCTCAGGCCGAAACGCATCCAGCACCGGCACCAGCCTGCCATCCTTCAAGGCGGCACCGACGATAAACGTTGGCAAGTACGTAATCCCCATCCCGGCAATCGCCGCGTCCTTGAGCAACTCACCGTTGTTGACCCGCATCCTGCCCGTGACATTGACGGTCAGCGGTTTGCCCTGCCCGTCGAACCGCCATTGCACCTGACGACTGTGGCCATAAGGCAGACAGTCATGGCTGTGCAGGTCTTCGGGTTTGAGCGGCGTACCGCGCTCGGCCAGGTAAGTCGGGCTGGCGCAGTACACACGCTGGATCGACGCGATGCGCCGGGCGATCAGCGTCGAGTCCTCCAGAATGCCGATGCGCAACGCCAGGTCGTAGCCCTCACCCAGCAAGTCCACCGGCCGATCGCTGAGGTCCACTTCCACGGTGACATCGCGATAACGCTGCAAGAACACCGGCAGGAGGCAACCCAAGTGCGCCACCGCAAAGGACAACGGTGCGCTGATGCGAATAGTGCCCCTTGGCTCGGTGGTCTGCCCGGCAATGCCCTGCTCCACTTGCTCGACTTCACCCAGCAGGCGCAAGGCTGACTCGTAATAACTGTGCCCCAGCGGCGTGGCGTCCAGCCGCCGCGTCGAGCGATTGAGCAAGCGCACACCCAGGCGCTCTTCGAGCTGCATCAAACGCCGGCTGACGAACTGCTTGGACAACCCCAAATGATCAGCCGCAGCGGTGAAGCTGCCGGAGTCCATGACCTGGCAAAAAATACGCATGTCTTCGAACGGGTTCATTGTCACACTCTGGTTGACAGACAAACACTTTATAGCCGCTTTCGCTTATCGGCACCCTATTGATCCTACGCCCGGCTCCTGTAGCAGCTGTCGAGCAGCGCGAGGCTGCGTTCGGCTGCGGAGCAGTCGTAAAACCTGAGTGCGAGTTTTGTCTGACACACCGCAATGTTTGAACTCACGACTGCTACGCAGCCGAACGCAGCCTCGCGCTGCTCGACTGCTGCTACAGGAGCTGGACGTGGGCTCGGCAGTTGCTACAGACAAAAAATGCCCGCACATGGGCGGGCATCTTTCATTGCAACAGGGCTTACTTCGACGTCAGCGCCGAATAGCTGTTCATCAAATTGCGGTAGTTCGGAATGCGCGGCGACAACAGGTTCGCCAGGCCTTCCATGTCGTTACGCCAGTCACCTTGCAGTTCGCAGGCCACTGAGAACCAGTTCACCAGTTGTGCACCGGCCGCCGACATACGCGCCCAGGCGGCTTGCTGCACGGTTTCGTTGAAGGTGCCCGAGGCGTCGGTGACGACGAACACTTCAAACCCTTCCGCCAGCGCCGACAGTGTCGGGAAAGTCACGCAAACATCAGTCACCACGCCGGCGATGATCAACTGCTTGCGGCCCGTGGCTTTAACGGCGTTGACGAAGTCCTCGTTGTCCCAAGCGTTTATCTGGCCTGGACGCGGGATGTAGGGCGCGTCCGGGAACAGTTCTTTGAGCTCCGGCACCATCGGGCCGTTCGGGCCGTTTTCGAAGCTGGTGGTGAGGATGGTCGGCAGTTTGAAGAATTTTGCCAGGTCCGCGAGGGCCAGCACGTTGTTCTTGAATTCGTTGGGTGAGAAATCCTGTACCAGTGAGATCAGGCCGGTCTGGTGGTCAACCAACAGGACAACGGCATCGTCTTTGTTCAGGCGTTTGTACGGAACGTTGCTCATGTGAAACTCCTCGGTGGATGTTTATCGCTCAGGGCGTCGGCCAACACGGCCGGCGCTTTTTATTTGATCGTCAGAACGCGAAGCACGAGCAGCCAAAGGCGCCCCAGAAACCGGCAAAATCGCTGACCGGGGCGTTCGACAAACGGGCCTTTTCATGGCTATGTGAATGAACGCCACAGGGTCCGCTGCAATGGTGAACCTGCGCCTGCATCGGCGAATCCGGACGCCAGTGGCCGGGCACTTTCACCACCGGCGACCAGTCCGGCAACACCGGCACACTCGCCGGCCCAAGTTTTTCGAAGTCGCCGGCGGCATACACCACCTTGCCGCCAACCACCGTCAACACCGACTCGATCCACTTGATCGCTTCTTCGTCGACGCTGAAAAAATCCGCGCTAAGCGCCGCAACGTCCGCCAATTGGCCGACCTTGATCATGCCTTTCTTGCCTTGCTCGGAAGAAAACCAGGCGCTGCCGTGGGTGAACAGCTCCAGCGCGGTCTGCCGGGACAGGCCCTCGGCGTGCAGCTCAAGCCCGCCCACGGTCCGGCCGCTGACCATCCAGTACAGCGAAGTCCATGGATTGTAGCTGGACACTCGCGTGGCGTCGGTGCCGGCGCCGACTGGTACGCCTTCGGCCAACATGCGCTTGATCGGCGGTGTCGCTTCAGCGGCTTTGGCGCCGTAGCGCTCGACAAAATACTCACCCTGAAACGCCATCCGGTCCTGAATCGCGATTCCGCCGCCCAACGCCCTCACCCGCTCGATGTTCTGCGGGGTGATGGTTTCGGCGTGGTCGAAAAACCACGGCAGGCCGTTGAACGGGATGTCGCGATTGACCTTCTCGAACACGTCGAGCATGCGACTGATCGATTCGTTATAGGTGGCGTGCAAACGGAACGGCCAGCGCTGTTCCACCAAGTGGCGCACCACCGGTTCCAGCTCGTCTTCCATGCTATGTGGCAGGTCCGGGCGCGGTTCAAGGAAGTCCTCGAAATCCGCCGCCGAGAACACCAGCATTTCCCCGGCACCGTTGTGCCGCAGGAAATCGTCGCCCTGATGCAGGGTCACGCTGCTGGTCCAGTTCTTGAAGTCGGCGAGTTCTTCTTTCGGCTTCTGGGTGAACAGGTTGTAGGCGATGCGAATGGTCAGTTGCTGGTCCTTGGCCAGTTGCTCGATCACCTGATAATCGTCCGGGTAATTCTGGAAACCACCGCCGGCATCGATGGCGCTGGTCAGGCCCAGACGGTTGAGTTCGCGCATGAATTGGCGGGTCGAGTTGACCTGATACTCCAGCGGCAACTTCGGCCCCTTGGCCAGCGTCGAGTACAAAATCATCGCGTTGGGCCGCGCGACCAGCATGCCGGTCGGCTCACCGTTGGCATCGCGCACAATCTCGCCACCCGGCGGGTTCGGCGTTGTGCGGGTGTACCCCGCCACGCGCAACGCGGCACGGTTGAGCAAGGCGCGGTCGTACAAATGCAGGACAAACACCGGCGTGTCCGGCGCGGCCTGGTTCAGTTCTTCGAGGGTCGGCATGCGCTTTTCGGCGAACTGGAATTCGTTCCAGCCACCGACCACCCGCACCCATTGTGGCGTCGGCGTGCGGTCGGCCTGCTCCTTGAGCATGCGCAAGGCGTCGGCCAGCGACGGTACGCCTTCCCAACGCAGTTCGAGGTTGTAATTCAAACCGCCACGGATCAGGTGCAAGTGCGAGTCGTTGAGACCAGGGATGACGCAGCGGCCCTTGAGGTCGATGACCTGCGTACCCGGCCCGCGCAGGGCCATGGCCTCGGCATCGGTACCGACCGCAACAAAACGACCGTCGCGGATGGCAACGGCACTGGCGAGCGGATTTTCACGGTCAACGGTATGAAATTGGCCATTGAATAGAATCAGGTCGGCGTTCATCGCGTTTCCTTGGGCTGAATGGACGGAGATAACCAGGGCGCGAACAGGCGCGTCGCCATCGGCATGAACAGGTACACCACCGACACCACAATGGTTAGCGTGATCAGGAATGTCGCCACTACGTAATTGGAGAGGAAGGCATTGAGCTGCAGCAGCGGCCCCCAGATCAGTGGCACCAGCAAGGTGTGCGGCAGAATCACCAACAGCGTCACCACGGCCTGTTTCCAACGCGGAGGCGGTGGCGACTCGGTGTCGGTTTGCGGCGCGAACCAGAATTCCTTGACCGGGTTAACCTCGGTCTGGTCGCCGTCAGCAAGCATCGGCGTGGCTTCGCGGACCAATTCCTGTCGCTGTGGCGAATCAAGCCAGCGCTGCATCGCATCCGTGGTGCAAAAGCGCAATACACAGGTGTACAGGTCGAGGCCGGCGTTTTTACCGCGCATCACGTCGACACCCAAGTGCCCCTCCTGCTGCCCGGCGATGCTGACAATGTTGCGCAGCCAGGCTTCGTAAGGCACTTCAAAGCCCGCCTTCACCCGGTGCTTGATGACCAGGGTCACGACTTCCTCAAAACGATTGGACTCAGGCATACCGTAGCGCTCCGGCGAATCGGACAGTGAACGCCTGCGTCAGCGTGACGTTCGCGCCCAGGTGGAAAGGGTCTTTGATGACTGGCAGTTGAGCGCTGTAGTTAAGCAGCTTCGGCAAACCGCGCATCCACAGCGGGAACAAACTGCTGCTGACCCGCAAAAACAAGAGCGCAAAATCCTGGACCCGCTCATCCCGTCGCGAAGCGTTCATGGGCAACCTGCACAAATGAAAAACCACCGGCAGCGAGGTGCCGGGACATCATTCGATAGTGCCGGGGTGGGGACGGGGAAAATTGGATGGGTGTGCTCTTTTTGTGGATGCTCCGGGATTCATCTTCGTTGCTGGAAGGTTTTTGCCAGGCACAAAAAAACGGCCTCGCTGAGGCCGTTTTTTTTCAACGGACAACGTTACTGCGGATCAACAATATCCAGTGCCCGATTCACTGCCAGCTCAGCCAACATGATGTTCTGTTGAATACCGAGCATCGTGTTGCGATGCGGCCCTTCCATCAGCCCGGCGAAATCGCTGGCCATGACGCTGGCCGAGGCCAGGGATTCGCAGGCATTGACCAATAGGGTTTCGGTGTCGACACCGGGGGCGATGAGGTAAATGGTGCTGGGCTTGTGCGGTGGGAGAAGCTTGGGATTGAGGCGATCGCAGGGGGAAACGTTGTCGGATTCCGGGGGATTGGGTGTGGCTTTGAACATGGTGAATCTCCTTTGGAAAATCGGGCCACCAGAACTTGTCGCTAAACAAGTAAGGGTGGCAACTGTATGCAGGTTAGCGAACCGGTCAAAGGCAACCCGGCAGACCCTGGGGCCTCCCGCATACAGCCGCCATAACGTAATTGCAGACGACAAAAGTCTGCAACGAAGTCAGGAGCACTGATGCACTTTGAATAGTCCGGGTCGCTATACCCGATCGCTGATTGGCAGCGATAGGGAAACGATAAAGATCAGCTTCAAAGCACACAAGCCGGCGGATTCTGGCGTAGTCGTAGGCAACGGCGCAAGGCGTTGTAGCTTTCAGGAAGTAACGCTAAACACGATTAAACACAGCCTTCGGATCCGCACACAATGGTTCGGTGAATGTCTGGGGAAATTGGATGGATGTGCAGTTTTTTTGGATGAGCACGCAGCCAAAGACCTGCGAAGATCCCCTGTGGGAGCGGGCTTGCTCGCGAATGCGGTGTGTCAGCCAACATCAATGCTGAATGACGTACCGCATTCGCGAGCAAGCCCGCTCCCACAGGGGCCGGTGTATGCCAGGTGGAATTTTGTCAGTCCGGGAGGCCGCCGCGTTCAGGCCGGAATCGGCAAAGGCGCGGACATGAACTCGCTGATGCGCGAGCGCAACCAGCGCTCTGCCGGGTCGTTGTCGTGCACCCCGCTCCACGCCATCGAAAGCTGCGCCGCATCAATGGGGAACGGCGGATCTTCAGCCCGCAACCCACAGCCTTCCACCAACGCGCACGCGGCGTAGTCCGGCACGGTGGCGATCATTTCGGTGCCGGCGAGCAACGCGCGCAAGCCGCTGAACTGCGGCACGCCCAGCACCACGCGGCGGCAGCGACCGAGCTTGGCCAGGTCGTGATCGATGTTGCCGCTCAAGTCGCCAGAGAACGACACCATGGCGTGAGGCCGTTCGCAATATTCATCCAGGGTGAGCGTGCCCGGTCGCTTGTCCCCGCGAAGCACTTTGCAGGGAATGTCCCGCAGTTTTTTGCGCTTGGCGTTGGCCGGCAGGTCGGTGGTGTAGCTGACGCCCACGGAGATTTCCCCGGAGGCCAGCAACGCCGGCATCAGCAGGTAGTTGGCGCGGCGCACAACGACCACAATCCCCGGTGCCTCTTCTTGCAGTTGGCGCAATAACGGCGGAAACAAACCGAACTCGGCATCGTCCGACAGCCCGATTCGAAACACATCGCAACTGGTGGCCGGCTCGAATTCCTTGGCGCGACTGACCGCGCCGGAGATCACGTCCATCGCCGGCTGCAATTCCTTGAGAATCGCCAGCGCCCGCCCGGTCGGCTCCATGCCGCGCCCGTTGCGCAGCAACAGCGGATCATCGAACAAATCGCGCAACCGCCCCAACGCCGCACTCACCGCCGGCTGGCCCATGAACAGTTTTTCCGCGACGCGGGTCAGGTTCTTTTCGAACATCAGGGCCTCGAAAATCACCAGCAGGTTCATGTCGACGCGGCGCAGATCGTTACGGTTCATAGGCACGGTTCCCTTGTGTGTTGAGCCAGGCATGAAGCGGTGGACTTTACTCGATCAGCGATCACGCGCAACGCCACCGGATGACGTCGATCGTGCAAGTACCGCGCCCGAAAAATAGCAGAAATGTGCTGAGTTTGCGCCTTTTGCGGTGTTGCGCACGGACGGAATTAACAACGTTTAACTCGCCCGCCAACGCCCCGCGACGAAGAATGAAGCTCACCGACACGGATATTTGCCATGGCCCATTCTCAGCAAAACGCTGCCATCGCGGCAGTCACTGAATCGCCAAAGAAGGCCACTGGCGGCTTGACCCCGTGGCGCGAAAGACTGGCGAAACAACTGATCCTCGACGGTCTCGATGAAACCGTTGAGGTGACTGAACTGGCACGGGCTTGCGCCCTCTCGCGCAGTCATTTTTCCCGTGCGTTCAAGTGCAGCACCGGTTACTCGCCCCAGGACTGGATTCGTCACCAGCGGATTGCCCGAGCCAAGCAGCTGATCCAGAACACCGACCTGACACTGACGCAAATCAGCCTCGAATGCGGCTTCTGCGATCAAGCGCACTTCTGTCACATCTTCACCCGTAGCGAAGGCATCAATCCGTTTGCCTGGCGCTGCCGTACGGTGCGGTCACACCCCCACCACGCTGCCTGCTCCGCTCAACTTCACGCGCAATAACGCCCCACGCTGCACGCCGGGTAAATACCGTCTTGAACCTCACCGGGCAATCGCGTTTTGTCAGGCAAATCCCAGTCGCAGCCTCGCGTTGCTCGTCAGCTGCTACAGGGAGGGTGGTGAGTCAGAGATAGTTGAGGGGACTTGCAGCTGTCGAGCACCGCGAGGCTGCGTCCGGCTGCGAAGCAGTCGTGAAATCAGGCGACGCGGTGTTTCAGAAAGGCCGCGTGTGCAGGGTTTACGGCTGCTTCGCCGCCGAACGCAGCCTCGCCGGGGCTCGACAGCTGCTACAGGGGCCGGGGCGCCTGTAGCAGCGTGGGTTAACCCTTGAGGAATGCCAGCAAATCAGCGTTGAGCTGATCCTTGTGGGTATCGGTCAGGCCATGGGGGGCGCCCGGGTAGATCTTGAGCGTCGAACCTTTGACCAATGCTGCCGAGGCAATGCCTGCCGCTTCAATCGGCACCACCTGATCGGCGTCGCCATGCACCACCAGGGTGGGGATGTCGAACTTCTTCAGGTCTTCGGTGAAGTCGGTTTCGGAGAACGCCTTGATGCAGTCGTAGGCGTTTTTGTGGCCGGCGGCCATGCCTTGCACCCAGAACCAGTCGATCATGCCTTGAGAGGGTTTGGCGTCCGGTTTGTTGAAGCCGAAGAACGGCCCGCTGGCGAGGTCGATGTACAGCTGCGAGCGGTCGACCAGTGACGCCTGGCGGATGCCATCGAACACTTCGATGGGCAGACCGCCGGGGTTGGCTTCGGTCCTGAGCATCAGCGGCGGCACCGCCGAGATCAGCCCGGCCTTGGCCACGCGGCCAGTGCCATGGCGACCGATGTAGCGCGCCACTTCGCCACCACCGGTGGAGAAGCCGAACAGCACGGCGTTTTGCAGGTCCAGCAACTCGATCAACTGCGCCAGATCGTCGGCGTAGGTGTCCATGTCATTGCCGGCCCACGGCTGGCTGGAGCGCCCGTGCCCACGACGGTCATGGGCGATGACGCGGTAGCCTTTGGAGGCCAGGAAGATCATCTGCGCTTCCCAGCTGTCGGCATTCAACGGCCAGCCATGGCTGAAGACGATGGGCTGACCGGTGCCCCAGTCCTTGTAGTAAATCTCGGTGCCGTCTCGGGTGGTGAACGTACTCATGCGATATCTCCTTAGCGAAGGTTGGGGGTGAATCAAAGCGGTGAGTGGCTCATGCGTTCGGCCAGCCGGGCCACCCGCTCGCCCAGATGCGCGGCGGTGCAGCGGTCTTCCGGCGGCGGTGCCAATTCGGGAGGTTGTTCGACATTTGACTGGGACATGGCACCCAGCGAGCTGCCCAGGCGATTCATCTGCCCATCGAACACGCCGTTACCGGAGCGAGCCGGCAGCACGTCGAGGCCGACCCAGATCATTGAGTGTTGGGCGGCGAACACCGCCAGCTGCAGCAAGGTGTTGAGTTTGTCGCCGCACAGGCTGCCGGAGTTGGTGAACCCGGCTGCCAACTTGTCGCGCCAGGGTTGGGCCAGGTAAAACGCCGCAGTGGCTTCCATGAATGCTTTGAAGGGTGCCGAGGCGCTGCCCATGTAGGTCGGCGCACCAAAGATGATCGCGTCGGCGCGGTGCAATCGGTCCCAGTGGTCTTCCACTTCTTCAACCGGAATCAATTGGCAGGTGCTGCCCAAGTGCCGTTCCACCCCTTGGGCGACGGCCTGCGCCATGACCCGGGTGTGCCCGTAGCCGCTGTGATAGACCACCACCACGTTGCTCATTCCGGCGTCCTCATGACCATGAATCCCTGCTTTACTGCAATCTATGTGGGAACGCCGCCCGGAGCCGGCACGCTCCCACAGGAATCGCATTACGATTACCGGTGGACGTTGAAGAACAGAGTTTTGGGCGCAGACCAGACGCAAGACGAGTTAAACGTTGTTAATTTTCCATGGCGCGCCAAAAACCATAACGCTGTCTTTGCTACCGTAAACACGGCACAGGCTGCGTTTACCCGGTACAGGCAGTCGCAGCAACCACCCCCAATTGCCGGTCACCCGGATTGCGCTGATCAAAAAACCTGCGGAATATGTTCGAAAAACCCGTCCCGGATGGATGCAAGCTGGAGTGCCCCGTTGACCCTTTCTCCCGAGCAGGCTGTGCATTTCGGCCCCTACCGGGTCTACCCCGGACAACGTCTGGTGATGGAGGCTGACCAGCCCCTGCGCCTGGGCCGACGGGCCATGGACATCCTGTTGATTCTGCTGGAGCACGCTGGGCAGGTGGTCAGCAAACAGCAACTGATCGCACAGGTCTGGCCCAAAAGCGTGGTGGAAGACATCAACCTGCGGGTGCACATGGCGGCGTTGCGCAAAGCCCTCGGCGATGGTCAGGCCGGCCAGCGCTACATCGTCACCGTCGCGCAGCGCGGCTATAGCTTTGTCGCGCCCTACTCGCTGGAACGGATCGAGCAACACCCCGACACCGAAGCGCCAGTGCCCGACGGTCATAACCTGCCCGTGCGCGGTACTCGCCTGATCGGTCGCCAGTCCCTGGTCGACACGCTGGTGACGCAACTGGCACGCCAGCGTTTCATCACCCTCGTCGGCCCCGGTGGCATCGGCAAGACCACCGTGGCCCTGCGCGTGGCCGAGCAACTGATCGGGCGCTACCGGGACGGCATTCGCCTGCTGGACCTGGCACCGATCAATGATCCGTTGATGGTCACCACGCATTTGGCAACGCTGCTGGATTTGTCCCTGCACGACGGCGAACCCATGAGCGAACTCGCTGCCTACCTGCGCGACCGGCAGATGCTGCTGGTGATCGACAATTGCGAGCACCTGCTCGACGCCATTGCCCTGCTCTGCGAAGGCATCCTGCGGGGCGCGCCGCACGTGCACATTCTGACCACCAGCCGCGAGAGCCTGCGGGCCGAAGGCGAATTCGTCCAGCGCCTTGAAGCGCTGGATTGCCCCCCGCCCATCGCTGTGCTGGACCGCGCTCAGGCCATGACGTTTTCGGCGCTGCAATTGTTTGTCGAGCGGGCGATGGCCAGTCACGACAGCTTTGAATTGAGCGATGAAGAACTACCACTGTTGATCGACATTTGCCATCGACTGGACGGGATTCCGCTGGCCATCGAGCTCGCCGCCGCGCAAGTCCGCAACTTTGGTTTGAGTGGACTGCTGGAACAGTTGCAAGGCAGTTTTCGCCTGCTTACTCAAGGGCGTCAGCCGGCGTTGGGCCGACACCAGACTCTTCGCGCCACGCTCGACTGGAGCTTTGAACTGCTGACGGACTGCGAGCAAAACTGCCTGCGCCGCTTGGGCGTGTTCAGGGGCGGATTCACCCTGGAGTCGGCCGCCGCCGTGATCGTCGGTGAACACATCGACCCCGACAAGGTGTTTGGTGCGGTCACCCAATTGGTGGCCAAGTCGCTGCTCAACGTGGAAGTGGGCGATGAAGAGGTGTTCTATCGCCTGCTCGACACCACACGCAGCTATGCCCTTGATAAACTCGGCCAGTCCACCGACTTGGCGGACACGCAAACCCGCCATGCTGAACGCTGCCTGGCCTTGATGAATCAGGCCCGCAATGACTGGGAGCACATACCCACCAGTGCGTGGATCGAGCGTTATGCCCGTGGCCTGGAAGACATTCGCGCGGCGCTCGATTGGGGCTTGAACGGACACGGGCAGCAAGCACTGGCTATACGCCTGACCGCAACGTCGGCGCCGCTGTGGCAGGAGCTGTCGCTGCTCAAGGAACACGGCGTGTATGTGCGCAAGGCCCTGACGTTGCTCGATGAGACGTCCGCCCCCTGCCTTCAGCTGAAAATGGCCCTGAAGCTCGCCCTCGGCAGCTCCTGTTACCACGCCCAGGGTGGCACGCAGGAAACCATCGAAGCCTTTGTCAGCGCCAGAAACCTGGCCAGACAGTGCAGAGACGTGGTCGGTCAACTGCGGGCGGTGTCCGGGCACATGGCGGTCAACCTCAGTTGCGGCAACTATCAAATGGCGCTGGAGCAGAGCCAGCAATTCGACCGGTTGGGTGCACAAGACGATGCCGTGCTGTCGCTGAGCACTCACCGCTTACGGGTGCTGGCCCTGCACTTTGCCGGGAATCAGGAACAAGCAGGGGCGGATGCCCGACAAGTGATTCGGCGCATGGCCCAGAGCGGCCACCTCAACCGCTTCACCCACGGTTTTGGCGTGCAATACGATCAGAGCGTGGCCGCTCTTACGATTCTGGCGCGCATCTTGTGGTTGCAGGGCCAACCGGAGCAAGCCTGGCGCACGGCACGGCAAGCGCTGGACATCGCGATCCAGATCAACCATGGCACCTCGATCTGCTACACCCTGGCCCTGGCCGGCTGCCTGATCGCCCATTACAACGGCGACACCCGCAGCGCGCGCGAGCTGCTGCGCCTGCTGCTGGAGCAAGCGCAAAAGCATTCTGTGCTGCTGTTCTACACCTGGGCGCGCCACTACGCGCAGGTGATCGAGCCGGCGCAAGCGCGATTGCCAGCTTCATCTGGGTCCGGGTTGATCAAGGACATCATGGTCACGCTGGACAACGATTTCGTCGATGAGGCCTTGCTGCATCGAGCGGATACAGGCACCGCAGGCTGGAGCACGGCGGAAATCCTGCGGGCCAGGGCGAACACGCTGCTGGCAAAGGATTGCCCGCTGCAAAACCAGGCGGCCGAGGCCGTGCTGATCAGGGCGCTGAACGTGGCAAGAAGCCAAGGCGCCCTCGCCTGGGAATTGCGCAGCGCCACGACACTTGCACAGCTTTGGAAACGTCAGGGCCTCTATCAGCAAGCCCATGAGTTGCTGGCGCCGCTCTACCAGCGGTTCACCGAAGGCTTTACCACACCGGACTTGATGAAAGTCCGCCGGTCACTCGACGAGTTGCAATGCCACCTGCCCGCCTGACGTGGAGCTCGCGCGGCTGATATAGCGGGCATAACGCCTTTCAACATCGCGCAACGCCCCATTGTGTTCGAGTTTTTCCAGGGCATAGGTGCGGGTGGTGTTGAGGAAACGATACCGGCTCACACCGCTACCCTGCTCCAGCGATAACAGTGATTTGAGCGCCAGGCGTTCCACCGCGTTCCTCACGCGATCAGGCAGCAGCACCGCGCTGCTCATCACGTCGATGGCGGTGTCCAGGGTGAAGGCCTTTTGGAACACCGCCAGGTGCTGCAATACCGTCTGCTCTATCGGGCTCAGCCGTTCATAGCTCCAGTCCAGCGCGGCTTTCAAGGTTTGATGCCGAGGGACGGCGGTGCGCCGCCCCAGGGTCAGCAGTTGAAAACAGTTATCGAGTTGGGCTTGCAACCCCACCAGCGCCAACGCGTCGATTTGCGCGGCGGCCAATTCAATGGCCAACGGCAAACCATCGAGCCTGCGGCAGACTTCACCCACGGCCATGAGGTCCTGTTCACGCAGAGCAAAGCCTTGTTGACGGGCACGGGCGCGACTGACGAACAGTTGCACCGCCGAATACCCCATGACTTGCGCAACACTTTGCAGTTCGCAAGCGGGCGGGACCACCAGTGGCGGTAAACGCACGACAGTTTCCCCCGCGGCCAGCAGAGGCTCGCGACTGGAGACCAGAATCGACAACCGGGGCGCCGCGATCAACAGGCTTTCGACTAATGCCCGGCAACGCTCAAGCAGGTGCTCGCAGTTGTCGAGTACCAGTAACGCATGGCGTTGTGCCCATCCATCGAGGGGCATCCCGAGGTCCAGTTCGAGGGTGCGCCTCAGGTGGTCAAGCACTAGCGCGGGATCATCAATCGCCCCCAGATCAACCCGCCAGACACCGTCGTGATAGTGCTGCAACAACAGTTCGGCCACGCGCAACGCCACCGTAGTCTTGCCGATCCCGCCGGGCCCGACCAGCGTCATCAGACGTCGCACCGGCAATTGCCGGACCAGACTGCCGACAATCGCGTCACGGCCGATCACCGGCGTGAGTCGGGCAGGCAGGTTGTGTGGAGTTTTTGGAAGCATCTGGATCGACACAGGCCCGCCCGCCGGCAGGTGCTGTACCGGGGCAACAAAGCTGTACCCGCATTGAGGAATGTTGACGATGTAGCGCTGACCGTTGTGCCCATCGCCCAAGGCGCGGCGTAGCGCAGCGATGTGTACGCGCAGGTTGATTTCTTCGACCACCGACGTCGGCCAGACCAGGGCTATCAATTCGTCCTTGCTGACCACCGTCCCGGCACGCTCGACCAGCACCTGCAAAATGTCCAGTGCCCGCCCGCCCATGCGCAGCGGCCGATCACCTTCCAGGATCAGACGTTGCCGCTGGTGAAACGCGTAGGGGCCAAAACGCAGCACCGCTTCGCTGTGTATACGTGTGAGACTGTTCATGCACGTTCGCGTGCTGAAAACCTGGTCCGGCGCAAAGTGTCGCAAACATCCTTCGCACTCGCCCTCCAGGCTCCCGCACCTCCATTGCAAAGAGTTCACGGGTATCTTGGCAGACCTCAGTGACGGTTCAACGGCCACGAAGGGAGCGTGCCGGCCATCACGGTGCGTGCAACGGACACAACGGGCTAGCTGAACTGTTCACGGTATTGGCTGGGGGTCAGGCCGAGCTTTTCACTGAATAGAAAACGCATGTGCCGCACACTGCCGAAGCCACTTTTGAAGGCCACGGTCTTGAGCGGCACATCACTGGTTTCCAGCAGGCTCCTGGCGCGGTCGATGCGTGCGTTTTGCAAAAACTCCATGGGCGTCATGTTCACTTCCCGGGCAAAGACCCGGGTGAAGTGCCGTGCACTCATGGTTGCCAGACCGGCCATGCGTTCAATGCTGAACGCTTCGTCCAGATGTTCGAGCACATAGTTTTGCAGCCGGGTGATCGGGGTTTCATGGGGAGCGACCGCGGCCATCAACGGGCTGAATTGCGCCTGGCCGCCCTGGCGTTTCATCACCACCAGCAGCACTTTGGCTACATCCTGCGCGACTTTTTTGCCATGGTCTTCGGCGACCACCGCCAGCGCCAAGTCGATGCCGGCGGTTACGCCGCCGGAGGTGATGAGATTGCGGTCCTGCACATAAATCTGATCGGTCTGCACCGTGGCCTTGGGAAAGGCTTTGATCAACCGTTCGGTGTAATGCCAGTGAGTGGTCACGCGATAACCGTCGAGCAAACCGGCGTGCCCCAACAAAAAGGCGCCGGTGCAGATCGAACCATAATGCCTGGTGCGATCCACAGCGCCCTTGAGCCAGTCGAGCAACGGCGGGTGTTTTTCGTTATAGGCACCGGGACCGCCCGGCACCAGCAGCAGGTCGTAAGCTTCAATCGCCTGATCAATGTGCAGATCGGCCTGAACCCTGACGCCGTTGGACGCACGCAACGCGTCAAGCTCGGTGCCGATGGTCGTGAGTACGTAGTGATCAGCCGGGGACAGGTATCGGTTGGCGATGGAAAACACTTCCATGGGACCGGCCATGTCGAGCAGGAGAAAGTCCGGAAACAGCACCATAGCGATGGTTTTCATGGATTAATAATCACTGAAGTCAAAGGAAGTTCCATCGGCTGAAAACCAATCCAAGCGAGCCTGCTCGCGAAAGCGGTCTGTCAGTCACCAGCAGTGCTGAATGTGACACCGCCTTCGCGAGCAGGCTCGCTCCCACAGGGGGGAATGTACCCGGCATTAAAAGGGTGCTGTGCATTATGGGCAATCATGGCATCAGCGTCGGATAAGAATACGTGATCACCCGCACACAATCGTCAACCCTAAACAGACAGTGTTTCAATTTTCACCTACTTATTGCATCCACGAGTAATCATTAACCTTCTCCTCACTCGGACGAATCAACGTCCCCACAGGAGATTTCATCATGCTGACCCTTCGCAAAGCCTCTGATCGCGGCGCGGCCAATCACGGTTGGTTGAAGTCGTTCCATACCTTTTCCTTCGCCAACTACCGCAACCCGAAAGAGCAGGGTTTTTCCGACCTGTTGGTGATCAACGATGACCGCGTGGCCGCCGGTAAAGGTTTCGGCCAGCACCCGCACCGCGACATGGAGATTTTCTCCTACGTGCTCGACGGTGCGCTGGAACACAAGGACACGCTGGGCACCGGTTCGGTGATCCGCCCCGGTGACGTGCAGTTGATGAGCGCCGGCAGTGGCGTGGCCCACAGCGAGTACAACCACTCGGCGACACGGCCCGTGCACTTTCTGCAAATCTGGATCGTGCCAGAGGTGAGCGGCGCCAAACCGCGCTATCAGCAGGAGCACTTCAGCACGCAAAAGAAACGCGGGCGTCTGCAACTGATCATCTCCCCCGACGGCGACAAGGGTTCGCTGAAGGTGCGCCAGGATGCACGGGTGTACGCCGCGCTGATCGACGGCAAGGAAAGCGCCGCGCTGGAACTGGCCGCCAATCGTTATGCCTATGTGCACGTGGCCCGAGGCAGCGTCGAACTCAATGGTGTGCAGTTGCAGGAAGGTGACGGCGTGCGGGTTCGTGATGAGCAAGTGCTGACGTTGAGCAACGGTGTGGATGCTGAAGTACTTGTGTTCGATTTGCGCCCGCAAGAACTGCCTGAGATGCCATAAGATCAAGAGCTCGCAGCCTCGTTTCACTCGGCAGCTGCTACAGGGTTTTGCGTACACCTGCAGCTGTCGAGTGAAACGAGGCTGCGAGCTTTTCGCCGTCACTCACCCGTCCCGGAAAACACCGCGACAATTTCATCAATCACCGCCCGCACCCGCGCGGTGTGCCGCAAGTCGGCGTGGGTCACCAGCCAGACGTCATAGGGCAACGGTCGCGTGCGTTCCGGCCAGAGCCTGACCAGTCCGTCCCTCTCCCCCATGTATACCGGAATTTCCCCAAGCCCGATGCCCGCGGCAATGGATCGACGCACCAGCAGGCCGGAGCTCAGGCTCGACACAATCCGCCCGCGCGTCAACGGTTCCGACACCAGTGTCATGTCCTTGTGGCTTTGCAGGTACGGCTGATACATCACCAGATCATGCCCCTCAAACGCCGAACCCGGCGCCGGTACACCGTGTGCGTCGACATACGCCTGAGACGCAAAAAGACCCACCGGCCAGCGGGCGATTCGGCGCGCGATCAGGTCCGGGTTATCCGGCCGGGTATTGCGCACGGCGATGTCGGCTTCGCGTTTGGCCAGGCTGAGAATCTGCGTCGAGGCGTCCAGTTGCACGCGCACGTCGGGGTGCTGCTGATGCAGGCGCGCAATGGCCGGGATCAGGAAATCGATGGCCATGGAGTCAGTGGTGCTGACCCGAACGAGCCCGGTCAACCGGTCGTCCAGCCCTTGGATCTGCCGCTGCAGTTCCAGTGCCGAGCGCTCCATTTTTTCCACCGCCGCCAGCGCCGCTTCGCCGACGGCGGTGAGTGCGTAGCCTTCGGAGGTGCGCAGAAACAACGTCGCACTCAACGACTTTTCCAGCGCCGTGATGCGCCGGCCCACAGTCGCTTGATCAACCCCCAGCACCCGCGCTGCGCCGCGCAGTGTCGACTCTCGGCAAACCGCCAGGAATACCCGTGCGTCATCCCAATTCATGCGGCTCCCTCAGTGATGCATATACGCATCACCATAGCGCAAAATCGCTGCGTTAATGCATTGGACACTCACGATAGGCTGAAGGCCAGTGTCAACCTCACAGGAGCCTTCTCATGCACAGCTCATCGACTACCTCGCGCAGCGCGATCTGGCTGCCAATCTTTGCCGGCCTCAGCGCCAGCCTCGTCAGCATTGGCCTGGCGCGGTTTGCGTACACGCCATTGATTCCATCGTTGATTCAGGCGCACTGGTTTTCCGCCAGCGACGTGGTGTACCTCGGTGCCGCCAACCTGGTCGGCTATCTGATTGGCGCCCTGATCGGCCGCCCCGTCGCGCAGCGCACCTCCAACAAAGCCGCGCTGCGACTGATGATGTTTGCCGTGACCTTGTCGTTCTTCGCCTGTGGCTTTCCCTTTTCAGTGAGCTGGTTCTTCGGCTGGCGCCTGCTGTCGGGCATTGCCGGTGGCGCGATCATGGTGCTGGTGGCCGCGACGGTACTGCCACATGTACCGGCGGCGCGCAGAGGATTGGCCAGTGGCGCGATTTTCCTCGGTATTGGCTTGGGCATTGCCGGTTCGGGGACGATTGTTCCGCCGTTGCTGAGCCTTGGCTTGCAACAAACCTGGTTCGGCCTTGGTCTTCTATCTTTGGTTCTCACCGCCGCCAGTTGGTTTGGCTGGCCGTCAGAGACGCACCACGCTGCCGCTACGCCAGCAGTCGCAGAGCCGAAGACGGCCACTGATCCACGGGTTTACCTGCTGTTCGCTCAATACGCATTCATGGCCGCAGGGCTGGTGCCTGCGATGGTGTTCCTGGTGGATTACGTGGCCCGCGGGCTCGGTGCCGGGCAGCACGTCGGCGCGCTGATTTGGGTGATGTACGGCCTTGGCGCGATTATCGGGCCGGTCAGTTATGGGTTTCTGGCGGACCAACTCGGCGCGAAGGTCAGTATTCGCGTGGTGCTGGTGATACAGGCAATTGCCGTTGGCCTGTTGGCGATCTCAAGTTCTTTTACGGCGCTGGCCTTGCTGGCGGTGCTGCTCGGCTCGTTCCCGCCGGGCATCGTCCCCTTGGCGCTGGCACGGGTTCACGAACTGATCCCGCAACATCACCAGCAGCAAGTGGCCTGGAGTCGCGCGACGGTTTCGTTTGCAACGTTTCAGGCCCTCGCCGGGTTTGCCTATTCGGCGCTGTTCAATGCTAGCGGCGGTCATCACGCTTTGTTGTTTGTCATCGCGGCCGGTGCAATTGTGGTTGCGCTGCTGCTGGAACAGGGCATGCGTTTGCTGAGCCGTCGTGATGGTTTGATGCCCGCATTGAACTGAATCAGCGCCACCTTATTGGGAAGATTGTGTTGAAGGTGGATTGATCGGGCTCCAGTAAGATCAGCTTTGGCAGCTATGGCCCCATCGCCAGCAGGCTGGCTCCCACATCTATGGTTACCCCCTTTTCTGCAATACTGTTTTTGATGCCGTGTTTGGCTTGCTTTCATCTA
>NZ_JAVDUA010000040.1:0-50466 GCF_031456105.1 Pseudomonas sp. BE134 | reverse complement strand
GGTAGTGTGGGGTTTCCCCATGTGAGAGTAGGTCATCGTCAAGATTAAATTCCGAAACCCCTATCTGCGTATGCAGGTAGGGGTTTTGTTTTGTCTGTAAAAAAGTACTCATCTGTTTGGCGCACAAATTGGCGCAGTTATTTTCGACTCATGCCTCTAGAATAGGCCCAACTTTCTCGGAGCCAGAGCCTCTATGCCAGATTCGGTTGACGCCCCAAGGCTGTCAGAATTACCGCTGGACGATTTGGTCGCATGCCATGAGTGCGACTTGCTGATGCGAAAACCCGAACTCGCCCATGGCGAGAAAGCGCTGTGCCCGCGCTGCGGTTATGAGCTCTATGCCCATCGGCACAACGTCGTGCAGCGCAGTCTCGCTTTGGTCATCGCCGCGTTATTGTTGTTTGTGCCGGCGAACTTTTTACCCATCATGGAGCTCAATCTACTCGGGCAATCGTCGAAGGACACTGTCTGGAGCGGCGTTGTCGCCTTGTTTGATACCGGCATGCAAAGCGTTGCGGTGATTGTGTTCCTGTGCAGCATGGGAATCCCTTTGCTCAAACTGCTCTGCCAATTGTTGGTCTTGTTGAGTATTCGTTTTGATATCGGACGCAGCTACGGTTTGCTGCTCTATCGCATCTATCACCATTTACGGGACTGGGGAATGCTTGAGGTTTACCTCATGGGTGTACTGGTCGCGTTTGTAAAACTGGCAGATATGGCAGCCATTAGCGTAGGTCTTGGTTTGGTGTGCTTTATCAGTTTGCTGTTGGTTCAGATCGGGTTGGAGGTCGTGATGTCGCCTCATCAGATCTGGCAGGCTTTATCAGGAGAGGATGCCCATGCGGGCGATTGATGCAGGCATTCTGGTTTGTGCTGAATGCCATGAGTTGAACAAGCAGGACGCTGACACTGACGAGCAAGTCTGCACCCGTTGTGGTGCGTTGGTTCATGCCCGTCGCCCGAACAGTCTGGTGCGCACCTGGGCACTGTTGATTACCGCTGCGATTCTCTACATCCCGGCCAACATGCTGCCGATCATGACCATAAATTCACTCGGCAAGGGCGCCCCCAGTACCATCATGTCCGGCGTGGTTGACTTGGTTCATTACGGCATGTTTCCCATCGCGGCAGTGGTGTTCATTGCCAGTATTCTAGTGCCGACGTTCAAACTGGTGGGAATCGGGTTGCTGCTGTTTTCGATACAGCGCCGCCAGCCACTCTCGGCTCGCCAACGTATCTGGATGTACCGCTTTATCGAGTTCATCGGCCGCTGGTCGATGCTGGATATATTTGTGATCGCCATCCTGGTGGCGGTCGTGAATTTCGGACGGCTTGCCAGCATCGAAGCCAATCTTGGCGCCATCGCTTTCGCCAGTGTGGTGATTTTGACGATGCTTGCCGCAGTTTCTTTCGATCCCCGACTGATTTGGGATAACACGGAGTCGGACGACGACCATGACTGATTTGCCTACAGCGAAAACCCGACCGGCCTCGAACTGGTCAGCCATCTGGATTCTGCCCTTGGTCGCTTTGATCATTGGCGGCTGGCTCGGCTGGCGTGCTTACAACGAGACCGGCATCGAGGTTCAGATACGTTTCGAAAGCGGCGAAGGCATCCAGGCCAACAAGACCGAAGTGGTCTACAAAGGCATGTCCGTCGGTAAGGTGAAAGCCCTCAAACTCGATGACGAAGGTGCTTCCAAAGGCGTGATCGCGACTGTCGAGATGAATAAGGATGTCGAGCAATACCTCAAGACGAGCACACGCTTCTGGCTGGTCAAACCGAGCGTGACCCTGGCCGGTATCACCGGTCTGGAAACGCTGGTCTCGGGTAATTACGTAGCGATCAGTCCCGGTGAAGGTGAGCCCACTCGAAAATTCAAAGCGCTGGCCGAAGAACCTCCTTTGTCCGACGCCAAACCGGGTTTGCACCTGACCATCAAGGCTGATCGCCTAGGCTCCCTCAACCGTGGCAGCCCAGTGTTCTACAAGCAGATCAAGGTCGGCGAAATCAAAAGCTATGTGCTCTCGCAAGACCAAAGCACCGTCGAACTCAAAGTTTTCATTGAACCTACCTACGCCAATCTGGTGCGCAAACACACGCGTTTCTGGAACGCCAGCGGCGTCAGCATTGATGCGAACCTGTCCGGTGTGAAAATTCGCAGTGAGTCGCTTGCCAGTATCGTCGCCGGTGGTATCGCGTTTGCCACACCGGAGAATCGCAAAGACAGTCCGCCTACCGATCCTAGCTTGCCGTTCCGTCTCTACGAAGACTTTGACGCTGCGGCTGCCGGCATTCGGGTCAAGGTCAAACTCACCGACTTCGAAGGCTTGCAAGCTGGCCGTACGCCGGTGATGTACAAAGGTATTCAGGTCGGCAACCTGAAAGCGCTGAAGATCGATCCGGACCTGTCCGGCGCCACGGCTGAATTGACCCTCGATCCATTGGCCGAAGATTACCTGGTCACCGGTACTCAGTTCTGGGTGGTCAAACCGTCGATTTCCCTCGCGGGCATCACCGGTCTGGAAGCGTTGGTAAAAGGTAACTACATTGCGGTGCGCCCTGGCGATAAAGGCTCAGCGCCGCAACGCGAATTCGTGGCACGGCCCAAGGCGCCGCCGCTGGATTTGCGTTCGCCGGGCCTGCACCTGGTGTTGTTCACCGAGAACCTGGGATCTCTGGAAGTCGGCAGTCCGATTCTCTACAAACAGGTCAAAGTCGGTTCCGTGCAGAGTTATCAGTTTTCCAAGAAAAGGAAGCAACTGGTCATCGGTGTTCACATCGAGAAGGAATATGAAGGACTGGTCAACGCCTCGACGCGATTCTGGAATGCTAGCGGCATCACGCTCACGGGCGGATTGACGGGCGGAATCCAGGTCAAAAGTGAATCCTTGCAAAGCCTGATGGCTGGCGGTATTGCTTTCGAAACACCGGAAGCCAAGGCGCCACTGCAAAGGAAAATTCCGCGTTTCCGTCTGTTCGCCAACCATGACGAAGCCAATCAGAAAGGCACCGTGGTCACCATTAAGGTTGAGCGCGCCGATGGCTTGCGTACCGGTACGCCTGTGCGATTCAAAGGCCTGGATGTCGGCAAGATTGAAGACGTCGACCTCACTGATGATCTGCAATCGGTACTGCTCACTGCGCGGATCACCGAGGTGCCTGAGCACATTGCCCGGGCAGGTACTCAGTTCTGGGTGGTTAAACCTGAACTGGGTCTGATCAAGACCACCAACCTCGAAACGTTGGTGACCGGCCAATACATCGAAGTGCAACCTGCTGCGAAGAACCTCGGCCCGCAGAAGAATTTCGTAGCGTTGGCCACCCCCCCGGAAAGCACCAAGCACGAAGCCGGCTTGAGCCTGGTGTTGAGTGCCGCCCGCCGTGGTTCGTTGAAAACCGGTGTGCCGGTGACCTACCGTGAAATCACCGTCGGCAAGGTCACAGGCTATGAACTCGGACAGACGGCGGATCGTGTGTTGATACACATTCTGATCGAGCCGAAATACGCGTCGCTGGTGCGCAGCGGTACGCGTTTCTGGAATAGCAGCGGTTTTGGTCTCGACTACGGCTTGTTCAAAGGTGCAACGGTGCGTACTGAATCGCTTGAGACACTGATTCAGGGCGGTGTCGCCTTTGCCACCCCGGACGGTGATCGCATGGGCAGCCCGGCACGGGCTGAACAAACCTTCCCGCTGTTCGACAAGTTCGAAGATGAATGGCTGACCTGGGCGCCGAAGATCGCAATCGGCAAATAGTCATCGGGGCCTGAGGTGCCGCCTTCGCGGGGAAGCCCGCTCCCACAGGGATTTGCAGTGAGCATAGAATTTGTGATCAACACTGAACCCTTGTGGGAGCGGGCTTGCCCGCGAAGAGGCCTTCAAATTCGCTGAAAGCCTGAAAGATGTACCTACAAATAAAAAGGCCGCGATCCATTGGAGCGCGGCCTTTTTCATGGCTTGCGATTAACGCCGATCAGACCGCATCCAGCTCCGGCTCATCAGCCTGCACAACAACGCTCGCCTTCACTTCATCATGACGACGGATGTACTTCCAGTCCGCCTCATCGATGTAGATTCCGTTCGGTCCGCTACCGCCTTCCAAATCAATCGCGACGCTGGCACAGACCTGCGGTTTCACACTCGCCAGGATCGGCACGAAGCCCAGTTGCAAACTGGTTTCCAGCAGCGCTGCCTGGTTCTTTTCGTCGATGTCCGCCGCTTCGTCGAGGTAGTACGGCAGGCGCACGCGACCGGCCTGGTCGCGGTCCATCAAGTGCAGCAACAAGTACATGTTGGTCAGCGCCTTAATGGTCATCGTGGTGCCGTTGGAGGCGGCGCCGTCGATGTCGGTGTGAATGACCGGTTGACCGTTGACCTTGGTAATCTCGAAGGCCAGTTCGAATAAGTCCTTGAGGCCGAGCTGGTTGTGGTTTGCCGCCACCAGCCGCGCCAGGTACTCCTTGGCTTCTTCGTTCTTGTTGTCCTGATCGGCACTTTGGCTCAGGTCGAACACGGAGAGGGTTTCGCCTTCTTCGTATTGGCCGGCGCTGTGGATGATCTGGTCGATGTGCTTGAGCGCTTCCTTGTTCGGCGCGAGCACGATGCGGAAGCTTTGCAGGTTGGACACCTGACGCTTGTTAATCTCGCGGTTGAACAGCGCCAGTTGATGCTCAAGGCTGTCGTAGTCACTGCGGATGTTGCGCAGGGTCCGGGCGATGTCGGTGACCGCCGCGCGGCGAGCCTTGCCCAGCGTCAGGGCTTCGTCGGTTCGGTGCGCGTACGCGTTGATCAGCAGTTGCAGGCGACGTTCCATATCGTCTTCGCTGTCGAATTTGGCCACGCCTTTAAGGCGAACCTGGGCGTACAACGCTTCGATTTGACCGTCACTGCGCAGCAAGCCCTGCCAGCTGTCTTGATAGTCGTTAAGCAGCGGCAGCAAGTTGTCCATGGAATCGTCGATCGGGTCCATGAACGGCGTGCCGAACGGCAGGTCTGCCGGCAACAGCTGACGGCGACGCAGGGCGTCGTCGAGGGTGCGTTGCTTGGCTTCCATGTCACCGATCTGCCGACCGACCAGTTGCAGCTTGGCCGACAGTTGCTGGACGCGCTCGGTGAAGGCATCGCTGGAACGCTTCAACTCGTCCTGCGCCGCTTCCATTTGCGCCAGTTGCTCAAGTTTGTCGCCTTCTTCGGCGCTCAGGGTTTGCGCGCGACGGAAATCTTCCAGGGCTTTCTGCGCATCCAGCACTTGCTGGTACAGCGCTTCGGTCTGGGTCTTGCTCGCCGCGCGGTCGGCGGCGACGGCCTGTTGGGTCTTGAGTTGCTTGAGTTCTTTGTCCAGACGCTCTTTCTGATCGCGCAACGCGGCACGGTCAGCCAGGGCTTGCAGCGCTGGCGGTTCGATATGCGAGATATCGATGGACAAACCGGGTACTTCGAAGCGCTCGCCTTTGAAACCGTCGAGGATCAGCTCCATGGATTTGACCCACTGACCGTCCTCGTCCAGCGTAATGCCGTGCTCACCCAGCGGCAGGCTGAACAGTGCGCTGTTGAACAGACGCATCAAACGCTCGACGTCCTGCTGCGAGAATTCTTCACGCAGACGGGCGTAGCTGTTGTTGTCAGCGTGATCGAGTTGCTGCTTGACCGACTTGAGGCGTTTTTCCAGATCGCGCAGACGTTCTTCCAAGTCTTCGGCGCTGAACTGACGTGACTGTGCCAGTGCACCGGCCAGTTCATCGTGCGCATCCTTGGCTGCAAGCAGTTGCTGCTCCAGCGCTTTGACGTCATCGACCAACGCGAAGCGATGCTTGAGCACCGACAACTCGCCGAGCCAGCGCTGGATGCCGGTGATTTCCCGTTCCAGGCGCATCAGCTCTTGCGTGCCGCCGCGCTGATCGTTTTGCAGCGCGTCTTGCTCGTTGCGGTAATGCTCGGCCTGAATCGTCAGTTCTTCCTTGCGTGCATTCGCATAGTCGGACCAGGTACCGAGCAGGGAATCGAGCAGTGGCGAGATACGGTGCAGTTTGCCGCGCAGGATATTGCGCTGGGTCACGCCAGCGGCCAGTGCTTCAACCAGCGGGCCGGCGATTACCAGCGAGTTGTAATCCTGCTCCATGCGTCGTACATCGCGGAATGCTTCTTCGCACGCGGCGATGTAATCGACGCTGCCGGAACGCAGGCTGTGCTCGAACGCATCGAGGAACAGTTGTTTGAGCTTGGCCGCGGTGATCTCGCGCATGTGCAACAGGTTGATGAACAGCGCACGGAACGTCTTCAGGCTCTGTTCGCTGGTTGAGCGCAGCGGGATCAGCGTCAGGTCCAGCGGAATCGAGGTATGACCGCCGACCAGCAAACGCCGCAGCTCATCAGGCTTCAACTCGTAGGCTTTGAGGCCTTCGCGCTCAAGGTTGGTGAACAGTTCTTTCTGGCGCAGGCAGGTGTCGTTTTTCTGGTAGTGCGCCAGATCCAGTTTGCCAGCATAGGCAAAGAACTGGTGACCGAAACCACCGCCCGGACCGCGACCGACCACGCCAATCACGTGCGGACCGTGCGGCAGCGAGACTTCAACGAGGATGTAACTGGTGTCCGAGGCGAAGTAGAAACGCCGGGATTGTTCCAGGCTGTACTTGCCGAAACTCATGTCCGACATGCGCGCCAGAATCGGGAACTGCAAGGCGTTGATCGAGGCGGATTTACCGAGGTTGTTCGCCCCGTACACCGACAGTGGTTCTTCCAGCGGAAACAGGCCGAGGCTGTAACCGGCAGTGTTCAAAAGGGCAAAGCGGCGAATGCCGTAGCGTTCCTTGCTCATGCGTCGGTCTCCAGTTCTTCAGCGATGGCGCGGGCCATGGCGTCTTCTTCGCTCTCTACTTCAAATTCGCTCAAATCCAGCGGGTCATCGGTTTCCAACAGTTTTTCGTCGCTGTCGTCATCGATCAGCACCGGGGCCGGCAATGGCAGCACGCTGTGCAGGCTGGCCGCCAGATCGCGGTCCTGCTGAACCGACAGACAGACATCGAGGAAGCGGTGCATCGGCGGCAGGAAACGGTAGATGCCGTTTTCTTCGCCGGCGAAGCCGAGCTGGGTCATGCGGCGCATGATTTTTTCTTCGAGCTCTTCGACGGTCTGCACTTCGGCCTGGATGAACAGGTCGCGGTACTTTTCCAGCAGGGAAGGCAATTCATCGCGACCGAGGCTGCCACCGTCGAGCACGGCGACCGGGTCACGGCCCTGATCCGCCAGGTGCTCGACGAGGATGAAGGTGAACAGCGCCAGACGTTGCGCGGTCTTGTTCACCGCGGCGGCAGCGAGGTCCGGGACGAAGTAGTAGAAACCACGGGTGTCGCACACCAGTTCAAACCCCAAGGCCTTGAACAGCGTGCGGTACTGGTCCTGAAAGTTCGTCAGTTGCGCGTACAGCTCCGGGTCGCGGCGGCTGACGTGGTAGCCCTTGAACAGCTCGCGAAAGATCGGCGCCAGCTGGGACAGTTCGTTTAGATCAAGATGCATTTGGGGTGCTCGCAGAATCCTCGGCGGCGGTGTCGCCGGCCGAGAGCAGGGCGAAGGAGCGCAGGCTGACCTGGTGCTCATGAGTGTGGTATTCGCGGCGTTCCAGACGCTCGCGCTTGAAGCGTTTCTCCCGCGACAGGCGCGAGAACCAGTACAGCAATTCGTCGGTGGCGCCGTCCGGCTCTTGCTCCAGCAGCCAGGTCATCAGGTCCGGCATCGGCAGGGCGTCTTCGCAGCGTTCGAGCATTTCGCGAACGGTACGTGGTGCGCGGGGTGCTTCGCCTTTCTGAGTCTTGTGGGCTTTGGGGAAACGAGCCGGTTTCGGTTCGAAACGGGCCAGCGCATACACGTAGGCTTCGACCTGACTGGCGCTGCCGAGGAACGTGCTTTGCGGTCGGGTGAACATCGGCATGGCGGCTTGCGGCACCGCATCGATGCCTTTGCGACGAATGGCCGACAAGGCCAGCGCCGCGCCACGGGTCACGGCGTTGTGGCGACGGGCTTCTTCACGCAGCGGCAGCAGCAATTCGCGGGCATGACGCAAGGTCAATTGGGCGCTGGTCTGCATTTCGAGGATGCGCGCGTGGGTACGCAGCAGCATGTCGTCGTCGACCAGATGGCCAAGGCGCTGCTGTTCGGTGAGCATCTTCAGCAGGACGTTTTCGACCTTGCGCACGCCTTGTTCGAAGGCGCCGTCGGCGTTCACCAATTGAATCATTGGCTCGACGTATTCGTCCCAGGTCGCCAGCACTTCGGCGTAGCGCTGACGCAACGGAATCTGCCGGTCACTGGTTTTGGCGCGTTCGGCGACGGCCACCAGCGCCTGTTCGTCGTTGGCGAGTTTCTTCAACACATCGCGTACGCGCATATCGAGCAAGCGCAATTGACGTGCCAGATCGTGGCCATCGCGAATATCGAACGCGTCCTGAATGTAACCGGCCAGGCGTTCGAGATGGCGCAAATAGGCTTCGATTTCCAGGCACAGGCCCAGACGGTGCTCGCGGCGCAGGTAAGCGAGGAAGTCGTGGATCTGCGCATTGAGTTCGAAACGGTTCGGGCTTTTCGCCACGGGCACCAGAATGTCGAGGCGGATCCACACGTCCAGCAGGCTGGTGATGTCCTGCGGCGTACTGTCGAGTTGCTGGGCGGCCAGTTGCGTACGCAGTTCGTTGAGGCTCAAGGTGCCTTGGTCGAAGTGCTCGCACAATGGCTCCAGAAGTGCCCAGTGTTCAGCGAGGGCGCGCAAGACGCGCTTGGGTTCGATCATCGGAATGGCCGGCTGGTTGGCGATTAAAAGCCGCGATTGTACTGCATCAGGGTCGATGCGATTCATTCGCGGGACAGGCTGTCGCTTTTTCTATCGATCAAGCGCGGGCGATCTTGAGCGAAGGGCGGTAGAATCACCGCACTATTAGTTATCCACAAGTGGCCGACCTTTGCTTATCGAGTCCCGTCGCCGCGCTTATTTGACCGCCATGCAGGTGGTCAACTGGCTGCCGCGCACCGAATTGCCCTTTGCCGCTCCCTCGCGCCCCGAGCTGCTGGAGACGCCTGAGCCGTTGGTCGTCGCGCCGATGGCCTCCGCTCCAGTGGCTCAGGCGCCCATGGAGCCTGTGGTCAAACCGGCCGAACGGGTGAAAATCGAGGTACAGCGCCCATCCTTGGCCAGCACGCGGACCAACGCCAAGGTCGAAGAAGAGACCGCGCCGGTCGTCGCCAAGGCTGTGCAAATACCGCCACCGCGCTTCGCCCTGCAATTGCTGCGCGCCGGTCGCTGCTTGCTGCTGGTGGAGTTACCCACAGGCGAAACGTTCCAGACCCGCGATCCCGCCTATCTGCTGCTCAAAGACATGCTGCGCGCGGCCGGTCTGCCGGACAGCCCGCAAATTGTCGGCGAACCGGTACGCTGGCCGCTGCTGGCTCGCGGCACCATGGATCAGGGCCCTGAAGCGGCGCGCGATTTTGTACAGGGTTTTCTCTCCGCTCGCATCGAAGACGCCCCGTGCGTCTGCGTGTGGCTGATCGGCCTGCCGGCGGTGCGTTTTGCCGGTGAGGCCAATGCCGAATCATTTAACCGTGAACTCCAGGTCGAAGGCCTGGGCTCGGTCTGGGCCCTGCCGGGTCTGGAATTATTAATGGAAGAGCCACAGCGTAAGGCTGATGTCTGGCAAGCCATGCGTCGGCTGATGGCGCGCTGGAAAGAATCGAATGAGTGACGCTGTATCGTTCCGCCCAATGATCGAGGCGGACCTGGACGCTGTACTGAAAATCGAATACGCGGCATACAGCCATCCCTGGACCCGCGGGATTTTTCTCGATGGGCTGGGCAAGTACCAGATCTGGCTGATGTTCGAAGGTCAACAGCAGGTCGGCCACGGTGTGGTGCAGATCATTCTGGATGAGGCGCACCTGCTGAACATCACCGTGAAACCGGAAAACCAGGGCCGTGGCCTGGGTTTGACACTGCTGGAGCACTTGATGTCGATCGCCTACAAGGCTGAGGCGCGGGAGTGCTTTCTGGAAGTTCGCGACAGCAACCGCTCGGCGTTTCGGCTGTATGAACGGTACGGGTTTAACGAGATTGGCCGGCGCCGGGATTATTATCCTGCGGTGGGTGGGCGCGAAGATGCAGTGGTCATGGCCTGTACCCTCGTCGACTGACTTTCCTTAAAAGCTTCGCGAGCAAGCCCGCTCCCACACTTGACCGAGTTCCATATCAAGAACGCGATTAAATGTGCGAGCGGGCTTGCTCGCGAAGGCGGCTTAACAGGCGCCACAGATCAACGTTTCCCATCCATCGGATCCCGATTCGCCATTTCCGCTTCATCCAATCCATTCCCCCCGCCAATGTCATCTTCATCGACAATGCTCAAATCCCAATCCGCCTGATCACCGTCACCCGCTTCATGAGCATCCCGCGACCCATCTTCATGGATCAAGGTTTCCGGGCTCATGTCATCATCGGTAGACTCGTGATCATCGGTCGAGGCGCCCGTCATGCCCGCTTCACGCAAGCGCTCATGGGGCATCAGCCGCTCACGTTCGGTTTGCGGCAGCTCGTCACCGATTTTGCCGCTGGGCTCTTCTTCGTCAAAGTCCAGCTCATGCACCGAGCCCATGCGGTCTTCGTTATCATCGATCGGCTCGGGTTGCGTCGCATCGAACGGTCGTCGTGATTCAGTCATGGCAATTCCTCATACTGTGGGTCTTACTACGGTGGACCCACTGGGCTCCCGAGAATTCCACCGGCCATACTTGCATCAAGCGCGTGACCCCGACGGGCGGTTGTCTGTCAAACCAGCGCATCATTCTTGAGGCTTTACAGCATGAACGAATTACAAGATCTGATTGATAACAACGAACGCTGGGCCGAAGCGATCAAACAGGAAGATCCGGACTTCTTCTCCAAGCTGGCCCGTCAACAGACGCCGGAATATTTGTGGATCGGCTGCTCCGACGCCCGCGTGCCGGCCAACGAGATCGTCGGCATGCTGCCCGGCGACCTGTTTGTCCACCGCAACGTGGCCAACGTGGTGCTGCACACCGACCTCAACTGCCTGTCGGTGATTCAGTACGCCGTTGACGTGCTCAAGGTCAAACACATCCTGGTCACCGGTCACTATGGCTGCGGCGGTGTACGCGCCTCGATGCAGGATCGCCAGCTGGGCCTGATCGACGGCTGGCTGCGCTCGATTCGCGATCTTTATTATGAAAAACGCGAAGAGCTGGCCAAGTTGCCGACCGAAGAAGAGCGGGTCGACCGTCTCTGCGAGCTGAATGTGATTCAGCAAGTAGCGAACGTCGGGCATACCAGCATTGTGCAAAACGCCTGGCATCGAGGGCAGAAACTGTCGATCCACGGCTGCATTTACGGCATCAAGGACGGGCGCTGGAAAAGCCTGAATGCGACCATCAGCGGGTTTGAGCAATTGCCTGCGCAATACCGTTTGCGTCCGGTCGAGAAGTTGTAAAGGTTCTCAACTCGGGACTGCGCCGACGTCAGTGAAATAACAGCTGAGCGTCGGCGTTGGGTGTTTCTTCGAAACCAGTGAAGCGTTACAACAATTTCAACGCCAGATGAGTACCAGCACGCAAGTACTCGACCTGTGCAAATACGGCATCCTTGACGATGGCCTCTCCGGTATCAGTCAGTTTGGCTTTTTTTGCATCAATGATGGCGGTTTGCGTTAATTGCATCACTACATCCATCGCTTTTTGAAGGGCGGTCAGATTGTTGTGCAGTCCGAACTCGCGGACGACTGCGTCCATACGGCGGTCGGCGTCATCACGCAGTTTTTTGTATTCAACGACTGAAACCCTACCGTCCTGGTAAATTTCATTAATCATATCTTCCAGCGTTTTCGATATTAAAGACATGTGCTTGTTCATCCTTGGTCAGTGCAGTTTTTTACTTTAATAAGCTTCGACCTGTCGGAGTTTACTCAGCGATTTACTGTTTGGAGATAGGATCTGACCGAGTTTCATGTCAGGCGCAATCGAGCCTATACGTAAGAAAAATCCTGGCATTTACTTGGCGCTCAAGCAGGGTAAATGATTGCACCTGCCCCGCAGGTGCAATCTTTGATGTGTTAAGGCATCACCGGCGGCGTATACGTCAACGTCGTCCCCAGCGCCCACAGTAGAAACAGCACCAGCGGCGTGTGCACCAGCAATTGCACGAACGAGAATCCGATCAAATCCCGTGCCTTCAGCCCGAGCACGCCCAGCAGCGGCAGCATGTAGAAGGGGTTGATCAGGTTCGGCAGGGCTTCGGCCGCGTTGTAGATCTGTACGGCCCAGCCCAGGTGGTAGTTCAGATCGGTGGCCACTTGCATGACGTACGGCGCTTCGATGATCCACTTGCCGCCGCCGGACGGGATGAAGAAGCCGAGAATCGCCGAGTACACGCCCATTAGCACCGCGTAGGTGTCGTGGGACGCGATGCTGACGAAGAACGTCGAGATGTGGTGCGCCAGGGTCTGGGCGTCAGTGCCTTTGACCGTGGTCATCAAGGCGGCGATCGAGCCGTACAACGGGAACTGAATCAGCACGCCGGTGGTGGTTGGCACAGCCCTGGACACGGCGTCGAGGAAGCTGCGCGGACGCCAGTGCAGCAGCGCGCCGAGCATCAAGAACAGGAAGTTATAGGTGTTCAGCCCGGAGATGGCACTGAGCAACGGTTTGGTCGAAAACTCGTGGAACAGCCAGCCAGCCGCCAGCAGCACCAGCAAAAGGGTCAACAGCGGACTGTATTCCAGCCATTCGCCGGGGCGAGTGCGTGGTTGCAGTGGCGGCAGGTTGAAACTCGGGTCGACGCCGCAGGCTTTGGCGTCTCGGGCCGTGTTGGGGCCCGGCGCGGTGGCGTAGGCAACGATCAGCGAGACCACGATCAGCGCCAGCAGCATGACACCGGACTGCCACAAAAAGATCGTTTGGGTGAAGGGAATGACTCCGGTGATCGCCAGGATCGACGGCGGCAGGCTGGCCGGGTTGGCCTGCAGTTGTGCAGCGGACGACGACAGGCCCAAGGCCCACACCGCGCCAAGACCCAGATAGACGGCCGCACCGGCGGCTCGGTAATCCATTTTCAGATCGGTACGGCGGGCGAGGGCACGAACCAGCAAGCCGCCAAACACCAGCGACAAGCCCCAGTTCAGCAGCGAAGCGACCATGGAAATCAACGCCACCCAGGCCACGGCCGAGCGGCCGTTTTTCGGAAGGCGTGCCAGACGGTCGATCAGTTTCACCGCTGGCGGCGAGCTGGCGACCACATAACCGCCAATCACCACGAACGCCATCTGCATGGTGAACGGAATCAGGCTCCAGAACCCGTCACCGAACGCCATGGCGGCATCAGTCGGTTTGGCGCCCATGAACAGGGTGGCCACGGCAACGATAATCACCGCCAGCGCGGCAAACACCCAGGAGTCGGGGAACCAGCGTTCGGCAAAATTTGAACAGCGCAGGGCAAAACGGGCGGAGCGGGTATCTTCGATATCAGCAGCCACGGGCGTACCTCGAATTTTTATGTTTATGGTGGTCTTCGGGCCGTAATGGCCGGTCTAGACAGATGCCAACAGTAAATCAACCGATCCTGCTGTGTGACAAAGTTTTACCAAAACGGGACTATGGTCTAACGGCTTGTCCGTGGACGCGTTTGCGTAGACCATGGGCGCCTTGGTTTTTTACCGGCTGCAGAGTTCTTTTTCATGACTGCCAACACCCCCTCGCGCCCGACGCCTTTTACCCGCTCGGACTACAAGACCCTCGGCCTTGCAGCCCTCGGCGGCGCGCTGGAAATCTATGATTTCATCATTTTCGTGTTTTTCGCCCTGACCCTCAGTCAACTGTTCTTCCCGCCGGAAATGCCTGAGTGGCTGCGCTTGCTGCAAAGTTTCGGAATCTTTGTCACCGGTTATCTGGCGCGTCCATTGGGCGGAATTCTGATGGCGCATTTCGCCGATCGGTTGGGGCGCAAGAAAGTCTTCAGCCTGAGTATCCTGATGATGGCGCTGCCGTGCCTGCTGATCGGCATCATGCCGACCTACGCGCAAATCGGCTATTGGGCACCACTGCTGCTGTTGGTGTTACGTGTCCTGCAAGGCGCGGCGGTGGGCGGGGAAGTGCCGAGTGCCTGGGTATTTGTCGCCGAGCACGCGCCAACCGGGCATCGCGGATATGCCCTCGGTTTCCTGCAAGCCGGATTGACGTTCGGTTACTTGATCGGCGCCCTGACAGCGACCTTTCTCGCACAGGCATTCACCCCGACGGAAATCCTCGATTTCGCCTGGCGTTACCCGTTCCTGCTGGGCGGTGTGTTCGGGGTGATCGGCGTCTGGCTGCGCCGCTGGCTCAGTGGAACCCCGGTGTTCATGGCCATGCAAGCCCAGCGCGATGCCGCTGTCGAACTGCCGCTGCGCACGGTCTTGCGTGAGCATCGTCTGGCGATGTTACCGTCGATGATCCTCACCTGTGTGCTGACCTCGGCCGTGGTGGTGTTCGTTGTCATCACCCCGACCATGATGCAGAAAAGCTTCGGCATGACCGCCAGCCATACCTTCGCTCTGAGCGCGTTGGGCATTGTTTTCCTGAACCTCGGCTGCGTGCTCGCCGGGTTGCTGGTCGATCGCATCGGCGCCTGGCGCACGGTCATGCTCTATAGCCTGCTGCTCCCGCTGGGGGTTGGCGTGCTGTACGGCTGCCTGATCAGTGGCGGCAACTGGACAGGCCTGGCGTATGCGATTGCAGGCCTGAGCTGCGGGGTAGTCGGCGCGGTGCCGTCGGTGATGATCAGCCTGTTCCCGGCACGGGTTCGTGTCTCGGGGATTTCCTTCACCTACAACATTGCCTACGCCGCGTGGGCGAGCATCACACCGCTGCTGCTTATCGGTCTGATGCCATGGAGCCCGTGGATCTGCGTGATCTTCTGTGCCGTGATGGGGGCGGTGGGCGTTGGCAGCGCGGCGTATTTTGGTACGCGCATGCCCAAGGTCAGTCATTGCGCGACGGCTGGCGCGGTGTAATTGCAGGCGTTGACGATGCAACTATTTTTGTAGGACAACCCTGAAGCACTCTTCAGAAAATATCCGTACCGCCGATGGCTAGGCAGCAGGCCGCTTTCCCTCCCAGTCCATCGGTGCTTCCCATGTTCAATAAACGCTTGAAGCAGGAGCTCTCGGCTCTTCGCGAAGAACTCTCCAGCCTTCAGCAAGTGAAGGACAGCCTGGAAAGCGAGATGCTGGTCCTGACACTTGATCCCGATGGGCGGATTCAATCGGCCAATCAGAATTTCATCGCTGAGATGTTCTACAAGAGCAACGATCTGGTCGGTCGTCACATCGACGACATTGTTCCCGCCCATGTGAAATCAGACGAATTTCACCGCCGCTTCAAAAACGCGCTGACCCGTGGCGAGCATTTCGCCGGTGCCGTGCGTTTGCTGCGGGGCAATGGCCAGGAAGCGTGGTTGCGCTCGATTTTGCAGCCGGTGCGCTCGGCCGATGGCCGGATCAAACATTTCTCGATTTATTCCAGCGACCTGACGCGCACCATCGAAGCGTCTCGTGAGCACGAGAACCTGATCGGCGCGCTGGTGCGCTCGACGGCGGTGATCGAGTTTGACCTCAATGGCAACGTGCTGACGGCCAACGATCGCTTCCTCGGCGGCATGGGATACAGCCTCGCGCAGATCAAGGGCAAACATCACCGCACGTTCTGTGAGCCGCAGGAGTACAACAGCGCCGAGTATCAGAACTTCTGGCGACGCTTGAACGCGGGTGAGTTTGTCGCCGGCCGTTTCAAGCGCTTCGACAGCCATGGTCGTATGGTCTGGCTGGAAGCGTCCTACAACCCGGTGGTCGATGCCAACAACAAGCTCTACAAAGTGGTGAAGTTCGCCACGGTGATTACTGATCAGGTCAGTCAGGAAAACGCCGTTGCCGAAGCCGCCAACATTGCCTACAGCACTTCTCAGCAAACCGACCAAAGTGCCCAGCGCGGCACGGCCGTAGTGACTCAGGCAGTGGACGTCATGCGTGACCTGGCCAGGCACATGCAAACCGCTGGCGATGGAATCGAAGCGTTGAATGAGCAATCGCTGGTCATTGGCACTATCGTCAAAACCATCAGCGGCATCGCTGAGCAGACCAATCTGCTGGCGCTCAACGCGGCGATTGAGGCGGCTCGGGCTGGCGAACAGGGCAGAGGGTTTGCCGTGGTCGCGGATGAGGTTCGGCAGCTGGCATCTCGTACCAGCCAGGCCACCGATGAAATTGTCGGTGTCGTGCGTCAGAACCAGGAAATGGCGCGCAATGCCGTGGCCCTGATGACCGACGGTAAGCTTCAGGCGGAACAAGGCCTGGCGCTGGCGGCGGAAGCGGGCACGGTGATCGTCGAGATTCAGGACGGTGCGCAGAAAGTGGTGAACGCGGTCGGGCAGTTTGCCAATCAGCTGGCGACTTGAAACCTGCCGTCGCGGTGGAAATCGCTACAATCGGCTCTTTTCCCAGGAGCAGATAACATGAACGATTCCCACCGTCGGCCGGTTCCTTTGTCCAAGGCGTACCGTCTGCTCAATCACGGCCCGACGGTACTGGTCAGCGCAGCCCATGATGGCCAGCGCAATATCATGGCCGCCGCCTGGGCCATGCCGCTGGATTTCGAACCGCCGAAAATTGCCGTGGTGCTGGACAAGTCCACCTGGACCCGGCAACTGCTGGAAGCCTCGGGAACGTTCGTGCTGAATGTCCCCTGCGCAGCGCAGGCCGATATCACCCAGACGGTTGGCTCGACATCAGGTTTGGAATTGACCCGGGGCCAAGGTCAGGACAAGTTCCAGGCCTATGGTTTGCAAACCTTCAGTGGCGAGCTGATTGATGCCCCAATGCTCGAAGGCTGTGTGGCGTGGCTGGAATGTCGACTGCTGCCAGAGCCCACTAATCATCAGCAATACGACCTGTTCCTGGCCGAGGTCATTGCCGCGCAGGCGGATGAGCGCGTTTTCAGCGAGGGCCGTTGGCACTTCGAAGGGCAGGATGCATTACGCACCTTGCACCATGTGGCGGGCGGGCATTTCCTGAAGATTGGCGACCCGGTGGACGGCAAGACCCTGCCGTAAATCAGCCACCAGGCCTGCGTCCTCACAAGCGAATGTGATTTTTCGGATGGCTGCGGGTCGGGCGCGTCATCAGAAAGTCATGCAGCAACGATACCGATGCCGAGAACACCAGGGTCATGAAGCAGAGCATGAGCGTGGTCAGCCAGTGGTTGAGTGAGATCGGTACGTCCTCAATGAAGGGGGCAATCATCAGGAAACCGACGATCGCCCCAAGGCCGGTACGCAGCAGGGTCAGGAAACTCGTCCCGACTTCCGCCGTGACCTTGTAGATCACCTCGAACCGTTCGCGCATGCGGTCGCTTTTCAGTCGGTGGATTTTCTTGTGAATGCACACCGCAATGTAGATCGTCAGCAGACAAAAGCCGTGGCTGACGATGGGCGCGCTGGCCATTAATGACTGGAGAATGGCTTGCAGTTCGGCCTGGCTCGTCGAGTGGATCAGTAGAGGGATGGCGCCAAGAATGAAGCCCACGATCAGTTCGGTTTTAAAGCGCTTGAGAAACGCACCAGACTCATTGCGCGAATTGCTCTTCCAACGGTTGCTCATCAAATGTAAACGCCTTGGTGGTTGTGAAAAGTAGCGGAGGCGCAGGGTTTGAACGGGGAAACCCGCCGGTCAAATCATGACGCCTGCGATTCGGGACACACTTTAAAACAACCGCTGAAACACTTATGTCTGACGCTTCCGAGGGTGTTGGAGGACGATTCCCACAGAGCTGTGGGGTTTGCGAGAAGTGCGGGATCTGACGCTGGAGAAGCGCACAACGCGACGGGCTTTGAAGATCACACCTAAGCTTCATGCGTCAGCTTGATACTGAAGTCCGGGATTGAAGCGTGGATGTAGGTGAGCGCAAAGTTGCGCAGTTATCCCGAATGACAGGTGGAGTTGTATACAAAATTTATCATTCAAGGAGACAACAGCGTGAAAGTCAGCGCGCGAAACGTATTCAAAGGCACTATCAGCCATCTGCAGCCGGGCGCGGTCAACGCCGAAGTCTCGCGGTCGGCAAGGAAGCGGTCGCTCTGGTAAAGGCGCCGTGGGTCATGCTGATGACCGACTCCAGCGACATTCGCCTCTCGGCGCGTAATTGCCTGGAAGGTAAAGTCACCAGCGTCACCGACGGTGCGGTGAACGCCGAAGTGGTTATCAAGCTTGATGTCGGCAGTGAAGTTTATTCGATTGTTACCCGCGAAGCGGTTGCGGAGCTGGGACTGGCGCCGGGTGTGAGTGCAACGGCGGTGATTAAGGCGTCGCACATTATTTTGGGTGTGCCGGCCTGATTTAGGAATGACGCCTGATCAAGATTGTTTTACTGGCTTGATCAGGCTCTCAGCCGGGATCCCGAACAACTCATGCAGTTTCCAGATCATTGGAAGCGTCAGGGCGCGTTTGCCATTGAGCACTTCATAAACCCGGTTTGTCCGGCCAATGGCGGGCGCAAGGTCCGAAGCGGAAAGGCCAGATTGCTCCATACGAAATTTGATGGCGTCGATCGGATTAGGCAGATCGATCGGAAATTTTTTTGATTCATAAGCTTCGATCAGCGTGATCATGATGTCGAAGTAATCACCCTCAGGGGTGCCTGGCTCTGGTTCGTTGTCAAACAGTGCTGACACGTTTTGCAGAGCCGCACGGTAGTCCTCGTCGGTGTGAATCGGGTGAATATTCATGGTTACTCCATCTCGACGGTGTCGGCGTCGATTGCGTCGTACTGCTTGTGAGTGCAGACAAATTTTATGTATATGGCGCCGAAGCGATAGGCCACAGCGACTACTAACCTGAAGTCGTTACCCTTGATGTTGAATACGACTCTGCGGCTTTTGAGAATACTGGCGGTAGCAAAGTGAGCCTTTATATCCAAAGGCGTTTTCCAGTTTGCATTTCTTGCCTCGTCAACCCAGGCCAGAAAGGATTGTTCCGAGTCTGGGTATTTCTCCCAAAACTTTTTCAACTGACTAATAGCGATGATTCTCATGGCACGAGCCTAGTCCCGTGCTGGGACTGATGCAAGTCTGTGGAGGGAAATTCGAAGGGTGGGGGAGCGAATTTGACTCTCATAGTCAGGTTCTGCGGACAGCTAATTCGATGGGACAAAGGCTGACGCGGAACTCTACCCAAGAAACAGTTTTTTGCGTGTAGGAAATGGCATCACGCGACAGCTGATCAGAATGTGATACCTGTAAAAAAGGGCCTACCTCCCGGTAAGCCCTTTTTCATTCCCATGTACGAATCAATCCCCCAATGCTTCCCCCTCGCGCCGAGGATCGGCCCCACCGGCCAGCGATGCGTTTCCATGCGCATCCCTGGCCCGAACAATCGCCTGGGTGCCACTGGTCATGTCGATCTCACTCACGTTATGCCCTTTGTCCTTCAGTGCCTGAATCAACTCGGCGCTGAACTCACCCCGTTCCAGCTCCGTCGGGCCGTTGCGGCTGCCGAAGTTGGGGAGGTTGATGGCGGCTTGTGGGTCGAGGTTCCAGTCGAGCAGGCCAATGGTGGATTTGGCCACGTACTCGATGATTTGCGAGCCGCCGGGGGAGCCAAGGGTGGCGAGGAATTCACCGCTCTGACGGTCGAAGATCAGTGTCGGCGCCATTGAGGAGCGTGGGCGTTTGCCGGGCTCGACGCGGTTGGCGACTTTTTGCCCGTTTTCTTCGGGGATAAATGAAAAGTCGGTCAGCTCGTTATTGAGCAGGAACCCTTGGACCATCACATGCGAGCCGAATCCGGATTCAATGGTGGTGGTCATCGACACGGCGCCGCCTTGGTCATCCACGGCCACAACCTGTGAGGTGGAGATGCGCAGCGGCGAACGGTCCGGCGCGTAGGCGACCTGAATGCCTGGCGGGGTGCCGGGTTTGGCCACGCCCATGCTGCGATCACCGATCAGGGCGGCGCGGCTGGCCAGATAAGCCGGGTCGACCAGCCCTTTGACAGGCACGGGCACGAAGTCGGCGTCGGCCACGTACAGCGCGCGGTCAGCATAAGCCAGGCGCTCGGCTTCTGCGATCAGGTGCACCGCTTCCGGAGCGGGCTCCGTGCCTGCGGGTTTGTCGGTCTTGATCGGTATAAGCGGTGCCAGGGCGAAACGCGGATCACGGGTTTCCAGGGCCTGCAGGGTGCCGAGGATTTGCGCCACGGCGATCCCGCCCGACGACGGCGGCGGCATGCCACACACCTGCCAGCGTTTGTAGTCGGTGCACAGCGGCGCGCGTTCCTTGGCCTGGTAGCCTTGGAGATCGCTCAGTGACAGGCTGCCGGGGTTGGCGTGGCCCTGAACCTTGGTGACGATCTCCTGCGCGATGGCGCCTTTGTACAGCGCGTCAGGGCCTTCGTTGGCGATGCGTTTCAGCACCGCAGCCAGTTCAGGATTCTTTAACAGTGTGCCGGCGGCTTTCGGGCTGCCATCAGTGTTCAGAAAGTAGGCCGCCATGTCCGGCGAGCTGTGCATGGACGAGTCCGAAGCGATCAACAGATGTAGGCGCGGCGAGATGGGGAAACCTTTCTCCGCGAGTTGGATGGCCGGTTCGAACAGCGTCACCCACGGAAGACGACCGTGTTTGCGATGGGCCAACTCAAGCGCTCGCAACACACCAGGCGTCCCCACCGAGCGACCGCCAATCTGCGCCTGGGTGAAGGCCATCGGTGTGCCGTCGGCCTGTAGGAAAAGTTTCTCGGTGGCGCCGGCGGGGGCGGTTTCGCGACCGTCGAAGGTGCGTACAGCCTGGCCATCCCAGAGCACGATCAATGCGCCGCCGCCAATGCCGGAGGATTGTGGTTCGACCAGCGTCAGCACCGCTTGCATCGCAATGGTGGCATCAATTGCCGAGCCCCCCTGACGCAGCATCTCCCGACCGGCCTGGGCCGCCAGAGGATTGGCCGCTGCCGCCATATGTCTGGACGCGTACCGGGTTTGCAGGTCGGTGCGATAGCCCGAGGCGCTTTCTGGCGCGACCGGCAACGTCGACGTCGGTGGCGCGTTACAGGCGGTGAGTATTAACGCAGTAGCGATCAGCGACACGGCCGAGCGGCGATAGCGGCTCAAGTGGAAGGCTGGGATCACGTTAGGGCACTCCGTCCGTGGGAAAGTTACCGGGACTGTATCGGTCGCCTCGGGATGGCGCAAACCAAGGCCTACAGTAAAGCTGCTTTTATCCTTCATGAGTCGACGGATTTTCTGTAGGGTCGAGTGCAACCGACGGGCCAGAAGATCAACAAGAGGCAGACATGCACACCGAGTTCCCCACCCAGCCGAGTTACCGTACTCAGCGAGAACAGTTCCTCGCGGCAGCCAACGAAGCCGGTGCAACGTTGACCGAGTACCCGCATCCACTCAAAGGGCCTTTCGGGGAGTCGTTGAGCACTGACGTGGCGGTGCTGGGTGATCCAGGCGCCAAGCGCTTACTCATCGCGCTGAGCGGTACACATGGCGTCGAAGGCTTTTATGGTTCAGGTTGCCAGATCAAATGGATGCAGGACTTGGGCAAGCGCACACTGCCGGCCGATGTCGCCGTGGTGTTCGTTCACTTGATCAATCCCTGGGGCACCGCCTGGCTGCGGCGGGTGAACGAAGACAACATTGACCTGAACCGCAATCACCTGAACTTCGAGCGCCCGCTGCCGGACAATCAGGCATACGCAACGCTGCATGACATCTACGCCTGCTCCGAGCTGCAAGGTCCCGAGCGTGAACGCGCCGATGCCTTGCTCGACGCGCAAATTCGCACCCATGGCTGGCCGGCGGTGATGTCGATTGTCGAGGGCGGCCAGCACAGCCACCCCGACGGTCTGTTTTACGGCGGGCTGGCACCAAGCTGGTCGAACCGCACGCTGCACGCGATCCTGCAAAAGCACATTGCCCACGCCGACGTGGTCATGTGTTTCGACTTGCACACGGGCGCCGGCGAGTACGGTCATCCGATGTTGCTGACAATCACCGAGGCGGCTTATCCCGCGCTTCCGGAGGCGCAGGCCATTTACGGCCCATGGCTCTACACGCTGCTGACCGGTGCCGACACCTTGAGCGAAACCGGTGTGGCGGCGACGGCTACCGGCTACACCTCCCAAGCGTTAATCGACGCGTTGCCGCAGGTACGGTTGATGCCTTTTGTGATTGAGTGCGGAACGTATCCGGGGGCGGACGTGCATCGTCATTTGCGCGATGACCACTGGCTGCATCTGCATGGCAACCCGAATGATGCGGTAGGGCGCGGGATCAAGTTGAATCTGCTGGAGCAGTTCTATCCGGCCGACAGCGATTGGCAGGCGATGGTCTGGCTGCGCACCTGGCAAATTTGGGAGCGTGCGTTGTCCGCGTTGCCGACGATTCGCCTCTGAAGCGGATCACCCTGAACCCATGGGGTTCAGGGTACTTTTTTCGAGGCATAAAAAAACGGCCTACCTTTCGGTAAGCCGTTTTTAGTACTTGGTGGCTACACAGGGACTTGAACCCCGGACCCCAGCATTATGAATGCTATGCTCTAACCAACTGAGCTATGTAGCCAAGTGGCGCGCATTATTGGCTTGGAACGATGATGTGTCAAGCGTAAATCTAAAATATTTCTCTACGCTTTCAACTGCTTATCCTCCTGACCCGAAAAATCGGGCCGGAGGAGGGCGTCAACTGAGCTGAAATCTCCCGGTATTCGCGCTCAGGGCCTTGCTGCCTTGGCTCAAGGTGTCCGCCGCCAGGTTCACCGCCCGCGCGCCTTCCAGCAACCTTACTGCCGCCTGATCGACTTGCTGAATGTTGCCGCTGACTTCATCGGCGGTACTGGCCTGTTCTTCCACCGCGGTCGCGATGTGCGCCAGGGTGTCGGTCACGCCTTGCACCGCGAGGGCGATTTCCCCGAGGCGTTCGCCCAGGCCTGTGACGGATTGGGCATCATTTTGTGCCTGGTTACAGGCCGCTTCCATCAGGCTGACCGCCTCATTCACGGTGCTGCGCAAGCTGTCGACCGTGCCGGCAATTTGCGCGGTGGAAGACTGGGTGCGTTGCGAAAGGCTGCGCACTTCATCGGCCACCACGGCGAAGCCGCGGCCTTGTTCTCCTGCACGAGCCGCCTCGATCGCGGCATTGAGCGCCAACAGGTTGGTTTGCTCGGCGACCCCGCGAATGGTATCGACCACCAGTTGAATCTGTTGCCCTTGCTCACTGACCCGACCCAGTGCCGCGGCGGTGTCGTTCAAGCGCTGATTGAGCTGCTGAATGCTGGCGGTGGTGCGCTGGCTGTCTCGGCTGCTGTCGGCGGCAATGCGCTGGGTGTGCTGAGCGCTGCCTGACGCCTGTTCGCAGCTCTGGGCGACCCCTTGAGAGGTGGCCGCCAGTTGCGTGGCCGCTGTGGCGATCTGGCTGATTTGCAACTGTTGCGCTTCGACTTCGCCGAGTGCGCCACTGGAGTGATGGTTGAGCGTGCGCACCGCGTTGCTCACCTGCAAGGTTTCGTGATCGACCCCCTGCAGACTGTTGCGCAATTGCACCACGGCGACGTTCAGGGCCGTGCTGATAGCCGCCAGTTCATCGCGGCCCTGCACGGGGGCTTGCAGGCTCAGATTGCCGTCACGCAAGGCTTCGGCCAGCAGCGTAATTCCGCTGGCGCTGCGACGGATCGAGGCTTGCAGGCAGATAAACAGGTACAGCGCAGCCAGTAGCAGGCAGCCAAAGATCGTCGCCACCACAATGAACTGGCGAATCGCCGAGCCGTGGTAGTAATCCAGGCGCTGATCCAATGACATCAACGATTGCTGGCGCAGGGAAGCAAGGTCGGTGAGCAGGGTGTCGAGGTTGCGTTCAAACTCTTCTGGCTTGAGATTGATGCTGCCGCCGAATACACCGTCATCCAGCACCTTCAGACTCACGTCGAGCTGTTTGAGGCTGCCTTGGTACTGCCCGGCCCAGTGTTGCAATTCGATGGGCAGGCGGGCTTCCAGAAGCGTGGCAGTTTTCACCAGCTGCTCGCGGGCATCGCCGATACGGCTGCGCAGGTCCCGCAGTTGCAGACGGCTTTGCAGGGTGAACTGCCCAGAGACAACCGACGCCTGACCGACGCTGGCCAGGCGCCCGACCCGTTCGATCAGGTCCGGCGCGTGCTGGATGGAGATCTGCGTCAGCAGATAGGTTTCCAGCCACGGCGCCAGTGTCAGGCGATTGTCCATGGCGATCTGTTCGCGCAGGGCTTGCAGTGAGCTCAAGGCGTTGGTGAAACGATCGTAACCGTCCGGCCACCAACCGACGCTGCTCAGGCTTTTCGAGTCCAGGCCATTGAGGGCGGTTTGCAGGGCTTGATAACGGGTCAGCGTTTCGTCCTTGGCGTCTTCCGCTTCCAGCGCGTTGCCGAGGTCTGAGGTGGCCTGAGCAACAGCAGGTTGAACCGCTTCAAACGCAGCCATCGCGGCGAGGGTGGCGGGCGTCGGTTGGCGATTGGTTTCCGTGGCACGCCAGCGAGCAGCGCGATCACGCTGGGCCGCGAGCAGGTTGTCGAGCGCATCCAGCGCGAGCAGCTGACGCACACCGGCTCGTTCGCCGGAGATCAGGCTGAGTTTGGCGCGGTAATCCTGACCGATCATCAGCAGGCTGCCGGCCAGCGGCAGGATGAACAGGAGAAACAACAGCTGAAATTTGCGTGCGAAGCCAAAACGCCCCAGCAACCCGATCCCCGGTGATAAAAACGACATGCCCCATGACTCCTGTGGACACCACGCACCATCGGCGTGCGTCGAGGTCATTGCGACCGCGACCTGTGCCCTTGTAAAAGGCCTCGAAAGTTCACCCTCGCCAGCTCTGTAGGCCGACTCTGTAGCGAAACTTCCCATTCTCGGCCCCCTTTGTAAGGGGCCCGCGTTGAAGGGGTAAAACAACGCAAGATTTAGACCATGGCGTTGCGCTATCACCCCTGGGGCGTTGAATATTTAGTTCGTTAGCTGGCTAAGGGGATGGCGCTGTCGCAGCTAAAAATGGCACATTGACGCACCTGCCCGCGTGCACCCATCCGCTGTACGGAAATACTCATGGCTATCAGCAACGTTCAGACCGGCGCGACGTCGGCACCCGCGACTTCACAAAGCAGCCCTTTGGTCATGCGCATCATCGGCGCGGTAGCGCTGGCGCACCTTATCAACGACCTGATCCAGTCGGTGCTGCCGTCGATTTATCCAATGCTCAAGGCCAACTATGGCCTGACCTTTACCCAGGTCGGATTGATCACACTGACCTTCCAGCTCACGGCTTCGCTTTTGCAGCCGTGGGTCGGTTATTACACCGACAGGCATCCCAAACCCTGGCTGCTTCCCGCCGGGACAGTGTGCACACTGATCGGCATTGTGATGATGTCGATGGTCGGCACCTTTCCATTGATTCTGTTGGCGGCGGGGTTGATCGGGATCGGTTCGTCGACCTTTCACCCGGAAGCCTCTCGCGTGGCGCGACTGGCCTCGGGCGGGCGCTTTGGTCTGGCGCAATCGACCTTTCAGGTAGGCGGCAATGCCGGGTCGGCGTTCGGTCCATTGCTGGCGGCAGCGATCATCATTCCCTACGGTCAGGGGCATGTGGCCTGGTTCGGGCTATTCGCTGTGTTCGCGTTATTCGTGCTGTACCGGATCAGCCGCTGGTACGCCAACCACTTGAATCTGTTCAAGCTCAAGCAAGGCCAGGCGGCGACGCATGGTTTGTCGAAGGGGAGGGTGATCAGTGCGCTCGTAGTGCTCGGTTTGTTGGTGTTCTCCAAGTACTTCTACATGTCCAGCCTCACCAGCTACTTCACGTTCTACCTGATCGAGAAATTCGACCTGTCGGTGGCCAGTTCGCAGCTGCACCTGTTCCTGTTTTTGGGCGCGGTCGCGGCGGGGACGTTCTTTGGTGGGCCGATCGGCGACAAGATCGGACGTAAGGCGGTGATCTGGTTCTCGATCCTCGGCGTTGCACCCTTCACGCTGCTCCTGCCACACGTCGACCTGTTCTGGACCAGCGTCCTGAGCGTGATCATCGGCTTCATCCTCGCCTCAGCGTTCTCGGCCATCGTGGTGTATGCCCAGGAATTGGTGCCGGGCAATGTCGGGATGATCGCCGGCGTATTCTTCGGCTTGATGTTCGGTTTCGGCGGGATTGGCGCGGCGTTGCTCGGGCATCTGGCGGACGTGCACGGCATCGAATACGTGTATTTCCTGTGTTCGTTCTTGCCGTTGTTGGGTGTGTTGGCGATCTTCCTGCCTCGGACCAAAAAGCCCTGATCCCACATTGGTTCTATGTTGTAAGTCGAATTATTCCAGGCACAAAAAAGCCGCGTATCAAACGCGGCTTTTTCTTTGGCTGTGTATTACACGTTGAAACGGAAGTGCATCACGTCGCCGTCTTTTACGATGTAGTCCTTGCCTTCCAGACGCCATTTGCCAGCTTCTTTGGTGCCGGCTTCGCCCTTGTACTGGATGAAGTCGTCATACGCGATCACTTCGGCGCGGATGAAGCCTTTTTCGAAGTCGGTGTGGATCACGCCAGCGGCTTGAGGTGCGGTGGCACCGACGCGGACGGTCCAGGCGCGGACTTCTTCGACACCGGCGGTGAAGTAGGTCTGCAGGTGCAGCATCTCGTAGCCAGCGCGGATCACGCGGTTCAGGCCAGGCTCTTCGAGGCCCAGGGCTTCGAGGAACATGTCTTTCTCTTCGCCGTCTTCCAGTTCGGCGATTTCGGCTTCGATCTTGTTGCAGACCGGAACCACCATGGCGCCTTCTTCTTCGGCGATGGCCTTGACGATGTCCAGCAGCGGGTTGTTCTCGAAACCGTCTTCAGCGACGTTGGCGATGTACATGACCGGCTTGGTGGTCAGCAGGTGGAAGCCACGAATCACGGCCTTGTCGTCGGCGCCCATGTTCTTCATCAGCGTGCGCGCTGGCTTGCCGAGGGTGAAGTGAGCGATCAACTGCTCCAGCAGACCTTTCTGGACCACCGCGTCCTTGTCGCCACCCTTGGCGTTGCGAGCGACTTTCTGCAGTTGCTTCTCGCAGCTGTCGAGGTCGGCGAAGATCAGTTCCAGGTCGATGATCTCGATGTCGCGTTTCGGGTCGACGCTGTTGGAGACGTGAATCACGTTCTCGTCTTCGAAGCAGCGGACCACGTGGGCGATGGCATCGGTTTCACGAATGTTGGCGAGGAACTTGTTGCCCAGGCCTTCACCTTTCGAAGCGCCGGCAACGAGGCCCGCGATGTCGACGAATTCCATGGTGGTCGGCAGGATGCGCTTTGGATTGACGATGGCCGCCAGGGCATCCAGGCGTGGATCCGGCATCGGCACGATACCGGTGTTCGGCTCGATGGTGCAGAAGGGGAAGTTCTCGGCCGCGATCCCGGATTTGGTCAGGGCGTTGAACAGGGTGGACTTGCCGACGTTAGGCAGGCCGACGATGCCGCAATTGAATCCCATGGTGTTTCCCCTCGGAGTAGAGTCAGGCCTTCTGGCTGTGCAGGTTTTTCATCGCGCGGTTCCATTCACCGGCGAGGATATCCGGCAGCACGCCGAGGGCAAAGTCGATGCTGGCATCGAGTTTTTCCTGTTCGGCGCGTGGCGCACGACCCAGGACGAAATTTGAAACCATACTGGCAACGCCCGGGTGGCCAATGCCAAGCCGCAAGCGGTGAAAGGTATTCTGATTGCCCAGTTGCGCAATGATGTCGCGCAACCCGTTGTGACCGCCATGGCCGCCGCCCTGCTTGAGCTTGGCAACGCCCGGAGGCAAATCGAGTTCGTCGTGCGCCACGAGGATTTCTTCAGGCTTGATGCGAAAGAAACCCGCCAGAGCCGCTACGGCCTGGCCGCTACGGTTCATGTACGTGGTGGGAATCAGCAGACGAACATCCTGACCCTGATGCGAATAGCGCCCGGTCAGGCCAAAATATTTGCGATCGGCGACAAGGTTGACCCCTTGTGCGTGCGCGATGCGCTCAACAAAAAGGGCCCCTGCGTTATGCCGGGTCTGTTCGTATTCAGCGCCTGGATTTCCCAGGCCAACGATCAGTTTGATGGCAGTCACGATAGGGGCCCTTCCTTGGAGTGGTGGATAACATCGCCGCAATCAGTGTGTGCGGCGAAAGTGGACGAAAATTGCTCATTTACCATTATGTAAACTCCGCGTTCCCGCCCGCTTTCTCGCTACGTTCCAGTCCGCGATGTTTCCGGTCACTCCGGCGTACAGAGTAAAAATTACTCTGCAGCGCCTTCTGCAGCTTCTGGAGCAACACGTGGAGCGTGAACGTTGGCAACAGCCAGGTCGTTACCGTGAGCCAGAGCAACAAATTCAACGCCTTTAGGGGCGGTGATGTCGGACAGGTGAATGATCGAGCCGACTTCGGCGTTAGCCAGGTCAACTTCGATGAATTCAGGCAGGTCTTTTGGCAGGCAAGTCACTTCGATTTCAGCAACAACGTGCGAGATCTCGCCGCCTTTCTTCACTGGAGCAGCTTCGTTGATGAAGTGCACAGGAACGATAGCGGTCAGCTTCTGGCCGGCAACTACGCGTACGAAGTCAGCGTGCAGCACGTGGCCTTTGGCCGGGTGACGTTGCAGAGCCTTGATGATTACGTTTTGCTTGGTGCCACCAACGTTCAGCTCGATGATGTGGCTGTAAGCCGCTTCGTTTTCGAGCAGTTTGGCAACTTCTTTAGCCAGCATGCTGATGGATTCAGGGGCTTTTTCGCCACCGTAAACTACAGCTGGTACCAGGCTTGCGAGACGACGCAGGCGGCGGCTCGCACCTTTCCCCAGGTCGGAACGCACTTCAGCATTCAGGGTAAAATCGTTCATGTTGTATCTCCAAAATAACCACATTCGCCCCAGCGTTTGCGACCAGCGCTAAAGGCGATATGGGCAAAAAAGCCCCGCCCCGACAGGAATGCCGGGGCGGGGCGCTTTTCGTCAACGTGATGAGTGAGAAGGGCAGGGCCCTTAACGGAACATCGCGCTGATCGATTCTTCATTGCTGATGCGGCGGACCGCCTCGGCAACTACCGGCGCGATATCCAATTGACGGATACGCGAGCAGGCTTGAGCAGCAGCGGACAACGGGATGGTGTTAGTCACCACCAGTTCGTCCAGCATGGAATTTTCGATGTTTTCGATCGCCCGACCGGACAGCACAGGGTGTGTGCAGTAGGCGAAAACCTTGGCAGCGCCATGCTCTTTCAAGGCCTTTGCCGCGTGGCACAGAGTGCCGGCGGTATCGACCATGTCATCGACCAGAATACAGGTACGCCCTTCGACATCACCGATGATATGCATCACTTCAGAGTGATTGGCTTTCTCACGGCGTTTGTCGATGATCCCGAGATCCACGCCCAGGGATTTGGCAACAGCCCGTGCACGCACGACGCCACCAATGTCCGGGGACACGATCATCAGGTTTTCGAAGCGCTGATCTTCAATGTCATCCACCAATACCGGGGAGCCGTAGATGTTATCTACCGGAATATCGAAGAAACCCTGGATTTGGTCAGCATGCAGATCAACCGTGAGAACACGGTCGATGCCGACTACGGTAAGCATGTCAGCAACGACTTTCGCGCTGATAGCCACACGTGCGGAACGCGGACGGCGATCCTGACGGGCATAACCAAAGTAAGGAATAACAGCAGTGATACGAGTAGCCGAGGAGCGGCGGAAGGCGTCAGCCATCACTACCAGTTCCATCAGGTTATCGTTGGTCGGAGCGCAAGTCGGCTGAATAATGAAGACATCTTTACCGCGGACGTTTTCATTGATCTCGGCTGTAATTTCGCCGTCGGAAAACTTGCCGACAGAGATGTCACCGAGAGGGATATGCAGCTGACGTACGACACGTCGAGCCAGATCGGGGTTGGCGTTCCCCGTAAAGACCATCATCTTGGACACGCGCAGTACCTGAAGGCTGAGGGTAACCTGGATGAGTATAGGAAAATGGCAGGGGCGGCTGGATTCGAACCAACGCATGGCAGGATCAAAACCTGCTGCCTTACCGCTTGGCGACGCCCCTGTATCTGTTGCAACGATTACCCAGTAATCGATTCCTTTAGAGCAGACCTTGCAGCTTGCGATGCAACATCGAAATGTTGCTTCCCTTTGCTGCAAACCCTGTAAGGGTCTCTGTAAGAAGGGCCGAGACTTTATCAGCTTCAGCTTTGCTTGGGAAGCCCCCAAACACACAACTTCCAGTTCCGGTGAGTTTTGCTTCGGTAAATTTACCTAGCAAATTCAAAGCGTTACGTACCTCTGGATAACGCCTTGTTACCACCGGCAAGCAGTCATTACGACTGTTTCCCTTGGGAACGGGGCGCACTTTAATGGGAGGAGAGTTACGTGTCAACAGCGGATCTGAAAAAATTTCTGCTGTACTTACAGATACTTGCGGGACCAGCACGACATACCACGGTTCTTCGGGGTCTACAGGGGTCAGTTTCTCCCCTACGCCTTCGGCAAAAGCGGCGTGGCCGCGCACGAAAACCGGGACGTCAGCGCCCAGTCCCAGGCCCAGCGCAGCCAGTCGATCCTCGTCCCAGCCCAATTGCCAGAGATGGTTCAGGCCCAGCAATGTCGTCGCGGCATTGGAGCTGCCACCGCCAATTCCACCGCCCATGGGCAGGATTTTCTCGATCCAGATATCCATGCCGAGCGCACAACCGGATTGCTCCTGCAGTTGTTTCGCGGCCTTGACGATCAAATTGCTGTCGTGGGGAACGCCATTGAATTCGGTATGTAGCCGGATCACGCCGTCGTCACGAACGGCGAAGGTTATTTCATCGCCGTAATCGAGGAACTGAAAAATCGTCTGCAACTCGTGATAGCCGTCTTCACGGCGACCGAGGATGTGCAGCATCAGATTGAGTTTGGCCGGGGAGGGCAGCGTCAAGCGCGGAGTCGTCATGTTCACGACCCCAGCTTGCGTGGTTGCCATTCCTTGATCACCAGCGTGACATCAAGGTCGGTACCGTGCAGCTTGATCTTTTCGGGCAGCCAGAAACCGTTTTGTTGCGTGTAAGAGGTGTATTCGACCTGCCAGCCATCCTGTTCGAGGTTTGCCAGGCGGCTGTCGGTATCCAGCGTCAATTTGCTTTTGCTGTCGGGCGCCGGGAGCCCGCGGACCCACCAGGCCAGATTCGACACCGGTAATTTCCAGCCCATTTGTTCTTCCAGCAGAACTTCCGGGTTCGGTGCGTCATACCGGCCCTGATTGGCAACTTCCAGCGAGACCTTGCCAGGTCGGCCGGTCAGGCGTGCGGCGCCGCGACCCAACGGGCCGGACAGGCGGATGTCGTAGTAATCCTGGCGCTGCAGCCAGAACAAAGTGCCGCTGCCGGAGTCTTTGGGTGCGCGGATGCCGATCTTGCCGTTGATCTGCCAGCCGTCGAGGCTGGTCAGTGTCTGCTTGTGTTCGCGCCATTGGGCCGTGTTGCCGTGACCTTCGACTGACTCGCGGGCACCGAAGCCTGCGCAACCGGTGAGCAGGGCGATAAAGCTGAAAACGATAATGTGGCGCAAAAACATAATCTTAAAGAGTCTCTGATCCGGTCAGGCGCTTGATGGTGCCGCGCAGGGTAGGGCTGTCGGGTTGTTCCTTGAGGAATTTGCCCCAGATTTGCTTGGCTTCCCGCTGTTTGCCATTGGCCCACAGGACTTCCCCCAGGTGGGCAGCGACTTCCTGATCGGGGAAACGATCCAGCGCCTGGCGCAGGTAACGCTCGGCTTCATCGAGATTGCCCATGCGATAGTTCACCCAGCCGAGGCTGTCGAGCACTGCCGGGTCTTCCGGATTGATCTGGTGCGCCTGTTCGATCAGGGCCTTGGCTTCGGCGTAGCGTGTGGTGCGATCAGACAGGGTGTAGCCGAGTGCATTCAATGCCATCGCATTATCCGGGTCGCGCTTGATGATCAGGCGCAGGTCTTTTTCCATCTGCGCCAGGTCATTGCGTTTTTCCGCCTGCATGGCGCGGGTGTACAGCAGGTTCAGATCGTCCGGGTACTGTTGCAAGGCTTTCTGCAAGACAGCCCAGGCCTTGTCCCCCTGTTTATTGGCGGACAGGGTTTCGGCTTCGATCAAATACAACTGAATGGCGTAATCCGGCTGCTCATCGCGCTCGGCCGCCAGGCGGCGTTGCGCTTCGGCGGTCTTGCCGTTGTCCATCAGGATATCGGCCTGACGCAATTGTGCTGGCAGGTATTCGTTACCCGGCCCGACTTTGCCGTACTCGACCAGCGCGCCTTGAGGGTCGTTGAGTTCTTCTGCGATACGGCCGAGATTCAGGTGGGCCGAATCAACGTGGGCGTCGCGGGCGATCAGGTCTTCAAGCAAACCCTTGGCCTGGCTCCAGTCCTTGTCTTCCAGACAGACCAATGCCAGGGAGTAACGCAGTTCGTCATCTTCCGGGTACTGCTGAACCAGGCTTGCAAACTCGGCTTTGGCGTCGTCCATGCGGTCCTGTTCAACCAGCATGCGCGCGTAAGTCAGGCGCAGGCGCTTGTCGTCCGGGTATTTCTTGATGCTTTTTTGCAGCAGCGGCAAGGCTTCGTCACCACGGTTGAGCACTTGCAGCAGGCGCGCGCGCAGCAGAATCGGGGCGATTTCGCCTTCGTCCGGTGGATTGTTTTCCAGCAGGGTCAGTGCGCCTTGGGCATCGCCATCCTGTTGCATCAGCAGGGCTTTGCCGAAGATCAACTGGCTGTTTTTCGGGTGACGCTGCAACAGGCTGTCGAAACTTTTCATCAGGCCGTTGCGCGTGCCCTGGTCAGTGTCGGCTGCGGCCAGGGCAAGAAAGTCGAAGTGCGTGTCGCCTTTGCCCAGCAGGACTTTCTCCATATAGACCATGGAGTCGTCGTAACGACCGGCGCGGGCCAGTTGCACGGCGGCCGCACGCTGTGCCTCAAGGTCGTTCGGGGCGTTTTTTGCCCAGATCAGTGCGGTGTCCAGGGCGGCCTGATCGGCGCCCAAGTATTCAGCAATGCGAAACGCTCGCTCGGAGATGCCCGGATCCTGTGTGTTGATGGCCTGGGTGACGTAGTTGTCCAAAGCAAGGTCGTATCGATTGCGCTGGCCAGCCAGTTCGGCGCTCAACAGGCTGAAGACAGTTTCTTCACTGAATGAGCTGTAAACCTTGGGCTTTTCAGGGGCCTGGCTGCTGTCTTCAACCGGCGGAGTACCCTCCGACGACACGGGAGCCATGGCCTGGCAGCCGCTTAGGAAGACAAAAGCGAGGAGCAACGCGGAAGATCTATTCATATGGGAAAAGGACGACTAACCTGCGGTCGGATCATCATGACACAAGCCTTCGGCCAAACATAACCGAGTCTCAATCGTTGCCTTTATAGAGGCGAGACATTGGGACAATAGTCAGCGGTAGTTGTTCTGTCTGTGGCGAAGTAGGACAATTGCCGGCTTCACGTCACCATCAGCGACCTTGAATGGCCTTCCTTGCACTCGGTATCAACCACAAGACTGCGTCAGTAGACGTCCGCGAGCGCGTGGCCTTTACCCCTGAGCAGCTGGTGGAGGCCTTGCAGCAGCTCTGCCGACTCACCGACAGCCGCGAAGCTGCGATCCTCTCCACCTGCAATCGCAGTGAACTCTATATAGAACAGGATCACCTTTCGGCTGACATTGTGCTGCGCTGGCTGGCCGACTATCACCATTTGAGCCTCGAAGAGCTGCGTGCGAGCAGTTATGTGCACGAAGATGATGCGGCAGTTCGTCACATGATGCGGGTCGCCTCCGGGCTCGATTCGCTGGTGTTGGGCGAGCCGCAGATTCTCGGTCAGATGAAATCGGCCTACGCCGTCGCGCGCGAGGCCGGCACCATCGGTCCATTGCTCGGGCGGTTGTTTCAGGCCACGTTCAACGCGGCCAAGCAGGTGCGTACCGATACCGCCATCGGCGAGAACCCGGTGTCCGTGGCGTTTGCTGCGGTCAGCCTGGCCAAACAGATTTTCAGTGACCTGCAACGCAGTCAGGCCTTGTTGATCGGTGCCGGCGAAACCATCACCCTGGTCGCTCGCCATCTGCACGAGCTGGGCGTAAAACGCATTGTCGTCGCCAACCGCACCCTGGAACGCGCGAGCATTCTGGCCGAGCAGTTCGGCGCCCACGCCGTCCTGCTCTCGGACATCCCGGCCGAACTGGTGCGCAGCGATATCGTTATCAGTTCCACCGCCAGCCAGTTGCCGATTCTTGGCAAGGGTGCGGTGGAAAGCGCCCTGAAGCTGCGCAAGCACAAACCGATCTTCATGGTGGACATCGCCGTCCCGCGCGATATCGAGCCGGAAGTCGGCGAGCTGGACGACGTTTACCTGTATAGCGTCGACGATCTCCACGAAGTGGTCGCCGAGAACCTCAAGAGCCGTCAGGGCGCCGCCCAGGCGGCAGAAGAAATGGTCTCGGTCGGCGCCGAAGATTTCATGGTCCGCCTGCGCGAACTGGCGGCAGTGGATGTGCTCAAGGCTTATCGTCAACAAAGCGAGCGCCTGCGCGACGAAGAATTACAAAAGGCCCAGCGCATGCTGGCCAACGGTAGCAGCGCCGAGGACGTGCTGGTGCAGTTGGCGCGTGGCTTGACCAACAAACTGTTGCACGCACCGAGTGTGCAATTGAAAAAGCTCTCAGCCGAAGGCCGCCTCGATGCGCTGGCCATGGCCCAGGAACTCTTTGCCCTGAATGAGGGCTCATCGGATAGCTTTTCGGATAAAAAACCGCAATGAAAGCGTCACTGCTCAATAAGCTGGACATCCTCCAGGACCGTTTCGAGGAATTGACCGCCTTGCTTGGCGATGGCGAAGTCATTTCCGATCAGGCCAAATTCCGCACCTATTCCAAGGAATACGCGGAAGTCGAGCCGATTGTCGGCACTTATCAACAGCTGCTCAAAGTGCAGAGTGACCTTGAAGGCGCCCAGGCATTGCTCAAGGACAGCGACCCGGACATGCGCGAAATGGCCGTGGAAGAAGTCCGCGAAGCCAAAGAGCAGTTGATCGAACTCGAAGCCAGCCTGCAACGCATGCTGCTGCCAAAAGATCCGAACGACGGCCGTAACGTGTTCCTCGAAATCCGTGCCGGCACTGGCGGTGACGAGGCGGCAATCTTCTCCGGCGACCTGTTCCGCATGTATTCGCGTTATGCCGAGCGACGGGGCTGGCGAGTGGAAATTCTCTCGGAGAACGAAGGCGAACACGGTGGCTATAAAGAAGTCATCGCCCGGGTCGAAGGCGACAACGTTTACGGCAAGCTGAAATTCGAATCCGGCGCACACCGTGTGCAACGGGTTCCGGCCACTGAATCCCAGGGCCGCATCCATACCTCGGCCTGCACCGTGGCGGTGTTGCCCGAGCCGGACGAGCAGGAAGCGATCGAGATCAGCCCGGCGGATTTGCGGGTCGATACCTATCGCTCCTCGGGTGCCGGTGGTCAGCACGTCAACAAGACCGACTCGGCGATCCGCATCACGCACTTGCCGTCCGGTATTGTCGTGGAGTGCCAGGAAGAACGTTCCCAGCACAAAAACCGCGCCCGGGCGATGTCCTGGCTGTCGGCCAAACTGAATGATCAGCAAACCAGCGCCGCAGCGAATGCCATCGCCAGCGAGCGTAAATTGCTGGTCGGTTCCGGTGATCGCTCCGAGCGGATCCGTACCTACAACTTTGCCCAGGGTCGGGTTACCGACCACCGGGTCAACCTGACGCTGTATTCGCTCGACGAAATTCTCGCGGGTGGGGTCGATGCGGTGATCGAGCCATTGCTGGCCGAGTACCAGGCCGATCAATTGGCGGCGATAGGTGAATAAATGACGATCATTGCCAGCTTGTTGCGTGCCGCCGATTTGCCCGATTCGCCCACCGCGCGTCTGGATGCCGAGTTGTTGCTGGCTGCCGCATTGGGCAAGCCCCGCAGTTTTTTGCACACCTGGCCGGAGCGCATTGTGCCCAGTGAAGCGGCGCTGACCTTTGCCAGTTACTTGCAGCGTCGGCGTGGCGGCGAGCCAGTGGCTTACATTCTGGGGCAGCAAGGGTTTTGGAAGCTGGACCTTGAAGTGGCTCCGCATACGCTGATCCCGCGCCCGGACACTGAACTGTTGGTGGAAGCCGCGCTTGAGTTGTTGCCGGTCACACCTGCCAAGGTCCTCGACCTGGGCACCGGCAGTGGCGCCATCGCCCTGGCCCTGGCCAGCGAGCGCCCGGCCTGGAAGGTCACGGCGGTGGATCGCGTGCTTGAAGCCGTGGCGCTGGCCGACCGTAATCGTCAGCGCCTGCACCTCAATAACGTCACGGTGCTGAGCAGTCATTGGTTCAGCGCCTTGGCAGGTCAGCGTTTTCAATTGATTATCAGCAACCCGCCTTACATCCCGTCCTCCGATCCGCATCTGGTGGAAGGCGACGTGCGCTTCGAGCCGGCCAGTGCGCTGGTGGCCGGTGTGGACGGGCTCGACGATCTGCGTTTGATCGTCGCCCAGGCGCCGGATCACCTCGAAGCCGGTGGCTGGCTGATGCTCGAACACGGCTACGATCAAGCCGATGCGGTACGCGATTTGCTGCTGACCCATGGCTTTGAAGACGTCCATAGCCGTATCGATCTGGGTGGTCACGAACGAATCAGCCTGGGGCGCCTGCCGTGCTGAATGATCAGGAATTGTTGCGCTACAGTCGGCAGATTCTGTTGCAACACGTCGACATCGACGGCCAGTTGCGCTTGAAAGAAAGCCGCGTGTTGATCGTCGGCCTCGGTGGTCTCGGCTCACCGGTTGCGCTTTACCTGGCCGCGGCTGGGGTGGGTGAACTTCACCTCGCCGACTTCGACACGGTTGACCTGACCAACCTGCAACGCCAGATCGTTCACGACACCGATAGCGTCGGCCTGAGCAAGGTTGATTCGGCAATTCGTCGTTTGACCGCCATCAATCCCGAGATCCAGTTGATCGCCCATCGTACCGCGCTGGACGAAGACTCCCTGGCAGCGGCGGTTGCCGCTGTGGATCTGGTGCTGGACTGCTCCGACAACTTCTCCACCCGCGAAGCAGTCAATGCTGCCTGTGTCGCCGCCCGCAAACCACTGGTCAGTGGCGCGGCGATTCGCCTCGAAGGGCAACTGTCAGTGTTCGACCCGCGCCGCCCGGAGAGCCCGTGTTACCACTGTTTATACGGGCATGGCAGTGAAGCCGAACTGACGTGTAGCGAGGCCGGTGTCGTCGGGCCGTTGGTGGGGTTGGTGGGGAGTCTGCAAGCACTGGAAGCCATGAAACTGCTGGTCGGTTTCGGCGAGCCACTGGTGGGGCGTTTGTTGTTGATTGATGCGCTGGGTTCGCGCTTTCGCGAATTGCGGGTCAAGCGTGATCCGGGCTGTAGTGTCTGCGGTTCGACACATGCGTGAAGCGCCGATTGGCGTGTTCGACTCCGGCGTCGGTGGGCTCTCGGTGCTGGCCGAGATCCAGCGTTTGCTGCCCAACGAATCACTGCTGTACGTCGCCGATTGCGGGAATGTTCCCTACGGCGAGAAAACCCCGGAATTCATTCGCCAGCGCTGCAGCGTCATGGCCGGGTTTTTCCAGCAACAGGGGGCGAAGGCCTTGGTGCTGGCGTGCAATACCGCGACCGTCGCGGGCGTTGCCGACTTGCGGCGTGATTATCCCCAGTGGCCCATCGTCGGCATGGAGCCCGCGGTCAAACCCGCCGCCGCCGCGACCCGTAGCGGAGTGGTGGGTGTACTCGCCACCACGGGTACCCTACAGAGTGCCAAATTCGCAGCTTTGCTCGACCGATTCGCCACCGATGTGCGCGTCATCACTCAGCCATGTCCCGGCCTGGTCGAGCTGATTGAAAACGGCGATTTGCACAGCCCCGCGCTGCGCCAGTTGCTGGCCAGGTATGTCGAACCGCTGCTCGGTGCCGGATGCGACACCCTGATTCTTGGGTGTACGCATTATCCCTTCCTGAAGCCTTTGCTTAAGCAGATGATCCCCGATGACATCAGTCTGATCGACACGGGGGCTGCTGTTGCAAGGCAACTTCAGCGTCTGTTGGCCGAGCGTGAACTGCTCGCCGACGGGCCTGTTCGTGCCGCCCAATTCTGGACCAGTGCCGATCCGGTTCATTTCAGAAATATCTTGCCGATACTGTGGAATACGTCCGGTGTTGTGAGAAGCTTCGAGAGGTAAGAAATGAGTTGGGGGCGAAAGAGCAATTGGTATGAACTTTTGATCAAACGTCGACTTCTATAGCGTTAAGCAACAAAAACCATACTAAATCGTTCGGAAAAGGATGTTTCTTGTGAAGCGACTATTCTGCTTGGCCGCGATTGCGGCCGCTTTAATGGGGCACAGTTTCACCGCTCAGGCTGCAGGCGTGGAGTTCGGAATTGGCCAGACCCCCGACTCAACCATGACCTATCGCCTGGGTATGCAATTCGATTGGGACAAGAGCTGGTGGCAAAGCGACGTGGGACGTCTGACGGGTTTCTGGAGCGGTGCCTACACCTATTGGGACGGTGACAGTACTTCCAGCAACAACAGCCTGTCGTTCTCTCCGGTGTTTGTTTACGAGTTTGCCGGTCAGTCGGTCAAACCCTATATCGAGGCGGGTATTGGGGTGGCTTTTTTCTCCCATACCGAACTTGAAAACAACGATATCGGCCAGTCCTTCCAGTTCGAAGACCGTCTCGGTTTTGGTGCGCGTTTTGCCGGCGGTCATGAAGTCGGGATTCGTGCGACGCACTATTCCAATGGCGGTATGGCCAAACACAACGATGGCGTAGAAAGTTACGCGCTGCACTACACCATGCCGTTGTAAACATGCTCAATGTGGGAGCGAGCCTGCTCGCGATAGCGGTGTATCAGTCGCATGTGTATTGACTGACAGGCCGCTATCGCGAGCAGGCTCGCTCCCACATTAGTTCTGCACCTGTTTGATTTTCAGCGATACGCCGTGCTGATCCCCTGGCGCTCTTCAATGCACTCCGGTGCGCCCATCTCGAATTCCCGGCAGATCAGCGGACGCTTTTCGTAGATCGTGCACATCATGCTGTTGCGATCCAGCGCGGCGCACCAGCCGTCGTCCAGACGCAGCATGACTTCGCCGCCCCAATCATCGGTATCGATAAAGCGTTCGGGCACGCCCGTGTCGGTGATCAGCATCACTTCGAGCTGACAGCAACAAGCCGCGCAGGTCGAGCACGTGACGGCCGGCTCCGCGATTTGCGTGTGGGGAATGGTTTTCATGGCGCGCAGTGTAAGGCAGTGGGCCGGTGCTGTGTGAAAGGCCTGACGGACGCTCAGTGGTGTGTGTCTGAGGCGTACCGTTGGGCCGCAAGTAACGGGCGGGAAACAGCTGCCGATGGGGGCGATGTTTAGAGCAGATCCCGGATCGGCGGACTACTGCGCACCATGCGTTTGCCAATGGCCAGTTGCACGGCATTGGGCATTTTCGCCAACGGCCACAGCGCCGCCATGAACAGGCCCGCAAAGGCGATCTCCAATGGCCGGCTCTTGAGTTTGGCGAAGAGCTGCCGGGCCACTTTACCTACCGGCCAACTGAGCGGTATCGGGAAGTCATTCTTGGCCGTCAGCGGTGTCTGGCCAAACCCGGGGCTGATCATGGTGACTTCGATGCATTCCGGTGCCAGGTCCATGCGCAGCGATTCGAACAGGTAACGCAGCCCGACTTTCGACGGGCCATAGGCTTCAGCGCGCGGCAGCGGCAAATACGTCACGGGACTGGCGATGCCCACCATGTGTGGTGCGATGCCTTTGCGCAGCAGGGGGATCGCGGCCTCGATGCAATAGGCGCTGGCGAGCAAATTAGTGCGCACCACGTGCTCGACAATCGACGAATCAAATTGCTGAACGTCGACATACTCGCAGGTGCCGGCGTTGAGAATCACGGTGTCCAGCGAACCCCAGTCTTGCGCAATTTGTTCACCGATTTCACGCACCCGCTGGCTGTTGGTCAAGTCTCCAGGCAGGACCAACACTTGTCCTGGATAGCGCTGCGACAAGACTCTCAGCACAGCTGCCGAGCGTGAACTGACAGCCACGTGAGCGCCGGTTTTCAGTATTTCTTCGGCCAGTGCGGCGCCAATGCCGCTACCTGCGCCGGTCAACCAGTAGCGCCGTGGGGGAGGAAAACTCATCCCATTCTCCTTTTCAGCCAGGCAATCGCCCGACCCAATATGGGTATATGTTCGTCACTCAGAGCCCCGGATCGAAGTCATCCCGGTGGCGATAAATCTTTTCGTGCTGGCAGGTTTTTGAACGCGGCCAGCGCCCGTTGTCGGGACGTGCTCAGATTGACGATCGGCGACGGATAGTCCGCCACGCCGAACAGGCCACCGAGGTTGGCCGGGTTGTGCACGTCTTTTTTGTTGAGCCCGGCCAGTTCTGGCAGCCAGTGCTTGATGAACACACCTTGAGCGTCGAATTTCTCCGACTGGCTCAGCGGGTTGAAAATCCGGAACCAGGGCGCCGCATCGGTTCCGGTGGACGAGCTCCACTGCCAGCCACCGTTGTTCGCCGCCAGATCGCCGTCGATCAAATGGCGCATGAAAAAGCGCTCGCCTTCTCGCCAGTCGATCAACAGGTTCTTGGTCAGGAACATCGCCACGACCATGCGCAGCCGGTTGTGCATCCAGCCGGTTTCAAGCAGTTGGCGCATCGCCGCATCGATGATCGGCAGGCCGGTGCGGGCTTCTTGCCACGCCCGCAGTTCTTGCGGTGCATCGCGCCAAGCCAGCGCCTCGGTTTCCGGGCGGAAGGCACGATGGCGGGAGACCCGCGGGTAGCCCACCAGAATATGTTTGTAGAACTCGCGCCACAGCAGTTCGTTGATCCAGGTGACAGCGCCCACATTGCCGCTTTCGAACTCGCCCTGATTGCTTTGCAGGGCAGCGTGCAAACACTGGCGGGGAGAGATCACCCCGGCGGCAAGATAGGCCGAGAGCTGGCTGGTGCCGGGTTTGGCCGGGAAGTCGCGCTCGTCTTTGTAGTAGTCGATCTGGGCGTCGGCGAAGGTATCGAGACGGCGTCGGGCTTCGGTCTCGCCGGCGGGCCAGAGCTTGCGCAAGCTGTCGCTGGGCGTGGCGAAACCTTCAACGCTTGATGGAAGGGTGTCGCTACTGATCGCCAATGGCGCCTGGACACCGGGGGCGCAGACCCGCTCTGGCGTTGACCTGTGCAGGCGCTCGTAACAGACCTTGCGAAACTGACTGAAGACCTGGAAGTAAGTGCCGGTCCTGGTCAGCACGGTGCCCGGTTTGAATAGCAGTTGATCGAGGTAGCTACAGAAGTCGATGCCATTGGCCTTCAGCGCTTGGGCCACCGCCGCATCACGACGGCTTTCGTGAATGCCGTACTCCTCGTTGACGTGGACGGCGTCGATCTTCAACTGCTGACACAGGTCGAGCAGTACTGTCGGCGCTTCGTCCCAACGTGATGCCTTGCGGATCAACAAGGGGATGTTCAGTTCGCCCAACGCGCGGCTCAACTCGCTCAGGTTGCGCAGCCAGAAATCCACTTTGCACGGTGCATCATCGTGTTCCATCCACTGCTCCGGGCTCAGCAGATACACCGCCACCGCCTGGCCGCGCGCTGCGCCAGCCGAGAGGGCGGTGTTGTCGTTCAGGCGCAAATCGCTGCGCAGCCAGATCAATTGCATGGTGGTGTCCGGACGATTCATTAAATTAGCCCGCGCAGGACAAGTTCCTGATGCGCCGATAACGGATCTTCGGCGAAGGACAAATCATCAATCCCGGCAGTTCTTGCGGACAACTCTGCGTGGTGGATACGTACCGTGGGGCCGGCAATCATTTTTGGGCAACTGACTCCATTCAACAGTCTTGGCAGCTGCGAAAGGTTTATGGCTTTGCTGGAATACAGCAGCACGCCGCGGGCTTGCAGGTGATCAACCGCCAGCGCGAGTTCGCCAGCGGGCAAGGGCCAGTCGAACACCTCTACCGGGCAATCGACGCTGCTGAACAGCCAGGCGGTGAGCCACAGGTGAGGTTCAAGTGGCACATCCGAGTGATTGATCAACAGCAGTGGCGCGGCGCGTAACTGGCGGTTGTTATGGTAGATGCGTGCGCCGAATTTGCTGCGTAACCAGGAATAAAAGAACGCCCGCTCCATCTGCGCACCAAACTGGCCCTGCCAACGCTGTTCCAGTTCCGCCAGCAACGGCAGCAACAGGTGTTCGCACAAGGTTCGCGGTGGATACAGCGCCATGGCCTGATTGACGGTGTCATCGAGAATGCGTTCGTTCAGGTGTGACACCGCTTGCAGCAACGTCTGGCGCAGCACTTGCCAATCGTTTTCGACGGGCTCGGTAAACGCTTGCGGTGTGTCCAGCAGTTGCTTGACCTGACTGACGGCCACGCCACGGTTGAGCCAGGTAAGGATCGTCAGGATGCGTTGAACGTGCTCGGGTGAGAACAGTCGATGGCCCTTGGGTGTGCGTTGCGGAACGATCAGGCCATAGCGCCGTTCCCAGGCGCGCAGCGTCACGGCGTTGACGCCAGTCTGGCGCGCCACTTCACGGATGGGTAGCCAGCCTTCGACGAGGGCCTTTTCAAAATCATCGCCGAGGTCTTCGCAGGCGCTGGTGTCGATTTCGGTTTTCATTAAATCGCGTTTCGCAGACTGAGATTTTCCGGATGCGGTTGCAGGTAAACCTGTTGCGCGATGTAAGTATCCGGGTGTTGGCGAAAGTGGTGCTTGAGTAGGGTCAAGGGCACCACCAATGGCACGACGCCTTGGCGGTATTGGCCGATGACGTGCTGCACTTCCTGTTTGTCTTCAGCGCTGATGACTTGCTTGAGGTAGCCACTGATGTGTTGCAGGACGTTGGTGTGGGTGCGCCGTGTGGCGCACTTTTTCAATGCCGCCATCAATTCACTGAAGTAGCGCGGACCCAGCTCGTCGGGGGTGGTCTGGCTCATGTTGCCCAGCAATTTCCCAAGGGTTTTGTATTGCACCGGGTTGTGCGCCATCAACAGGTATTTGTAGCGTGAGTGGAATTCGGTGAGGGCACGACGGGTCAGGCCTTTTTGCAGCAATTGCTGCCAGGCGCTGTAAGCGAACACGCGGGTGAGGAAGTTTTCCCGCAGCACCGGGTCGTTAAGGCGGCCGTCTTCTTCTACCGGCAAGTCCGGGTGCAGTGCACAGAAAGCCTGGGCATAAACGCCTCGGCCACCGCCCTCCACTGGCGCGCCGTTGACGTGATAGACCTTGACCCGTTCCAGGCCGCAGGACGGTGATTTCTGCATGAAGATGTAACCGCAGATATCGCTCAACTGACTGGCCATTGTCTGGCCGTACTCGGTGAGCGGCCGGGTGACATTCAGCTCGGCGTGAACGCTGCCCAACGCTTCAGGATGTTGCGGGTCGCCCACCAGGCGGATTGGCTCACGGGGGATGCCGAGTCCGATGGCGACTTCCGGGCATACCGCGATGAAATCGAAATACTCAGTGAGGGTGTGACTGCACAGGCGTGATGCCTTGTGTCCGCCGTTGTAGCGAACTTCGGCCCCCATCAAGCAGGCGCTGATGGCGATTTTCGGTTTCGCGGGGGCGTGGGTCATCAGAACACCTCGAATCTAAATTTGTACAGAGTGGTGATTCTGTACAGCATGGCTTCATCATAGATTCAAAGGTGTACAAGTCAAACTTTCTGTATAAGTTTTTTGGTGGTCACTGATCGTTCCCACGCTCTGCGTGGGAATGTAGCCCATGACGCTCTGCGTCACTGGACGCGGAGCGTCCCTTTAGGCGTTACCACGCAGAGCGTGGGAACGATCAGTTACTGACGTATTAATGTTGGATAAGCCGTCGCCATCGTCGGAACGCCGCCCGGAGCAGACTCGCACAGGTCTAGTATTTTTCGCGGTTTTGCGGAGCGGCTGCTGTCCAGTTCGACAGCAGCAATTGATGCGGGATGATGCGGTTTACTGCATATGTTCATGCAAGCGGCGAGCAGCTTCCTGACCGCTCAGCCAGGCGCCTTCGACACGCCCGGACAGGCACCAGTCGCCGCACACATACAGCCCCAGGTCGGCATCGGCGAGCGCGCCCCATTCATGGCTGTTGGCGGGGCGGGCATAGAGCCAGCGATGGGCGAGACTGAAAGTCGGGGCGGGCATGGAGTCATGCAACAGTTCGGCGAATGCACCGTGCAGTTGCTCGATCACGGCTTCCTTGGACAGATCGATATGTTGCCGGCTCCAGGCGCTGGTCGCGTGCAATACCCAAGTGTCCAGAGTGTTGTCGCGCCCTGGTTTGCTGCGGTTGCGGGCCAGCCAGTCAAGGGGGCTGTCTTGCACGAAGCAGCCTTCCATCGGTGTTTCCAGCGGTGTTTCGAAGGCCAGGGCTACGGCCCAGGTCGGGTCCATCTTTACCCCGGCAGCGACCCCGGCCAGCTTCGATGCAGCCGCCAGCAGCGCGGTGGCTTGAGGCGCGGGTGTAGCGATCACCACATGACTGAACGGACCGTGGGTGAAGCCTTCGGCGTCCTGCAAATGCCAGTGTTCTTCGCCGCGATAGACCTCGGTGATCCGGCAAGCGAACTGTACTTCCAGGTCGCCGAGCAGGCCGCGGGTAATGGCGCTCATGTGTGGCGTGCCGACCCAGCGTGTCTGTTCGTCCGGCGACAGGCTGAGTTGGCCGCCGTGGTAGGTGTAGAGCTGTGGTGTCCACTCGGCGGCCCAGCCGTTGGTTTGCCAACGCTGGGCTTCGGTGACGAAGCGGCGGTCGCGGGCCGTGAAATATTGCGCGCCCAAGTCCAGAGCTCCCGCATCGCTGCGCTTGCTCGACATGCGTCCGCCACTGCCGCGGCTTTTATCGAAAAGCTGGACGACATGCCCTGTGTCAGTCAGGGCTTGAGCGGCTGAAAGCCCGGCGATGCCGGTGCCGATGATTGCGATAGGTACAGTCATAGGGGCCTCGTTTACCTTTCTGTACAGACTACGCCGTGGGTCAAACCTGTACAATATTGTTTTTTGGTATAACTTTTAGCGTTCTCGATCTGACAGCTTGGCCTATTGTTAAACTCAGACACTGCCCGATACCAAAGATCCCTGCTTATAAAAATAGACTAGTGATCAGGGTTAAACGCCACGCGAGGAAGAAGTCATGCACATATTGCTGACAGGCGGTACTGGTTTGATAGGACGTCAACTCTGCCGGCAATGGTTGAGTCAGGGGCATCGTCTGACTGTCTGGAGTCGTAAGCCTGAAAAAGTCGCGAGTATCTGCGGCACGCAAGTGCGTGGGATTGCCCGGTTGGAGGACCTTGATCAGACGCCGCTGGACGCCATTATCAATCTGGCTGGCGCACCGATTGCCGATCGCCTCTGGACTCACAAGCGCAAAGCATTGCTCTGGAGCAGCCGCATCACCCTGACGGAAACGTTGCTGGCCTGGCTCGAAAAACACGAGCAAAAGCCTTCGTTGTTGATTTCAGGTTCCGCAGCGGGCTGGTATGGCGATGGGGGGGAGCGTGAGTTGACCGAAGCTTCACCCCCCGTCATCGATGATTTCGCCAGCCAATTGTGCATCGCCTGGGAAGAAACCGCTCAGCGTGCCGAGGCCTTGGGCGTTCGGGTTGTGCTCGTTCGTACCGGGTTGGTACTGTCGGCCGAGGGCGGCTTTTTGTCGCGGCTGTTGCTGCCGTTCAAACTGGGGCTGGGAGGCCCGATCAGCAATGGTCGGCAGTGGATGCCGTGGATTCATATCAACGACCAAATCGCTCTGATTGATTTTCTTCTGCATCAGAAAGACGCCAGCGGTCCTTATAATGCGTGCGCTCCCAATCCGGTGCGCAATCGCGAGTTTGCCAAGACGCTGGGCAGCGTGCTGCATCGCCCGGCGTTCATGCCAATGCCGGCCCTGGCTTTGAAAGTGGGGTTGGGCGAGTTGTCATTGTTGTTGCTGGGTGGCCAGAAGGCTCTGCCGGTTCGCTTGCTGGAGGCGGGTTTCACTTTCCAGTTCACTGATTTGCGCGCGGCCCTGGACGATCTGTCCAGCCGCCTCTGATATAGGACGTTGCATGACCGATCACGCATTGCTTCTGGTTAACCTGGGTTCACCTGCTTCCACGTCGGTGGCGGATGTACGCAGCTACCTCAATCAATTTCTGATGGACCCATATGTGATCGACTTGCCATGGCCGGTGCGCCGCTTGCTGGTGTCGCTGATACTGATCAAACGTCCGGAGCAGTCGGCCCACGCCTACGCGTCGATCTGGTGGGAGGAGGGTTCGCCCCTGGTGGTGCTCAGCCGTCGTCTGCAGCAGGCCATGACGACGCAGTGGACTCACGGTCCGGTTGAGTTGGCGATGCGCTACGGCGAGCCGTCGATCGAATCGAAACTGGTGCAGCTGGCCGCCCAGGGGCATAAAAGAGTCACCCTTGCGCCGCTTTATCCACAGTTCGCCGACAGCACAACCACGACAGTGATCGAAGAAGCCAAGCGTGTGCTGCGCGAGAAAGGACTCGATATCCAGCTGTCGATTCTCCAGCCGTTTTACGATCAGCCGGAATACCTCGATGCGCTGGTGGCCACAGCCAAGCCCTATCTGCAGCAGGATTACGATCACTTGCTGCTGAGTTTCCACGGTTTGCCGGAGCGGCACCTGAAGAAACTTAATCCCGGTCACCGTTTCGAAGGCGGTGGAGACTGTTGTGCCGGTGCTCCGCCGGAAGTGGTCGCGACCTGCTATCGCGGCCAGTGCCTGCGTACGGCGGCGGAGTTTGCCAAGCGCATGGGCCTACCGGACGGCAAATGGTCGGTGTCATTCCAGTCGCGTCTGGGCCGGGCCAAGTGGATCGAACCCTACACCGAAGCGCGCCTCGATGAATTGGCCAAAAGCGGAGTGAAGAAAATTCTGGTGATGTGCCCGGCGTTCGTGGCCGATTGCATCGAGACGCTGGAAGAGATTGGTGATCGTGGGCTGGAGCAGTTCCGCGAAGCGGGAGGGGAGGAGTTGGTGCTGGTGCCGTGCCTCAACGATGACCCGCAGTGGGCGCGGGCGTTGAGTGCGCTGTGTGAAAGAGCACCGTTGGCCCTTTGATGATCGTTCCCACGCAGAGCGTGGGAACGATCAAGAATGCAAATATCTCCGCTGTTACAGAAGTGGCTCATCCGCCTTCTTGTGCTTCCAGCTGTCATTGCCCGGCAGCAACAGGTTTAGCGCAATCGCCACCACCGCGCACAGCGCGATGCCTTTGAGGCCGAAGTCATCCTGGCCGGTCCCGGTGCCGACCAACATGCCGCCAATCCCGAACACCAGGGTCACCGACACAATCACCAGGTTGCGCGCTTCGCCCAAATCGATCTTGTGGCGAATCAGCGTGTTCATGCCCACCGCTGCAATCGAGCCGAACAACAGGCACAGAATCCCGCCCATTACTGGCACCGGAATGCTTTGCAGCAGCGCCCCGAACTTGCCGATGAACGCCAGGCTGATGGCGAAGATCGCCGCCCAGGTCATGATTTTCGGGTTGTAGTTCTTAGTCAGCATCACCGCGCCCGTCACCTCGGCGTAGGTGGTGTTGGGTGGGCCACCAAACAGGCCCGCTGCGGTGGTGGCGATGCCATCGCCGAGCAGCGTGCGGTGCAGGCCAGGTTTCTTCAGGTAATCACGACCCGTCACGCTACCGACGGCAATCACGCCGCCGATGTGTTCGATGGCCGGGGCCAACGCTACCGGAACGATGAACAGAATCGCCTGCCAGTTGAACTCCGGTGCAGTGAAGTTTGGAATCGCAAACCACGGAGCGGCTGCAATCTTTGCGGTATCAACCACGCCGAAGTAGAAGGCCATGGCAAAACCGACCAATACGCCGGAGATGATCGGCACCAGGCGGAAAATGCCTTTGCCGAACACCGCAACGATCAGGGTGGTCAGCAACGCTGGCATGGAGATGAGCATTGCCGTCTGGTAAGGAATCAGCTCAGTGCCATCGCCGGCCTTGCCCATTGCCATGTTGGCGGCAATCGGCGCCATGGCCAGGCCGATGGAAATGATCACCGGACCAATCACCACCGGTGGCAGCAGACGGTCGATGAAGCCGGTGCCTTTGATCTTCACGGCCAGGCCGAGGAAGGTGTAGACGAAACCTGCCGCCATCACGCCGCCCATGGTTGCTGCAAGGCCGAACTGGCCCTTGGCAAGGATGATCGGAGTGATAAAGGCAAAACTCGACGCCAGGAACACCGGCACCTGACGTCCAGTGACGATCTGAAACAAGATCGTCCCCAAGCCTGCGGTAAACAGCGCCACGTTCGGGTCGAGACCGGTAATCAGCGGCATCAACACCAGCGCGCCGAAGGCCACGAACAGCATCTGTGCACCCGACAGTACCGTGCGCCAGAGCGGATCGTTGAACTCTTGCTGCATGCTCAAGCGTCCTTCTGCTTGGTGCCGAAGATCTTGTCACCCGCATCACCCAGGCCCGGGATGATGTAACCGTGTTCGTTCAGCTTTTCATCAATGGAGGCGGTGTAGATGATCACGTCCGGGTGAGCCTTCTCCACAGCGGCGATGCCTTCGGGCGCGGCTACCAGCACCATGGCGCGGATCTCGCGGCAACCGGCCTTCTTCAGCAAGTCGATGGTGGCAACCATGGAGTTGCCGGTGGCGAGCATCGGGTCGATGATCATCGCCAGGCGCTCGTCGATTTCCGGGACCAGTTTTTCCAGGTAGGTATGGGCTTGCAGGGTCTCTTCGTTGCGGGCCACGCCCACGGCGCTGACTTTGGCGCCCGGGATCAGGCTCAGCACGCCTTCGAGCATGCCGATACCGGCGCGCAGAATCGGTACTACAGTAATCTTCTTGCCGGCGATTTTCTCGACCGACACTGTGCCGCACCAGCCTTCGATATCGTAGGTTTCCAGCGGCAGGTCTTTAGTGGCTTCATAGGTCAGCAGGGCGCCGACTTCCTGAGCGAGCTCACGGAAATTCTTGGTGCTGATGTCTGCACGGCGCATAAGGCCGAGTTTATGACGGATCAGCGGGTGGCGGATCTCGAGGATGGGCATGGGAAAGGCTCCGGCGGCGGGCAAAAAAACCGGCCTAGGTTAATCTATCCGAGGGTGTTGTCCTATAGACATACAGTACGTTAGTCCACAAACGCTTGATCTGGCTTCGCTTGATGCGTACCTTTGCCCGCTTTTCCCAAACCGTCCCTCCCTTTACCCCCTCCCTGGAGAGCGCCATGTCCGCTGATCTCGAGCATATCCGTCAAATCATGCGAGAGGCTGACTGCCTGTACACCGAAGCTGAAGTCGAGGCGGCCATCGCCCGCGTCGGTGCGCAAATCAACGATCAACTGGCGGACTCCAACCCGGTGGTATTTTGTGTGATGAACGGCGGCCTTATTTTCTCGGGCAAGCTGTTGACGCATCTGCACTTCCCGCTGGAAGCGTCCTACCTGCATGCCACCCGTTATCGCAACGAAACCAGCGGCGGCGACCTGTTCTGGAAAGCCAAGCCGGAAGTGTCGTTCATCGACCGTGACGTGCTGATCATCGACGATATCCTCGACGAAGGTCACACTCTGGGTGCAATCATCGATTTCTGCAAACACGCTGGCGCGCGCAAAGTGCACACCGCCGTGCTGATCGACAAGGACCACGACCGCAAGGCTCGTCCGGACCTGAAAGCCGATTTCGTCGGCCTGCCGTGCATCGACCGTTACATCTTTGGTTACGGCATGGACTACAAAGGCTACTGGCGCAACGCTAACGGGATCTACGCAGTTAAAGGAATGTAATCCATGGCTACGCCACGCTTTCTGGATCAACCGCTGTTCACTGAATTGGCCGGGAAAGCTGAGGCTAATCCTCGTGGACGGCAGCATCACAACTTTCATCAGATGGAAGACGCTTGCCATCGCATGGCGGTGGGTTTGCAGCCAAACACCTATATCCCGCCCCACCGGCACTTGGGCGATAACAAGGACGAAACCTTGTTGGTCCTGAAAGGGCGCCTTGGCTTGCTGATCTTCGACGAGGCCGGCGCGGTGGTGAAAAAGCAAGTCCTGCAGGCCGGTGGCGATTGTGTTGGCGTGGACCTGCCCACTGGCGTTTTCCACGGATTGGTGGTGCTGGAAGCCGACAGCCTGATGTTTGAGTGCAAAGCCGGCCCTTACCGCCCTGTGGGTCAAGGCGAACTGGCGGATTGGGCGCCTCGTGAAGGTGAGCCTGGTGTCGCCGAGTATCATGCGTGGATGCGCGCGCAATTCGATTGATCCTGCCCACTGTGGGAGCGAGCAGGCTCGCTCCCACATCTATGGTTACCCCCTTTTCTGCAATACTGTTTTTGATGCCGTGTTTGGCTTGCTTTCATCTATCCGGCGTCTG
>NZ_JAVDUA010000039.1:0-53626 GCF_031456105.1 Pseudomonas sp. BE134 | reverse complement strand
AAAGAGCGGTTGGTTAAGATCTTTCGTCTCAACCGAGCGGCGCATTCTACAGCAGCCTCTGTTGCTGTCAAGCGGTTATTTTCAGAAGTTTTCAAGGTTTCGCTTGGAAATCTTTAACAACTTCAACCACTTGCGCTTTCGATCTCTCGTTAGCGGGAGGCGAATTCTACAGCGATCCAATATTTCGTCAAGCATCTTTTTGAACTTTCTTGGCATTTCCAAATATCTGTACCGCGAAGGCCTTTCCGCGCCTTAAGAGCGGGGGGCATTACCTGAAACCGAAGATCTCCACATCGTTAAGGATTGGGTAAACCAGCGCCGTTCCTACTCGGTCGTCCAGTCAAGATCGTCGTCCCACTCTTCATCTTCTTCAAAGTCGTCGTCCTCATCAACCTCCTCAGCCTCCGGTTGATTAAGGAGGAACTCCTTGCGACTCTCAGTAATTGCCCGCCTTAGCTCCTCCCCTTTCACGGGGCAGTTGAGCATTTGGGCGATGCGATCGATTTTTTTCGCCACGGCTTCCTCCAACGCATCGGCTATGGCCCGATAGTGCGCGCTTTCAGGCGCAGATGCCAAATGACTGAATGTCAGCGGTGATAACGGCGCACCACACTGCTGTTCTTCAATACATGGCCTTTGATGTTTTCCAGCAATTGCGCGCGCGTCAGGCCGGCAGGCAAGGCGTCCGGAGCGAGGTCCAGCGCGTAAAGCTGAATAATGTAGTGATGCGCACTGTCGCCGACTGGCGGGCAAGGCCCCACATAACCGGTGGTGCCTTTGCTGTTGGTGCCAACGATACCTTCAAGGGCTGATTTTGCCCCTACACCGGCCGGGATCTGGTGAGTGGTGGCTTTGATGCCGTAATGCACCCAATGATCGGCACCCTGTCCCTTCTGCCCGTCAGGGTCATGCATGACGACGGCATAACTCAACGTACCCGTCGGCCCAACGTTCCAGTTCAGCGCGGGTGACGCGTTGTGCCCGCCACAACCCGGAGCATCGCTGGCGGCAGCCAAGGTAAACAGCCGGTCATCCGTAACACCCGGGATGTTCAGGGTGAAACGTTCCTGTGCCTGTGCCGGAAATTGCACGCACAGGGCGACTGCAACAGCTGCAAGCCAAGGGCTAAAAGAGGTCAATCGGATCATTGCGGAGCACCTTGTGCGTGTAGGGCCGTCGTAGGCTTGCGAACTATAACGATACCGTTGGGAGGTGGCATCGGGAATTGGCTGAACCTCGCGTAACGGGCCAAACTCTTAAGTGAAACGTCTGCCTGGAGAACCACCATGGCACTGCACCGTGTAGCCCATTTCTCCGATGTGCCCGAAAACAAAGGCCTTGAAGCCCGGATAGCGGACACCCACATTGTTTTGCTGCGGGTGGGCGATCAACTACGCGCCTATCAGGGCGAATGCCCGCATGCCGGGGCACCGCTGGCGGAAGGTGCGTTGTGCAACGGACGCTTGATTTGCCCGTGGCACAAAGCCGAGTTTCGGATCGAAGACGGTGCACTATGCGAGCCGCCGGCCCTGGACAGTCTCAAGCGCTATCCGCTAGAGGTTCGCGACGGCGATATCTGGGTCGACGACCAGCCGATTGCCGATGCCCACACCCCGCCGGCTGACGATGGACGGACGTTTGTCATCGTCGGTGCCGGTGCGGCCGGTACAGCGTGTGCGGCAGCGTTACGCGAAAAGGGCTTCGGCGGCCAGATTCAGTTGATCGATCGCGAAGCCGACGCTGGCTACGACCGCACCGTTCTGAGCAAATTTGTCATTGCCGGAGAGATGCCGCCAGAAGAAATCCCGCCGCTGCGTGATAACGGGTTTTATCGTGAGCAGCGCATAGAGCGCATCACCTGTGAAGTCGCCAGCCTGGATTCGGCGAACAAAACCCTGGGGCTGACCAATGGCCGGTCGCTGAACTATGACGCCGCGTTACTTGCCACCGGCGGCAAGCCCAATCCACTCACGCTGTCTGGAGCCGATTTGCCGCAAGTGTTCTTGCTCCGCTCAAAAGAGCAGGCGCTGCGAATTCTGCAGGCAGCAAAGCCTGGCCAGCGAGCGGTAATCATCGGTGACAGCTTTATTGCCATGGAGTCCGCTTCAGCCCTGCGCCAGTTAGGGTTGAAGGTCACCGTCCTCGCTCGTCATGCCATTCCTTTCGCTGCGCAATTTGGTGAAACGGTCGGCAAGGCGATTCGCGCCTTACATGAGGCAAATGGGGTGGTGTTTCGCACCGAGGGCGAAGCCAACTATATAGAAGGAGCAAACAAGGTCGAGGCGGTGCACCTGGACAACGGTCAACGCTTGCCAGCGGATCTGGTGCTGGCGGGCATTGGCGTCAGCCCCGCAACCGATGCGTTTGCCGATTTGCCCAAGGAAAAAGACCGGTCGCTGAAGGTCGATGGGGGAATGCGCGTCACAGACGGGTTGTGGGCGGTCGGTGATATCGCGACCTTCCCACTCAACGGCCAGCCTCAGCGTATCGAGCATTGGCGCCTGGCCCAGCAACAGGCGCGGATCGCCGCTGCGAATATGCTTGGTGCTGACGAGCGTTACCTCGACGTGCCGTATTTCTGGACCTGGCACTTTGGCAAAAACTACGACTACCTCGGCCACGCGCAAGCCTGGGACGAGGTCGAGTTCAAGGGTGATCCTTACCATCCACCCTTTATAGGCCTGTTCGGCAAAAACGGTGTGGTGGCGGCAGCGGTAGCCTGCGATGAAGAACGGGCCATGGCGCTGCTCGCCGAACGCATGAAGCAGCCGTTGTCGGTGGAGGAAGCGTGGCAGCTGATTCGGGACATTGGTTAGCGCACAAACACCCGACAGCAAAACGCCCGGCTCCTGCGTTCAGCAGAAGCCGGGCGTTCCTTTGAATCCTGGGTTTTATTCCTGGATTTCTACACCGCCACCGAGTTTGCTCATCACGAAGCCTACAAACTCTTCAACGGTCATTTTCTGGCCGTTGAATTCCACCTGATTGTTGGCGTAGTGCAGTTTGCTGACGACGTTGTTGCCGTCCAGCTTGGCGAGTTGCGAGCCGACTGCCATGCTGCTGAACATGTCAGCAGTGGCATTAGCCTGATCAGCGATGACCTTGGCGTCAGTCTGGCCGTCAACTTGGCTTTGCACGGTGAGCAAGTCGACGAGCATCGGCTTGGACACTTGTACGTTGAGATCCAGCAGCGCAATCAACTGCAGGGTCAGTTGATCGGATGGCAGGTCCATGGTCTGCGGCTTGGTCAGGTCGAGCACCAGGTTAGCGCGGCTTTCACCGTTAGCGGTTTTGAATGACAGATTTTCCAGAGCCACCTGCGGGCCGGCCGCCAGCAGTTTTTCAAGGCCAGTTTTGACTTGCGCCTCTTCGGCCGGGGTCAAGACCAGTTCTGGAGTTGGCTCACCGGCCGCTACAGCCTCGGCGGCAGCTCTCTCGTACGGCTGCAGCTTGGTCTGGTAAATCTGCATCAGCGACATGGTCGCCGGGATGTCGAGGTTTTTCAGGCTCACGGCCATTTGCGCAGCACCGACAGCCTTGCCGTTCATCGACACTTCACCCACCTTATAATCGGCACGCCCCGAAGCGCTGGTGCCCGACTCCGCCGTCAGGTTCTTCATTTCGAACTTCTTGAGGCCCAGTACCGATTGCTTGGCACCAAAGGTGGTTTTGCTGTCGGTCAGCTCGAGAGTGTTCTCGCCGGTGTAGTAGCCGTAAGGACTTTTTACCAGATTGCTGGCCAGGGTCAGGCCATTGAGCTCGACCTTCAACGGGGTTTGATCTTCGGCCACGGTACTCAGCGTCAGGCTGTTCATGTAGCCGTTGGCCTTGACCTTCTGGGCCTGGGCGCTGGCGGCGACGTCGAGGTTCAAACCAGAGAATTTCAGGGTGGATTTGTCATCCAGCACGACGTCCAGCGGTTGCAATTCGAGGGTGCCGCTGGTGGAGTTGTCGTAACCGATGTTGACCACGCCCGTGAGCGGGGATTTGTCTTTGGCGGCGGCAAACCATTTCTCGGTGAGCGAGGTGCGTTCCAGTTCGTAGTGACTGGTGGCCATAACCGGCAACCACTTGAAGGAAACGAGGCGCGAGAACGGCAGCGGACCGTGTTCGATGTGGTCGGCAAACAGCAATTCAACCGGGGTTTCACCAAACATCTCGCCTTCGCCTTTGAGGCGGTAGTGCGCGGTGCTACTGAACACATGACGCTCAAGCGACACCAGCTCCAGCGATGCCGTGCCATTGGAGCCAATCAACGCGGCGTTCAGCTCTGTGTTGGCGTCGACGATGGCGGTGTTCAATACGCCTTCGATTTTGGTCCCGGTGTACCAGGCACCGCCCGCGCTGACTGCACCGATGGCTACGACGATTCCAAGAAGCACGCCTGCTGATTTGTTCATGAATGACCCAGTCAATGTCCGTTGTTTGAAGGTGTTGTCGTCTTCCCTGAACCCGCGACGGGTTTACGGCTCGACTCCGCTAAAAGTGCGATGGAGATTAGCATTGAGCACCCCGGGCGGCCCAATGATTAAAGGTTAAAGAGTGTCTATGGATTGCGCATCGGGGTTGAGAGTTTCGCCGGACATGAAATCGCCATCGCGAGCAGGCTCGCACATTGGTTATCTGTTGATCACAGTTCCCATGTGGGAGCGAGCCTGCTCGCGATGGCGTCAGTCCAACCCACACAAATTCAGGAGTACTGAACTTCCATCTCATCCAACTGATGATCAAAGCTCTTGAGCCGCGCTGTCCATGTATACACCAGCACTTCAAAGTCCCGATTGATCACCGCCCCGCCCGTCACTTCCGAACGCGGGTCACAGACATCCAGTTGGTAGCGTTCTCGCGCCATGGCAGTGGCGACATCCGAGAGTTCGCGGGCGTTGTTGAGCCAATGCCAGCCCTCCTCGGACACCTGTTTATCGAGGGCCACGCATTGCTTCTTCAAGGTATCGAGGCTTTTTTCCAGCGGTGTGCCCGTGAGCTCGCCCATGACTTCCTGAAACGTACGTCCCGGCTGCCAGTAACTGCCCCAGAAATATTGGTCAAACACCGTTTCGACACGACGCAACGCCACCTTGGTGTCCCAGATCAGCACCAGGGTCTTGCCTTGTTCGAGCTGTCTTTTTTTGATGCGCTGACCCTGGACTGAAGACCAGGCCACCACCACGATTGCCATCACGGCAATCAGCGCACTGGCGCTGTCGAGAAACACCAGAGCCTTGTCGATCTGGTGGGCCAGCATGATGCCGTAGAAATAGGTGGCCGACAGCAAAACCAATGCCGCAATAGCGCACCAAAAGCCAGGAGCATAAGGGTTTTTCATTATTTTAATCCCCATGACCAACGCGAGCCTTGATCGATGAAGTCGATGTGCGACTTCATCAAATCAAAGCATAGCAACGGCCTCAGGGTTTGCTGGTGTTCGTGGCTTGCGTTCGTCCGCTTTCCCAGCCGCCGCCCAGTGCGAGGAACAGATCGATCTGGCTCATGGCAACTTGAGTGTTGGCGGAGGCCAGTTGCGCTCGCACATCGGTGTAGGTGCGGGTCGCTTGCAGATCCGCCAGGAACGACTCGCGACCGGCCTGGAAGAAACGATGCGTCTGGTCTGCCGCCAGTTGTGCCGATTGTTCGGCGTCGGCCAATGCATCCCGGCGTTGCAACAACGCCGTGTACTGGGCCAGGCCTGTCTGGGTTTCGCGAATGGCGTTGAGTACCACACCGTCAAAATGCGCCAGCGTGCCTTGCGTTGTGGCTTCGGCCTCACGGATTCGCGCTCGGGAACCGTTGGACGGTACCGTCCAGGTCAACAGCGGGCCGAAGCCCCAGCGATTGGTCGACGCTTGCCCGAGGTTTTCCAGGATACCGACGGTTCCGACGCTCGCTCCAATACTGATGTCCGGGTACAACTCGCCGGTGGCAATGCCGATTCCGGCAGTCGCCGCCGCCAATCGGCGCTCAGCCTGTCGCACATCCGGCCGACGTTTGAGCAAGGCTGCACCGTCACCGACTGGCAACAATTGGGTGATTTTCGGCAGTTCGGCGCATTCGCGGGTGCCTGCCGGTAATTGGTCGACCGGTTTGGCGAGCAACATCGACAAGCGGAATAAACCCGCCTGACGCGCCGCCTCGTAACGCGGCAAGTCGGCGCGCAAGGATTTGAATTGGGTTTGCGAACGGGTGACCTGGGTTTCATCGCCACGCCCGGCATCACGCAAACGCTGGATCAGCGTTGTGCTCTGGGCCTGCAAATCGAGAGAGTGTTGAGCAATTTCCCGTTCTTCATTCGCTGCGCACACTTGGGTGTACGCCCGCACGACATCGGCTACCAGGGTGATCCGCGCCGTGTCCGAGGCGGCTTGCGTTGCGTCGGCATTGGCCTTGGCCGCTTCGATTCCGCGCTGCAAGGTGCCAAACAGGTCGAACTGGTAAGACGTGGTAATGCCGATATCCCCGACGTTAGCCACCGGTACTTTTTCGGGTAATAAAAAGGCTTCGCCGGATTCCTGCAAACGCTGGCCGCCAACCCTCACGCCGCCGCTCCAGCCGCCCGCCGCCTGGGCTTCATCGACCTGGGCCCGCGCACGGGCAAGACTCGCCGCCGCCACGCGCAAATCGGTGTTGGATGCCATGGCTTGCTGCACCAGTTGGTCGAGGCGTGGATCTTTGTACAGGCGCCACCAATCGCTGGGTACCGGCGCCGAAACGACATTTTTGTCGTTCGCCGCCAAGTCGCCCTGCAAGTCTTCACGGTGGATGGCCGCTTCGTCAGGCAGGTGATAATCCGGGCCAACCACCTGACAGGCCGACAGTAGCAAACCTAATCCGGCAACCGCCAAACCCGACGCCCTGTTCATTTCGCGGGCTCCTGCGGTTGATCATCGATGATCGACACAGTCGCAGTGCGCCCGGCGATCATGCGGAAGTCCGCCGGGACATCATCGAAGGCAATCCGCACCGGAATCCGCTGCGCCAGCCGCACCCAGCTGAATGCCGGATTGACGTTGGGCAGCAGGTTGCTGCCAATGGTGCGGTCGCGGTCTTCGATACCGGCGACGATGCTTTCCACATGTCCGCGCAGCCGCGCACGATCGCCGATCACCCGGATGTCGACGCTCTGGCCGACATGAATGCCGTCCAGTTTGGTTTCTTCGAAATAGCCGTCGATGTGGAATGAGTTGCTGTCGACCACCGACAACACCGGCCGCCCGGCCGTGACGAATTCCTGCACACATGGTGCGCGGTCGTTGATGTAGCCGTCGACCGGGCTGCGGATCGTCGAACGGTCGAGGTTCAATTGAGCACTGTCCACCGCCACTTGAGCTTCCATCAACGCGACTTCGGCGCGAGCCACCCGGGATTGGCTTTCTTCCAGTTGCTCGCCAGGCACCAGATTGCCGAGCCCACGGTTACGCTTGGCTTCGCGTTGTGCCTGAGCCAGGGTTTCCTGACGGTCGGCGATCGCCGCCTTGGCCTGGCGCAGGGCCAGTTTGAAACGGTCCTGATCGATGCTGAACAGCACCTGGCCGCGTTTAACCAATTGGTTGTCACGCACGTCCACTTGCTGAATCAAGCCAGAGACGTCAGGGGCGATTTGCACGATGTCGGCACGGATATGCCCGTCGCGGGTCCACGGTGCAAACATGTAGTACATCACCATGCGCCAGACCACGACGACGGCGAAGGTCACGATCAACAGGGTCAGTACCACGCGCCCCAGGGTCAAAAGAGGTTTTTTCATGTCATCAGGTATCGACTGAGTGAGTCCACGGCGCCGAGCAGCAAAGCGTAGAGAGCCACGTTGAACAATGCCCGGTGCCAGACCAGACGGTAAAAGTGCAGGCGCATCAGCAACCCGTGCACCAGCAGGTACAACACATACGTAATGCCCATCAGCACCAGCAGCGTGGGCAGAAACACACCGCTGAGATCTACATCACCGATCATAAAGGGGCTCCATCGATGCCATGGGGCAGCGGTTCTTCGAGTTCGCCCGAGCCGACGAATTCCACGCCAGGCAATAACGCCAGACGCAGGCCACTTAGGGCATGCAGCAAATTCAGACGTGCACCCTCTTCGCACTCCGTATCCAGTGCACGGCGGGTGCGATCGAGGGTCATCAGCAACGGGGTCGGAGCCGGCAGTCGCTCTCCCGCCTTGAGGCAGTCCTTGAAATACTCACCGACTTCCGCCACTACCTGGTGCAGCAACGCTTGCGGCACCCCGACCACGCGCGGTGTGTAAGCCAGCAGGTCGAGCAGATTCAGCGCCACGCGCACTTCGCGCAACGCGATGCCCGTGTCCTGGCCGGTCATGGCCAGACGCGGCAAGTGCTGCATCAGACGATCGAGCACCTGTATGCCCAATCGCCGGTGTTCGGCCAAGGTGGCCGGTTCGGTGAGGCTGACAATGTCGCGCCAACTGAATCGGGTGAGCCGCTTGGCTGCCAGTTCCGCACCAAACGGCCGGGCGATCAGGGTCCAGACGAAGGCAAACAACAACCCGATGGGACCGGCCAGGTTGGAGTTGGCAAAGCTGAGGAAGTCCGCGTCGTAGGCGCCTTGAATACTGATAAAGGACGAGGTGTTGACGAGGGTCAGTAGCATGCCCAGGTAAAACTGCGGCTTGACCGTCAGGGTGCCGATGCAAATGAACGGTACGGCAAATGCCAGCACCAGCATCGGGAAGTCGTGCAGGTTGGGCAGCACCAGAAACAGATACAGGCTGGCGAACACCACCGACATCGCGGTCCAGAAAAAGAACCGGTAAATCTGCGGCGCCGGGTCATCCATCGAGGCGAAAAAGCTGCACGCTACAGCAGCAAGAATCACCGCGGCCCCGCCATCAGTCCAGCCAAGCAGAATCCACAGCACCGAGGCGACGATAATGGCGCTGACCGTGGAGACCGCCGAGTAGAGCATCAGCCCACGGTCGAGAAATGGCGACAGGCGTCCGAGGCGCCAGTGGCGATAAACCGCGCGCCAGCTGTCCTGGCTTTCGCATTGGATGGCGTATTGCAGGCTGCGGCAGTCTTGCCACAAATCGATCCACTCGCCGAGGCGATACAACGCGTTGGAGAACAGCAGCTGTTTGCGATCACTCAATGCTTCGGCGGACGGCTGCAGCGCTTCGAGCTGGTCTTTCAGCGCTTGCCAGCGAACGAGGTCGGCGTCTTTGTGATTGAGCCATTCGGTGGTGGCCGTCAGCAACGGTGCAAACTTTTCCACCAGCTCGGGCGTGCGCCGTTCAAGGGCATACAGCGCATCGTCGAGGGCGTCGATTACCGGCAACAGGTGAATCATCCGCCCACGCAGTTCCTTGGTGTTGCGCACAGTTTGCCGGTGCGCGCCCTCGTGCGGTAACTGACCGATCATCAATTCCAGAGTGTTGAAGGTCGCCACCATGGCGGACCGCAGCGCGCTGACTTCATCCGGCTGCACCTGACGGCTGAGGAAACGCAGGCTGTAGGTCGAGGCATCGGTAAACCACTTGCTCACCGCGTCGTTGAACACCGGCGCCAGCCGTCGAGGCCAGAACATCGCGCCGACCACGGCCGCCACGGCGATGCCGAGGAAAATTTCTTCAGTCCGCGCCTCTGCGACATCCCACACTCCCAACGGGTTGTTCACCACAGGCAGGGCGATCAGCGGCAAGGTGTAACCGGCCAGCATCAAGGCGTAGTTGTTGGCGGTGCGCAGGTGTAAGGACAGGAACAGCAAAATCCCGGTCCACAGCGCGATGACCACCACCAATACGTAAGGACTTTGAACAAACAAGGGCACGAACAGAACCGCAGCCGCCGCCCCGATAAAGGTGCCGACTGCACGGTAAAGCGCCTTGGAACTGGTTGGGCCGACAAAGGGACTGGAAACGATGTAGACCGTGGCCATCGCCCAGTACGGACGGGGCATTTGCATGAGCAGGGCGATGTACAACGCGATCATCGAGGCGGCAAAGGTGCGCACACCGTAGAACCAGTCTCGCGCCGCGGGCATTCCGGTGAAAAATCCGTTCAAGGGTTGACCACCGACGGCGCATTCGCCGCTTCAAAGGCTCTCAATACCCGTAGCGTAGCTTCCAGATCGCTCTGATCGATGCCTTCAAGCACCTCATGACGCAATCGCACCAACTCGATCTCGACCGCCTGCACCAGATCGCGACCGGTTTCAGTCAGGCTCAGACACTTGGCGCGCCGGTCATGGGCATCTTCGGTGCGGCAGACATAACCCGAATGACACAACTGATCGAGTAAACGCACCAGGGACGGACTCTCCATCCCTGCCGCCTGCGCCACCGTCACCTGCCGCACGCCCTCACCCAGGCGTCCAATCATCAACAACGGGACGGCACAGGCTTCGGAGATTCCATAGTTGACCAGCGTGGTCTGGCAGATCTTCCGCCAATGCCTGGCGGCCACCACCATGGAGCTGCTGATGTTCATCTGGAGAGCATCGAGGTTTTTCGGCACGAGGGGAAACACACATTGTTAGTTTGCTAACTATCAATATCGCATTTAGAGGGAAAGGTGGTCAAGTTTTGAAACAAATTGGCAGAGTTGCCACCCCATCCATTGATGAGGAGATCGACGTGATATGTCGCTATGAGAGCGCAAGCGGCAGAAATCAAATATTGTCCGGTCGCTAGCGTTGTTTGGCTCGGTCGTATACTGCACTACGCTCTCGTTTTCCCACTGCTACAACAGATACGACTACGCGCTCCTCTATAACTTCATACACCAGCCTGTACCCAGCTGATTTCAACTTGATTTTGTAGCAGTCAGGCATTCCGTGCAGCGCATCGGAAGGGATCCGGGGTACCTCAAGTCTCTCCGCCAGTTTCTTTTTGAATTGCTCACGCAACGTATGCCCAAGTTTGTCCCACTCCTTGCGTGCGGACGGCAGGAATTCAAGTTTATAGGTCATCCAGGTTTACCGGGACCGGCGTCTCATGACGGCGAGACCGAACAATTTCCGCCAATTCAAGATCATCGAGGCGCTCCATCATGGCCTCAAAAACATCTGCAGGAACCATGTATCCCATCACCCGATTGTGATTGAGCACGGCAACAGGCCCACCATGGGCTCCGCTCAAAACTGCAGATGGGTTTTTCTTCAATTCGGACACACTAACGGCCATGTCGGCCAGAACATTCTGCATATATAAGACCTCAATTTAGGTCTTTATACTGGTCTATTAACACCTTATGGGCAACCTGAAAATTATCACCCCTGCTCAACCCTACCCCCCACGCCCCTTCCTCAACAACACATCCAACTGATCCACCACCTCCGCCCAATCCGCATCATCCAAAATATCGTCACGCAAAAACTGCGCCTGGCTCTCGCTCCAGAAAAATGCATCCGCAAGGTGCAATTCGGGCTTGAGCGGTGAGTGGGTGGCGATGAATTTATCGATGCTCTCGGCGTCATCCGCCAAGCCGAGTTGCTTGAACAGGTTGGGCAGGGTGTGATTGGGGGATTCCATGTCGGGCTCCTGTTGAAATGAAAAATTTATCGCGAGCAAGCTCACTCCCACATGGACACTCGGTCAATTGTGGGAGAGCCTGCTCGCGATGGCGGTAGCATTAAAAACACAACACTCACTGACTCAATTCCCGCACCTCCGCATGCGGCACCATTTTCAAAAACTGCGGCATGTCCATCCGCAGCAGATTGGTGTGATTGCCGGCTTCAAGGTAGATGTCTTTCTGCCGGGTCAGCAGCGGGTCGATGACCACGTCCAGCCCATAGGCTTCACCCAGTGCCGGCACAGCACCGCGTTCGCAATCATCGAACAGGTGCGGCAGGTTACTTTCCCGGGAGACCTGCCATTCGCCGCTGCTGCGCACTTTGCTCAGGTCCAGGTGACGGCTGGCAGGCAGTACGGCCATCAGGTAATGCCCATGGTGATCGTCGAGGATCACCGATTTGGCTACACGTTCGGCAGGGATGCCCGCGAGGCGTGCCGTTTCCAGGCTGCTGGCGGAATGGGGGTGGGTAACGATGTCATATTCGCAGTGAGCCGTATCCAGGCTTTTCTGCACGGTTCTTGCCATACGCATGATGCACCTCGGTGTCCGCAACAGTGACGGGCGGACGATGGTTAACGCTTTTCTTCGTACTAAAAGTCTAGGCCGGCCGGCACATTCCGGCGGGAAATCCGCCCATCGGACGCCGTCGAAAAGTGAGCAGAAATCAGATACGCCGGGGCTCAACTAAACTGTGTTCAGAGCCACCTGATGACTCTCGCGGAGGGTCAAGTGAATACTCGTTGCTGTGCCGTTGCGCTGTTGTTGGCGTTGAGCGGATCGGTGTTCGCAGCCGATACCGTTATGCTGCTGATGCCTAACCCGATCGGGATCTGGTTGATCACGTTCGGTATCGCCTTTCTGATCGCCGAGGCCGCACTGCCCAATTACGGGGTGATCGGTTTGGGCGGCATTGTGATGTTCGTGATCGGCGCGGTGATTCTGACCAACACCGAGATGCCTGTTCCCTTGATGATTGGCCTGGGGCTGGTGAGTGCCCTGCTGCTGATTTTCCTGCTGATCCGCGCCATGAAAACCCGACCGCGCCGCACGGTCAGCGGCGATGCCGGGCTGCTGGGCAGCGTGACACCGGTCTTGTCGTTACTGCCCGGCAATGCCTGTAACGGCTGGGTGCATCTGCAAGGGGAACGCTGGCAGGTTTCAAGCTCGACACCGCTGCAGCCGGGGCAACACGTCCGGGTGGTGGCGCGAAAAGGGTTACTGTTGCAAGTGGCCGCGGCTGACGCGGCGCCGCTGGGAGAATAGTCATGGGCCTGCAATTAGGTTTCGCCGCGCTGCTGCTGTTACTGATTGCACTGGCGGGGTCGACCTTTCGCATCCTGCGTGAATACGAGCGCGGCGTGGTGTTCCAGCTCGGACGTTTCTGGCAGGTCAAGGGCCCCGGTTTGATACTGCTGATCCCGGTGGTCCAGCAAATGGTTCGCGTTGACCTGCGGACCATCGTCCTCGATGTGCCACCCCAAGACGTCATCACCCGCGACAACGTCTCGGTCAAGGTCAATGCGGTGCTGTATTTCCGTGTGCTCGACCCGCAAAAGGCGATCATCCAGGTTGAAGACTTTCTCTCGGCCACCAGCCAATTGGCCCAGACCACATTGCGAGCAGTGCTCGGCAAACATGAACTCGACGAACTGCTGGCAGAGCGCGAACGGCTGAACATCGACATCCAGCAAGTGCTCGACGCCCAGACCGATGCCTGGGGCATCAAGGTCGCCAACGTCGAGATCAAACATGTGGACCTCAATGAATCAATGGTCCGCGCCATCGCCAAACAGGCCGAAGCCGAACGTGAACGCCGGGCCAAGGTGATCCATGCCGAAGGTGAATTGCAGGCCTCGGAAAAACTCATGCAAGCCGCCGAAATGCTCGGCCGCCAGCCCGGGGCCATGCAACTGAGGTACATGCAGACGCTGAGTTCGATCGCCGGGGACAAGAGTTCGACCATCGTCTTCCCGCTGCCGATTGAATTGCTCAAGGGAATGGCGGATTTGTCGTCGAAACCGTGAACCTTCGCAACAGCATCACGCCAACGCTTTCAATGCAGCACAACCAAGCGTGCACTAACCGCTCCTGCACGCGTTTCGCCAGCGTTCTGCCAGCTCGATGGCAACAGCGCAAACTCGTCCGGCGCCCCAACGGTGCCGATAAGCCACACACGGCGAGTGCCTTTGGGCAAGCTGTCGAGGCGGTCCAGATAAATTTCCTGGGTGACCAGCGTGCCGAAACCATAGGCGTTTGGCCGGCTTGACCCGCCATTGGCCAGCGGCGGGGTGTACAGCAGCGGTTGGGTCGCGGCGCGGTTGTAATAGACATAGGGAAGGTACCAAAGCATGTCGCTGGTAACGATCCGGTCGCCATCAACAAAATGCCGGTTAACATAGTCGATCACCACGTCGATCTGATTGTCAGGATCGACCGAGGCGTTGTTCTTCAAACCGACCAGTTCGATGCTGGCAAACAGCACCAGCACGGCCAGCGCCAGCACCCGCCAGCCTGAATACAGGCGATCAACGGCCAATGCGACAATCATCGGCACCCCCAGCGCATAGGCCGTCAGGTAGCGCTCGATGAACACCGGCGAGATAAATGACACGCCGAACACCAACAGCATCGGTAATGCCGTGTAGATCACCAGTAGCACGCTGCCGCGAATGACACTGCGGTCCAGCGCCAGCGCCACGCCAGTAATGACCAGCAACGCCAGCGGCAGCGCGATAAAAATCAGCGGCGGCAGGTTTTCGCCATCGTCCTGTGTCAGTAACGACCAGATCATCGACGGCAACGAGCTGAAGGTGACCGACGACGCCCACCCCACATCGCCATTGGCTTTGAGTTGATCCATGTGCTGGATCAAATCGATCAGATTCGGCACCCACGGCAGGAAGAGCAGCACGATTGCCACGTTCGCCAGCCACCAGTCGGGGCGCTGAATACTGCGCAAACGATAGCCTGGCAGTACTCGAATCAGCCCCAGATATAGCCAGTGGCACATCACGCACAGGGCGGTGAAGTAATGGGTGTAGAACGCCGCGCTCATCAGCAGCACGTACGCTGCCAAGTAGCGTGTGCGCCGGGGCTGCCTGATCCAGTAAACCAGCGCAATCGTGGCGCCGATAAGCCACAGGCCCAGTAGTGAGTACATCCGCACTTCCTGGCTGTAGCGCACCGCCGTCGGCAGCAACGCCAGCAGAAAACCGGCCAGCAACGCGGCACGCCGGGTGGCGATCATGTCCATCAACCAGACGCCGAGCCACACCGTGGCGATTCCGGGCAGAGCGCTGAGACAGCGGATCGAGAAAATACCGTCGCCGAACAGCTCGATCCAGCCATGCAGCAGCACGAAATACAGCGGAGGGTGCACATCACGGGCGGCATGCACCCATATTTCAGCCACTGAGTAGTGGCTCATCAGTAAGCTTGACCCTTCGTCGCCCCAGATGGCCGACGCCGTCAGATCGTAGAAACGTACCAGGGCCGCCAACGCCAGAATGGGCAACAGCCAGTGTTCCTGCGCCCACCGCAGCCAACGCTGTACCACCGCCCAGCCACCGGGCACGGCGTGCGGGTCCTGGGTGCCGCCAAGCGATGTTTCTCTGCGCGCTTCCATTGCCTCCCCTCGCAACTGGCCCGAGATCACGAAGCTTATGGATCACTGTAAGACGGTGCAGGTTCGTCGTCGATGCTGGCTTTACGACCAGCGACATCGGCGACCGTATCCCCTGCCGGTCGAGTGGGGGCTAAAACGTGTGGGAGTGCATCAAGCGGTGAGCGATTACTGGATGGAAATGGGTTGTTTCAAAAATGCCAAAGGTCTCCGAACGGGTGCATGGTTTTTCTGCACTGCCTCTCGGTAATAAATCCCACACAAAACGGGGAATCTACATTCAATCCTTACCGAGATGAGCTGTGGACAATCGTCACTTTTACAGAGATACAGCACTTAAACATTCATCCTGTAGCAAACACTAATAGATTGAGTCGATAACACCTGACCATCCACCGGACGAATGCTCAAAACTGGCTCGCCGCTGAAAGTCGAGTAGAGCGTTAATCAATCTACGGGTTGACGCCCGTGCCGCACCCGACTTACGATCCCCCCACTGAACCCCGTACGCAGAGATTAAATTCACTGGCAGTTGGGGTGAAGAAACCGGCCTAGGCCGGTTTTTTCGTTTCTGAGGTATGAGTTTTTGCGAACTGCTTTCTTTGTTGATGGCTACAACATGTTCTATGGATTACTCGCGGGCACACCGTATAAATGGCTTAATCTCCAAGGCTTGCTGGCCCATGTTGCGTACATCGAGAATCCGCAGAGTTCGATCATCTCCGTTGATTACTTCACCTCATCCGTCAAACCAGAACTTGCTACTCGCGGCAGAGCCTCCAAAGAAGCTCAAGACACCTATGTGCGCGCGTTAAAGACGACCAATGTTGCCGTTCACTATGGTCGCCATAAACTTGAGCCCGCTAAAGCCCCTCGTTTCATTGACAGAAAAATCGGCGCATCTCGCCAGGACAAAGTGGACATCTGGAAGCTTGAAGAGAAAGAAACAGATGTCCACATTGCAATTAGCATGTATCGCACAGCAGCAAGGCAGACCAAGCTCCATATCCATGACCAAATCGAACAACTGGTGCTGGTATCCAGTGATACAGACATGACTCCAGCCCTGAGAGCAATCCGAGAAGATTTCCCTGATATGAAAGTCGGGGTCATTCTTCCCCATCGGGCTGAGTTAAACCGTCCTTCGCCAGGCTCTTTAAAAGAACTCTCACACTGGATGCGACGAGTCGTCACCGAAGAAGAGCTGCAAAAGCATCAATTTCCAAACCGGGTGCCGACGCACAAGGCGCCCGCCATCAAGCCGGATTATTGGTAACGACGCTTGCCACCGGATACACCGACTCCCATCCCCCGCCCAATGCCTTGTACAACCCGACCATTGCCAGCGATACCCCGGTCGAACTCTCCACAAACTGCTCCTGAGTCACCAGCAATGCGCCCTGCACCGTGAGCACGTTGACGAAATCCACCACGCCTTCGATGTATTGCTGTTGCGCAGTACGCAAGGCGATCTGGTTTTGGCGGACGGCTTCGGCGAGGCTGTCGCGACGCAGTTGACGGGCGTTGTAGGCAGTCAGTTGATCGTCGATCTCATGCCAGGCGCGCAACACGGTTTGCTGGTAGGCGATGGCGGCTTCCTGCTGCTGGGCTTCGCGCAGTTCAAGCACACCGCGCAAACGACCACCGTCAAACAGTGGCAGGCTGAATTGCGGGCCGATGCCGAACGAACGTGAGCCCCACGAACCAAAATCGCTGAGCTGCATGGCTTGTGAGCCCACGACGCCCGACAGCGTTATCCTCGGATAGAAGCCCCCCTTGGCCACCCCGATACTCGCCGTGGCGGCATGCAGATGCGCTTCAGCCTGGCGAATATCCGGGCGGCGTTCGGCCAGTTGCGATGGCAGGCCGATAGCGACCTGTCGCGGGGTTTGCGGCACGGGCGCGTCTGTGGATAACTCGGCGTGCAGCGCTTGCGGTGGCTCGCCCATCAGCAGGCTCAACGCGTTGATCAGTTGCGCCTGCCGCTGCTCCAGCTCGGGCAGGCGCGATTGGATGGCGGCGACTTGAGCGGCGGCTTCAGCGACATCCAGATCGGTGGCAACGCCGTCGTCCAGGCGCAGTTGCGAGAGTTTCAAGCTGTGGCGGGCGACTTCGAGGTTCTGCTCGGTGACGGCCCGAGTACTTTGCACGCCGCGCAGCTGAATGTAGTCTTGAGCGGTTTCTGCGAGCACCGACAGCAACACACCCCGACGATCGTTTTCGGCCACTTCAAGCGTGGCGTCGGCAGCTTCGGTTTCGCGACGCACGCGCCCCCAGAAATCCAGCTCCCATGACGCGGAGAAGCCGGCGTCCCAAAGGTTGAATGCCGAGTTACCATAATGTCCCGATGGGTCGTTCAATCCTTCGCCGCTATTACGTTTGCGTGCATAGCTGCCAGCGGCCACCGTGCCGGGGTAACGGTTGGCGGTGATCACCTGGCGCGCGGCTCGGCTTTGCTGCAAGCGGCTGCTGGCGAGTTTCAGGTCGAGGTTTTCGGTCAGGGCTCTCTGGGTTAGCGAAGACAGTTTTGGATCGTTGAAGACTTCCCACCAGCGTTCGTTCATGTCAGCTGTGAACGTTTCACTGGCGGCGGATCGGGATGGTTTCGACCACTCGGTTATTTGTTGTGCTTGAGGTTTCTGGAAATCAGGGCCCACGGTGCAGGCCGACAAGCTCATGATCAGCAAGGCGCAAAAGGTGAGTAGAGGCCACCGGCCTCTTCGCGAGCAGGCTCGCTCCCACAGGGGATTTCCTTTTGGACAGCGATTGTGTGCATTGAACCGATTCCATGTGGGAGTGAGCCTGCTCGCGATGACGTCTACCCGGGCAGCGAAAACCCTCATCGCTGAGTCACCTCATTCGTCACCGCACTCGCAGTATCAATACTCGCCTCCACCGACATCCCCACTCGCAACCGTGAGGCCAGTGCCTGACCCGGCTCCAGGACAATCTTTACCGGGATGCGCTGCACAACCTTGGTGAAGTTGCCGGTGGCGTTGTCCGGTTTGATCGAGGCGAACGTCACGCCCGTCGCCGGGGCGATGCTCTCGACGCGACCGTTGAGGGCTTCACCGCCGAGGCTGTCGACCCGCACTCGCACGTCCTGCCCAGGATGCACGTTAGTCAGTTGCGTCTCTTGAAAATTGGCCACCACGTAAGCCTGTGCCAGCGGTACCACCGCCAGAATCTTGCTGCCCGGCGTCACATAGGCGCCGACTCGTACCGCGCGCTCGCCGACCATACCGTCCTGTGGCGCAATAATGCGCGTGTAAGACAGCTCATAACTGGCGATTTCCAGGGCGGCTTGCGCACGTTTCAGTCCACCTTCAGCCGCATCGCGCTGGGCCATCAGGATGTCCACTTGCTTGCGTTCCGCCGCCAGCACTGCCATCGCGTTGGCTAACCGCGCGTTAGCCTGGTCGATACGCGTGCGCGCTTGCTGAGCACTCTGCACTGTACCGGCGCCGACGCCAGCCAAGTGGTTGTAGCGGTTCAACTCATGTTCGGCGAAGGCCATCTCAGCCTTGGCCGAGACCACCGAGGCTTGAGCCTGAGCGATCAGTGACGTCTGGCGCTCAAGGGTCGCCCGGGCATTTTGCAACTGCGCCCTGGCCACCAGGGTTTCGGCATCAGCCGCCTGGGCTGCGGCTCGCAGATCTCGATCATCGATCAACGCCAGCAACTGCCCGGCCTTGACCTGCTGGTTGTCTTCCACCAGCACTTCCTTGATAAACCCGGCCACGCGCGGGGCCACCAGGGTGAAGTCCGCCGAGACAAAGGCGTCATTGGTTTTTTGCTGCGTGCGCTGCCCGAAAAGGCCGGGGGCCAGCAGATAAATCAGCACGCCGACTGCCACCACAGCGGCGACACCGACAGCCACTCTTTGCTTTGTTTGAATCGACATAAAAACCTTCTGTTTCAGTGAAGCATTCAAGTCGGCGCGCGCGGTGGATAAACCCGTGTCGGCAGCCAGAAAATCAGCAGGATCAGCACCAGGGCGACGCCCGCCATGCACAGATAAAGATCGGAAGACGTCAGCACCAAGGCTTGCTCGTGCAGCCGATGGGCGAGGCCTTCGCTGTCGCTGTCAGCCAGGGGCGAATTACCGAGACGGTCCACCAGCATCGTCGAGTGAAAATGCAGCCTGGAAGTGGTCAACGTCTCGATCACCCCGGTGGCGATAACCGCAGACAGGCCTTTCACGGTGTTGAACCAGGCTGAGGCGAACGGTCCTTCCATGGGCGAAATGCTGCCAGTCGAGAGCATCAGCAGTGGCAGCACTGCCATTGGCTGACCAAAGATTTGCAGCAGTTGCAGCGCGTAGAAATTGTCACGAATCCACGCCGACGTCAGCTGTGAACCGCCTATGCAGGACAGCGCCAACAGGCTCAAACCAGCGCCCAACACCCAACGGCAATCAACCCATCGCAGGTTGCACAACGCCGCCACCAATGGCAGCGCAATCAATTGCGGCAACGCTGCCAACAGCATGATCGGCGCCGTCTGGATGGGGCGATAACCCTGCACTTGCGCCAGATAAGTGGATGGAATAATGATCACCGCCAGCAACACCACCAGCACCCCGGCCAAAGTGAGCAAGGCGAAGGACAAGTTGCGGATACCGAGCATCTGCATCTTGAAAAACGGTATCGGTTGCGACCATTCGTTGATCAGAAACAACACCAGCAACACCAGGCCACCGCCGAGCAATCCCCCGATCAGGTTCGACTCGAACCAGTCCAGTCGATTGCCCTGCAGAACGCCGATGACCAACATGCAAATAGCCGGAAACCCCAGCAGCAGACCGCGCCAGTTGAATTGCTTGAAACGCTCCAGGCGCAGCGGGTCCTGTGGCAAACCGTATGACACCGCCACCAGGGCGAGCAGGCACGGCACAACGATTTGCCAGAACGTCCATTGCCAGCCGACATATTCTGTCCACAACCCGGCCAATGGCGTGCCGAGACCGGGGCCGAAAGTGGCGGTCAGGGCGTAACCGGCCAAGCCGTAGAGCTTCACATTGGTTGGCAAGAATCGCAGCGCCACAGTCATCAATATCGGCGGCAACGCGCCTCCCGCCAGACCTTGCAGCGTGCGCAGGACCAGCAGGCTTTCGTAATTCGGGGCGAACGGACACAACACGCCTAATAGCGTGAAGACACTGATGGCGCAGAGGGTGAAACGCCGCAACGAGAACGTCACCGAGCACCATGGTGCAAACGCCATGGCCGCCACCGAGGTCGCGGTGTAACTGGCGACCAGCCAGGTGCCTTCGTCGTAACCGATGGCCAATGCGCCGCGAATGTCCGCCAGGGCAACCTTGGTCACCATCTCGTTCAGGCCCGAGACCAGCACCGCCAACAACACGCCCACCAGACCGATAATGATCCGTGGGCCGAAGACCGGTGGCGTGACGACGGCTGGAGGGGGCGCGACGAGGGGTGCCGTGACCGTGAAGGAGGTCATTACTGCTAGCTCCGGGGGTTTGAGTACCGAAGCATTCTATGAAGTGCGAGGGCTGACGAAAATTGACTTATTGGCAGGTTATAAATGCGTTTGATGCAGCAATACAAAAACCCTTGTGGGAGCGAGCTTGCTCGCAATAGCGGTGGGTCAGTCAACACTTGCATTGACTGGTCTACCGCTATTGCGAGCAAGCTCGCTCCCACAGGGATTGGGGATTGCTTCAGGTGGGTTGCGCGGCCAGCCATGTTTCATCGCAGCAGGTCTTCAGGGTTTCACGCAGCCAGCGGTGAGCCGGGTCATTGTCAAACCTCGGGTGCCAGGCCTGGGTCAGCATCAGGGTGGGCAGCGGAATCGGCAGCGTGAACGAGCGCAGTTTCAAGCCCAGGCGTCGCACACTTAGCAACGCTTCCTTGGGCACTGGCAGAATCAGATTGGAATCCGGCAGCGCGAACATCGCCGCATGGAAGCTCGGCGCAATCACCGCCACCCGCCGCTCCAGCCCCAGCGCGTTGAGTGCCGTGTCGATCGGCCCACGCGCAATGCCACGGCGCGACATGCTGATATGAGAAAAACCGGCGTAACGCTCGGCGGTTATCTCTTCGTCGAACAGTGGATGATCCTCGCGCACCAGACCGACGAAGTGCGTTGAGAACAGGTTCTGCACCTTCACTTCCGGCATGACGGGGCGATTGTTGCTCACACTTAAATCGATCCGCCCTTCGCGCAGCGCTTCATCATCGCCATCGCCTTCCGGCACAAAGCGCAATTCACAATGGGGCGCCTGGCGCTCCAGGGTGTCAAACAGCTTGCCACCATAGACGCCGACGAAAAAATCATTGGCACGGATGCTGAACCGACGGCGCAACGAACCGAGGTCTACCACATCGGCCGAGCGAAACAGCAACGCAGCCTGTTCGACCACATCGCGTACCTGCTCACGCAATTCCAGCGCCTTGGGCGTCGGCACCAGGCCTCGACCGGCACGCACCAGAATCGGATCGCCGATGGCCTCGCGTATGCGCGTCAGCGTTCGGCTCATGGCCGCCGGGCTGAGGTTCATCCGGCGTGCAGCGCCCACCACACTGCCTTCGTCGAGCAAAGCGTCGAGGGCGACCAACAGGTTCATGTCCGGGAGTTGCATGCTGAGCACTCGTGGCTGATCTGGATTGACTCAGGCGCAATGCTAGCAAACATCCCCCAACTGGTGTGTTGGCTGGGCTGGCCCCATCGCGAGCAGGCTCGCTCCCACAGTGGATCTTCATTACCCGCCAATTTTGTGAACAACACAAAACCCTGTGGGAGCGGGCTTGCCCGCGAAGGCGTAAGACCAGACACCGCAAATCCTACCGCTGCATCCCCCATCGCTTCACCGTCACCCGCTCCAATGTGTCGAACACCAGGTTCTCCACCAGCAACCCGATCAGGATCACTACCGCCAACCCGGCAAACACCTTGTCGGTATACAGCTCATTGCGGTTCTGGAAAATGTACCAACCCAAACCACCCTTGCCGCTCGTGGCACCGAACACCAGTTCTGCGGCGATCAACGTGCGCCAGGCGAAGGCCCAGCCGATTTTCAACCCGGCAAGAATCGACGGCAAAGCGGCCGGGATCAGGATGAACAGCACGAACCGCATGCCCTTGAGGCCGTAGTTGCGCCCAGCCATGCGCAGGGTTTCCGAGACCCCGAGAAACCCGGCATAGGTGTTCAAGGCCAAGGCCCAAAGCACCGAATGCACCAGCACGAAAATCAGGCTGTTCTGCCCCAGGCCGAACCACAGAAGGGCCAGCGGCAACAACGCGATCGCCGGCAGCGGGTTGAACATCGAGGTCAATGTGCTCAACAAGTCGCGACCAAACTGGGTCGATACCGCCAACGTGGTCAGGGCAAAAGCCAGGACGATGCCGATCAGGTAACCCTTGAGCAACACCACCAACGAAATCCAGACCTTGCCCAGCAGTTCACCACTGAGCAGGCCGTCATACAGCGCGCTGGTGGTTTGCACAAAACTGGGCAGCAGCAGGTCGTTGTTTTGAACACGGGCGACCACTTCCCACAGCACCACGAGCAAAATCAGGATCAGGCTTTTACGAATCCAGCCCTGTTGCCAGAGGCGCTGGCCGAGCGGCAATTCACGCTCCAGCGGTACGCTGGTCAACGGCTGTAAAACGGTTTCGAACTCTTCACGCGCAGATGATAAATGGCTCATCGGGCAATCCTCTCAATGGCTCAATAAGCGATGCGAATATCGGAGAAATCCAGCTCACGCTCGGTTTCCGGCGATTGACCTTCATCGAACAACAACCGATGAATCCGTCGCGCCGATTCCTGGAACGCAACGCCGCCGAGGCTGTGCAAATCGTATTGATGGCTGTGCACTTCCGCCCGCACACGGCCCGGATGCGGCGACAACAGCAAAATGCGATTGCCCACCACTAGCGCTTCCTCGATGGAGTGCGTGACGAACAACAGCGTGAAACGCACCTCTTCCCAGAGCAGCAGTAATTCTTCCTGCATCTTGCGGCGGGTCAGCGCATCGAGGGCGGCGAAGGGTTCGTCCATCAGGAGGATTTTTGGTTGCATCGCCAAGGCACGAGCGATGGCGACTCGCGCTTTCATACCGCCGGACAAGGTATGCGGATAGGCATCGGCAAACGCCGCCAGCCCCACCTTCTCCAGATAGTGCAGCGCTCGTTCTTCTGCCTCTTTACGTTTCAGCGTTTTGGACGCCAGCAGCGGAAACATCACGTTCTGTTTGACGGTTTTCCACGGTGGCAGTTGATCGAACTCCTGGAACACCACAATCCGGTCCGGCCCCGGTGCATGCACGGTTTGCCCCTGAAGACGAATCTCGCCCTCACAAGGCTGAATGAACCCGGCCACCGCCTTGAGCAAGGTCGATTTGCCGCAACCGGACGGACCGAGCAGCACAAAGCGGTCCGCCGGATCAATTTCAAAACTGACTTGATGGGTCGCTCGAACTACACGTTGCGGCGTGCGGTATTCGAGGCTGACATTGTCGACCGACAACAGCGCCTGGGCTGTGGCGTTCGGTTTGCTGACCGTGTGGTCTTGCAAAGGGGCATTCATGACGATTAGCTCCCCTGCAGCGGTTTGGTGTCCTGGAAGAAGTAGTCCTTCCACGAATCCGGTTTGTTTTTTATCGCGCCGACGCGGTAGAGGAACTCGGCCAGCGGATAAGTATTTTTCGGCGTGATGCTGAATTCGAATTGCGGGTTGTCGATGATTTTCAGCAACGCGGCGCGGTCGATTTTCGCCTTGGTGACGCGGATATAAGTGTCAGCGGCGGCGCCCTTGTCGTTCTGCGCAAATTCAGCCGCTTCGGTCAGTGCCGCAATAAACGCCTTATAGGTTTTCGGGTTCTCCTCACGGAATTTCTCGGTGGCGAACAGCACTGTCGGCGAGTTCGGGCCGAGCACGTCATAGGAGTTCAGCACCACATGGACGTTGGGGTTGGCCAGTTCCTGATCCTGGAACGGCGGGTTGGAAAAGTGCCCGGACAGCTCGGTGCCACCGGCCACCAACGCGGCCGTAGCATCAGGGTGCGGCACCGCGATGGTGTACTTGTCGAGGCGATTGAATTCCTTGTCACCCCACTGCTTGGCGGCCGCGTATTGCAGGAAACGCGACTGCACTGAAACCCCAACCGCCGGCACCGCGATGCGGTCCTTTTCGGTGAAATCGGCAATGGTTTTGACCTTGGGGTTATTGCTCACCAGGTAGTAAGGGAAGTTGCCGAGGGAAGCCACGGCTTTGACGTTCTGCTTGCCGTGGGTGCGATCCCAGATCGTCAGCAACGGACCAACGCCAGCGCCAGCAATATCAATCGAACCCGAGAGCAGCGCATCGTTGACCGCCGCGCCGCCGGACAGTTGAGTCCAGTCGACCTTGATGTCGATGCCTTCCTGCTTGCCGTACTTCTCGATCAGGTTCTGATCGCGCACCACATTGAGCAACAGGTAAACAATGCCGAACTGCTCGGCAATGCGGATTTCACCTTCCGCGTGAGCCACAGTCGGCGCTACCAGACTGCCGGCGATCAGGCTGAAACCCAGGCCGATGGCGGCCGCCAGCGGTGCAAAGGGAAGACGTTTGGACATGGGAATTCTCCGACAAATCAGAAAGGCGCGTCGCCCTGGATGGTGGTGCGAAACAGCTTGCGGCGCAGATGGCTGGGGCATCCGGCGGCGAGGTGAATCAGCGAGCGGTTGTCCCAGAACACCAGGTCATGGGGCTGCCATTGATGGCGGTAAATGTTCTGCGGCAGCACGCTATGGGCGTAGAGCTCATCAAGCAGTTGCTTGCTCTCGTCTTCCGGCAAACCGACGATGCGGGTGGTAAAACCTTCGCTGACGAACAACGCCTTGCGCCCGTTTTCCGGGTGCGTGCGCACAATTGGATGAACCACTTCGGCGACTTGAGCAAGCTGCTCAGGCGTCAGTGTCGGGCGCCAGTTGCCTTCGAATTTGGTCTCGCTGTAACGCGCGGTGTAGGAATGCGCGGCGGATCGGCCCTCCACCGCTTTGCGCAGCGCGTCGGGCAGGTTGTCCCAGGCTTTGTGCATGTCGGCGAACAAGGTGTCGCCGCCTTCGGACGGCAGTTCCTGGGCATGCAGCATCGAGCCCAGGCTGGGCAGTTCTTTATAGGAAAGGTCGGAGTGCCAGAATTTGCCGGCGTCACCGAGGCCGATGGATTGGCCATTTTCGATGATGTTGGAAACGATGAGGATTTCCGGGTGGCCGGCCAGCAGGAATTGCTTGAGCACATGGATCTGCAACACGCCGAATCGACGGCTGAAGGCGATCTGTTGCTCAGGGGTGATGCGCTGGTCGCGAAACACCACGACATGATGATCCAGGTGCGCGCGATGAATGCGGGCAAAGTCCTGATCGTTGATGGGTCGGGACAGGTCGAGGCCAATGATTTCGGCGCCGACGGCGCCGCTGAACGGGCGGATGTCGAAGGTTTGAGGCGCAATGCCTTGAGAGGCATTCGCTGAAGACAAAGAGACAGCTGACATAAAAATCACTCCCACGCACGGCACGCTCAAAGGCGCGCGCGTCGATCAAGAAACTCACGGAGGTCCCGTGTTGGTTCGTGTCGTGCGGCGCGCCGATTGGTCGGCAGGTACGCAGTGGAGTGACTTTATAGGTATAAGAATTGAAATTTAAATACCGTTAGTGAATAACGATATGGCTTTTCTCTAACACCCATTGTTCCCACGCTCCTGCGTGGGAAACACATCCCGTGACGCTCTGCGTCACAGTGGACGCGGAGCGTCCATGGCGGCATTCCTACGCAGAGCGTAGGAACGACCAGTCGTGCTTAGCGCTCGTGCAGCGCTTCTGCCCGTGCCCGGATAATCGGCTTGAGTAAATAACTGAGTACCGACTTCTTGCCGGTGATGATATCCACCGACGCCACCATCCCCGGAATGATCAGCAGCGGTTTTTCATCCGTCCCCAGGTGGCTGCGATCCGTGCGTAGCTTGATGATGTAGTAGGTGGTCTTCTTGTCTTCATCGGTGATGGTGTCAGCGCCGATCTGTTCAAGTTTGGCCTTCAACCCACCATAAATGGTGTAGTCGTACGCCGTGAACTTCACTGTCGCCTCTTGCCCGGGATGCAGGAAGGCGATGTCTTGCGGGCGAACTTTCGCCTCGACCAGCAAGGTATCGTCCAGCGGTACGATTTCCACCAGGTCGCTGCCCGGCTGAATCACGCCGCCAATGGTGTTCACCAGCAACTTGTTGACGATGCCGCGTACCGGCGATGTCACCAGCGTCCGGCTGACCCGGTCTTCCAGCGCTTTGCCGGTGGCCTGGGCCTTGTTCAGGTCGGTGCGCGCTTCGTTCAGTTGGGTCAGCGCTTCGCTGCGGAATTTGCCACGCGTTTCGTCGATCTTGCGCTGCACTTCCTTGATCGCCGATTCGGCACGCGGGATCGCCAGCGTCGTGGCGTCCAGTTGCCCGCGGGTTTCGACTTCGGCGCGCCGAAGGCGCAGCACCTCAACCGGCGATACCGCGCCCTGGGCCACCAATGGCTCGGACATGTTGATTTCCTGGCGTTGCATACTCAGTTGCTGGCGATACTGCGACTGCTTGGAGGTGAATTCACGAAGCTCTTGCTGACGCTGGATCAACTGCTCCTTCAAACCACCGATCTCATCGAGCAGTTGCTGACGACGGCTGGTGTACAGCGACTCTTCGCTGGCCGCCTGAACGGGCACGGCTTTGAGCACATCCGCCGGAAAATTCAGCGGACGGTCATCAACCTCCGCACTCAAGCGCTCAACCCGCAGCAGCATCGCCAACCGATCCGCTTCGGTTTCACCGACGTTGGAGGCGAAGCGCGTATCATCCAGGCGAATCAGCGGGGCACCGGCCTCAACAATCTGCCCTTCTTTTACGAACAGTTCAGTAACGATACCGCCTTCAAGGTTCTGGATTTTCTGGATCTTGGATGACGGAATCGCCTTGCCGTCGCCCTTGGTGACCTCGTCGATCACGGCGTAGTTGGCCCAGACCATCAGAAATACGAAGAACCCGATGATGGCCCAGATCGTCAACCGCACCACACGCGGGGCGTCTTCGATGAGGGCTTTGTTGACCTCGGGCAGAGGCTGGCCATGCAGCGAATCGGAGCCCTTGAAGTAACGACCGATCGCACCCTTGAAACCCGACTTAAGCAACACTGATCTGCCCCTTCTTCAACGCTTCCATCACGACGGCTTTCGGGCCATCGGCGAGAATTTGTCCACGGTCGATGACGATCAAGCGATCCACCAGCGACAACAGTGAAGCCCGATGCGTGACGAGCACCACGGTCTTGCTTTCAATCACAGCCGCGAGGCGTTGTTTGAGGCGTTCTTCACCGGTGTTGTCCATGGCGCTGGTCGGTTCGTCGAGCAGCAGAATCGGCGGATCGAGCAGCAATGCCCGGGCCAGCGCAACGTTCTGGCGCTGTCCGCCGGACAGGTTCTGCCCACGCTCACCGACTTGCAGTTCATACCCTTGCGGGTGCAGACGGGCGAATTCATGCACGCCGGCCAGTTCGGCGGCTTGCAGGACCAGTTCGTCTTCAACATAACGTGCGCCCGACACCAGGTTATCGCGAAGCGTGCCCGCCAGCAGCTGGATGTCCTGCGCCACGTAGCCGATGTTGTGGCGCAACTCGCTCACGTCGATCTGACGGATGTCGACGCCATCCACCAACAGTGCGCCGTCGTCCGGCTGGTAGAGCCCCACCACCAGTTTGGCCAGGGAGCTTTTCCCCGAACCGCTGCGCCCGATGATGCCGATCTTCTCGCCCGGTTTGATGTTCAGATTGATGTTCTTCAGCGCCGGGTTCTGCTGACCCGGGTAGGTGAAGTTCAACTGCCGGCACTCGATGCCGCCTTGCAACACCTTGCGGCTCAGCGGGCGCTCCTCGAAGTTGCGCTCTTGCGGCAACTCCATCATCTGATCGACCGAGGTCATGGTCACCCGCGCTTGCTGATAACGCGTCAGCAGGCCGGACAGCGAAGCCAGCGGGCTGAGGGCACGACCGCTGAGCATGTAGCAGGCGATGAGACCACCCATGCTCAGGTTGCCGGCGATGATCTGGTACACGCCGAAGACGATCATGATGACCCCGGCCAGTTGCTGGATCAGCAACGTGATGTTCATCGCCAGGCCCGAGAGCATTTTCACCCGCAGTTCGAGTCGACTGAGGGTGCCGATGGTTTGCTCCCACTGATACTGACGTTCGCTTTCGGCGTTGTTGACCTTCACCGCATCGAGGCCGGCGAGGGTCTCGATCAGGCTCGACTGACGCTCGGCGCCCAGGGCCATGGTTCGTTCCATGGTCGCCACCAGCGGCTTCTGTAGTGCGTAGCCGATGAGCAAGGCTATCGGGAACGCCAGCACCGGAATCCACACCAGGTGCCCGCCGAGAATGGCAATGACCATGAAGATCAGTAGCGTAAACGGCAGGTCGATCAGGCTGGTCAGCGTCAGCGAGGCGAGGAAGTCGCGCAGGCTCTGAAACTCATGGATGTTCTGGGCGAAACTGCCGACCCGGGCCGGTCGGTACTTCATGGCCATGCCAACGATGCGTTCGAACAACGTCGCGGAGATGATCAGGTCGGTTTTCTTGCCGGCCAGGTCCAGGCACAGACTGCGCAGGCTCTTGAGGATCAGGTCGAACAGGTAGGCACCGCTAATACCGATCGCCAATACCCATAGGGTCGATTCGGCCTGGTTCGGCACGACACGGTCGTAGACGTTCATCACGAACAGCGGCGCGGCCATGGCGATGATGTTGATCAGGAAACTGGCGGCGATGGCATCAGCGTAGAGCCAGCGCGAACGCTTGAGGGTGTCGCGGAACCACGAGCGTGCGCGCGGGATCAGCGTGCCGTGGTTGACGTCGAATTTATGCTGGGGTTGAGCAAAAAACACTTTGCCGGTGTAGTCATCGGCGAGCAACTCGCGACTGACGACACTTTCACCGCCATCGCTTTCGCTCAGCAGCACGCGGGCCTGGTCGTCACCGAGCCAGCCGAGGAGGACCGCACTGCGACCATCCTTTAGCAACAGCAGGGCCGGCATCGCAATCGCAGGGATCTGCTCAAGCTTGCGTTGCAGCACCCGACCCTGCAGGCCGGCACGAGCCGCTGCGCGAGGCAGCAACTCAACACTCAGGCGTTGCTTGGGCAACGGCAGGCCTGTGGTCAGCATCGCGGCGCTGGCCGGCTTCTGGTGCAATGTGCAAAGCGCTAACAGGCCATCCAGTAACGGATCGTCATGCAGCGTGCGTGGATCATGGATGAGTTGAACCCGACTGACTTCTGATTCCACGCTCGACACTCTTGGCTAACGGTAAATAGGGAGGACTCAATTCATCCCGGGGAGCTGAACTTGCGACTTCACGTCGATTGGCACAACACAAGCCTGTGGTGCGACCACTCCCTGGCTCTTGAGCAACTCGCTCATGGTCGCCTTGATTCGGTATTGAGTAAATAACTGAATGTTTTTGATCTGAGCCAAACAACGGGAAGCGTTAAACAGTTCGTTTTCGCTATCGAGCAAGATGCGCTCGGTCGAGACTGAACAGTTTTTGATTCGCGGTAAGCACGATGGTGTTGTGATCGGCAGATTGCCAAGCGGGCCTGCACAACCATAACCGCCCAGCAGATCAACCCGTGGCAGGTATCCCCCTTTAGCCGCTTTTAACTGATAATCCGCGGCCAATCGACTATTAACACTTGCCTGGATCTCCGGATGGATATCCAGCGCCTGTTGTATTGCCTGCAGAAGGGCCTGTATCTGCACAAAACCGTTGGCTGAGCACAGGGCAAAGATTTGAACAATGGCTGACGAACGGTTCGAATTGCCCCCGCACTTCTTGTCATGAATCACTACAGATCGTGTTACCCAATTGGATAATGGCCACTTGAAATACCGTACGTCGGAAAGTGAAAAGTCTGAGCTGGATCACGCTCTGCAGGACAGCTCACCACCTAAATATCAATGTGACATTACTGGAACGACTGTTTAGGATGGCACCGCCAGGTCAATTGTTTGGCATATAGTTAATTGCGAAAAAGCATAGACAATTTATTGACGATTAGATGCGTCAAACTTGTGTCTACTCTTGTTTGAAAGTACGCCCTGTCTGGGCAGGCCAGGTGCCACTTGGTCCATGGACGTCAACTGAACGCATTACCCGGAGAGTCTTCAATGAGCAGTGTTGTTGCCATCGTCAAAAGCATTGTCGGTCAAGTTTTCGCGGTGTCCCCAGAGGGTGTCCGTCGTGTACTCGTTGAAGGCGATCGACTGTTTGTCGGCGATCAGGTAGACACTGGTGCGGCGGGTGCCGTAACGCTCGAATTGGCTGACGGCCAGTCCCTGGATCTGGGGCGCGACACTCAGTGGAGCGGCAGCGCTCCGGACTCCAGCAGCAGCCTGGCAGAAGCCACCGCACAAGCGGCTCCATCGGTTGAAGAACTGCAGCAAGCCATCGTTGCCGGCGCCGACCCGACCAAAGACCTCGAAGCCACTGCAGCCGGCCCTACGGCTGCCGGCACGGGCGGCGCGGCAGGTGGCGGTCACAGCTTCGTCATGCTGGATGCAACTGCTGGCCGGGTGGACCCGACCATTGGTTTCCCGACGGCGGGCTTTGGCCCCGCTGCTTTGGCCGCACAGAACACTGTCGATGGGCAAACAGCCGACACCAACCCGATCGTGCAACGTGATTCGACCCTGAGCCTGAGCGCCACGCCGACCATCACCGAGGCCGGCGGCGTACTGGTTTACACCGCGAACCTGACCCAGGCGCCGCTGACCGACCTGACCATCACCTTGTCCAACGGCTCGGTGATCGTGATCCCGGCTGGCCAACTGACCGGCAACGTCAGCGTGCCGGTAGCGCCGAACGATTCCGTTTATAACGACCCGACCCAGATTGATGTGACCGTCACCGGTACCACGGGCGGCAACGGCATCATCGTTACCCCGCCGACAACCCCGGCCGTCACTCAGGTCACCGACACCGTCGATGCCACCACGGTCACGCTGACCGCAGGCGCCAACGTGACCGAGGGCAGCGTGATCACCTACACCGCGACCCTGACCAACCCGGCTCAGACTCCGGTGACTGTGACCTTGAGTAATGGCTCGGTCATTACCATCGATGCGGGCAACACCACCGGCACCGTTAACGTTCCGACCGCCGCTAACGATGTCTATAACAACGGCAGCACTGTCACCACGACCATTACCGGAGCCACGGGCGGCAACTTTGAAAATCTGGTGCCGAATCCGACACCGGTTGTGACGACTATCACTGATTCGATCGATAACACCGGCCTGAGCCTCACCGCCACCGGCAGCATCGTCGAAGGCGGGCCGATTACCTACACCGCGACCCTGAGCAACCCGGCCGGCACGCCGATGACCGTGACCTTGAGCAATGGCTCGGTCATTGCCATTGAAGCGGGCAAGACTACCGGCAGTGTCATCGTCGACACTGCAAACAATGACGTCTACAACAACGGCAGTAATGTCAGCACCACCATCACCGGCACCACCGGCGGCAATTTCGAACAACTAACCCCGAGTGCTGAGCCGGCGCTGACCACCATTACCGACTCGGTCGACAACACCGGCCTGAGCCTTACGGCCACTGGCAGCATCGTCGAAGGCGGCCAGATTACTTACACCGCGACCCTGACCAACCCGGCCGGCACGCCGATGACGGTGACCTTGAGCAATGGCTCGGTCATTAACATTGAAGCGGGCAAGACCACTGGCAGTGTCATCGTCGATACAGCAAACAATGACGTCTACAACAATGGCAGTACCGTCAGCACCACCATTACCGGCACCACTGGTGGCAATTTCGAACAATTTACCCCGAGTGCTGAACCGGCGCTGACCACCATCACCGACTCACGCGATGACACGGGTCTGAGCCTGTCCGCGTCCTCTGAAGTAGCCGAAGGCGGTCAAATTCTGTACACCGCCACCCTGACCAATCCGGCTGGCACGCCTGTCACCGTTACGTTGAGCAATGGTGCGGTGATTACCATCGCTGCCGGCGCCACCACCGGCAGCGTGAGCGTCCCGGCACCGGCCGATGACGTCTACAAAGACGCCGGCAAGATTGAAGTCACCATCCAGGACGCCGCGGGCGGCAATTTCGAGAACCTGATCACCGATTCGGCCGCCGCTGTCACCAGCGTCACCGACACCCTCGATACCAGCACCGTATCGCTAACCGCCACCTCTGATGTTGCGGAGGGTGGCACGGTTGTTTACACCGCTTCCGTCACCGCACCGGTGACGGGTTCGCCAGTAGTTGTCATTCTGTCCAACGGCCAGAGCATCATCATCCCGGTCGGCGAAAGCAGTGCCAGCGTGAACTTCACCGCGCCGAACGATGTTCTGGCCGGCGGCGCCGCCCTGAGCGTCAAGATCGACGACGCCACGGGCGGTAATTACGAGAAGCTGGATGTCGACGGCACGTCGGTGAACACCTCCGTCACCGACACACCGGACACCACCACTCTCAGCCTGAGTGCTACTGAGTCCGTCGCTGAAGGCGGCTCTATCGTTTACACCGCGAACCTGACCAACGCTGCCGGCACCGCGATGACCGTCACGCTGAGCAATGGCGCCGTGATCAACATCGCAGCGGGTGCCACCAGCGGCTCCGTGACTTTCGCGGCACCGACAGATGACGTCTATAAAGACGCCGGCAACGTCGAAGTCACCATCAAGGAAACCACTGGCGGCAACTTCGAAAACCTGGTGGCCGACAATACGCCAGCCGTTACCGAGGTAACCGACACCGTTGACGCCACCACCGTCTCCCTGACAGCCACCGGCAACGTCAACGAAGGCGGTTCGATCATTTACACCGCGACCCTGAGCAACGCTGCCGGCACGCCAGTGACCGTGACCTTGAGCAACGGCGCAACCATCAACATCGATGCTGGTAAAACCACGGGCACTGTCAAAGTCGATGCACCGAAAGACGACGTCTACAAAGACGCTGGCAAAGTTGAAGTCACCATCAAGGACGCGGCTGGCGGCAACTTCGAAAACCTGGTGAAAGACCCGACGCCTGCCGTTACCAACGTGGCCGATACCACCAACACCACACGCCTGACCCTCAGCGCTGACACGGTGGTCCTTGAAGGTTCGCATATCACCTACACCGCGACCCTGACCCACGCCGCGCAAACCCCGGTCACCGTCCGCCTGAGCAACGGTGAGACCATCACCATTGCCGCCGGCAAAACCAGCGGTTCGGTGACCATCGCGGCGCCGAGCGACGACGTCTACAGAGACACCGGCTTGCTCGCCGTGAAGATGACCGACGCCAGCGGCGGCAACTTCGAGAAACTCGACGTCAGCAATGTCCCCGCAATCACCATCGTCTTTGACACCATCAACACGACGTTACTGTCCCTGTCGGCCAGCACCACCGTCAGTGAAGGTGGCCAGATCACTTACACCGCCACCCTGACCAACCCGACAGACACGGCCATGACCGTGAAATTGAGCAACGGCGCGGTTATCAACATTGCCGCCGGCACGGCCAGCGGCTCGGTCAACTTCGCTGCACCGGCTGACACGCCGTACACCGATGGCGGCAAAGTCGCGGCGATCATCATCGGCCACAACGGTGGCAACTTCGAAAACGTCGCAGTCAATTACGCGCCGGCGGTGACTAGCGTCACCGATACGGCAGACACCACCGGCCTGAAACTGAGCGCTACCTCTTCGGTCGGCGAAGGCGGTTCGATCGTCTACACAGCAACACTGACCAATGCCGCTGGCTCCGCGATGAGTGTGACGCTGAGCAACGGCGCGGTGATCCAGATTGCCAAGGGCGCGCTCACTGGTTCGGTGAACTACGCCGCACCGTCGGATGACGTTTACAAAGACGCTGGCAAAGTCGAAGCCAGCATCACCAAGACCACCGGTGGTAACTTCGAAAACCTGGTGGCCGACACTACGCCAGCCGTTACCGAGGTAACCGACACCGTTGACGCCACCACCGTCTCCCTGACCGCCACCGGCAACGTCAACGAAGGTGGTTCGATCATTTACACCGCGACCCTGACCAACGCTGCCGGCACCGCAATGACCGTCACGCTGAGCAATGGTGCAGTGATCAACATCGCAAAGGACGCGACCAGCGGCTCCGTGACCTTCGCAGCACCGAAGGATGACGTCTATACAGACGCCGGCCAAGTCGAAGCCAGCATTATCAAGACTAATGGCGGCAACTTCGAAAACCTGGTCGTGAACCCGGTCCCCGCCGTGACCTACGTGGGCGACACCATCAACACCACACGCCTGACCCTCAGTGCTGACTTTTTGGTCCTCGAAGGCTCGCAAATTACTTACACCGCGACCCTGAACCACGCCGCGCAAACCCCGCTGACCGTCCAGTTGAGCAACGGCGAGAGCATCACCATTGCCGCGGGTAAAACCAGCGGCTCCGTGACCTTCGCAGCACCAAAAGATGACGTCTATAAGGACGCCGGCAAGGTCGAAGTCACCATCAAGGAAACCACTGGCGGCAACTTCGAGAAACTCGACGTCAGCGACGCCCCTGCCACCACCTTCGTCCTTGACACTATCAACACGACCTTACTGTCCCTGTCGGCCAGCAACACCGTCAACGAGGGTGGCCAGATCACATACACCGCCACCCTGACCAACCCGACAGACACGGCCATGACCGTGAAGTTGAGCAACGGCGCGGTCATCAACATTGCCGCCGGCAAGGCCAGCGGTTCGGTCAACTTCGCTGCACCGGCTGACACGCCGTACGTCGATGGCGGCAAAGTCGCGGCGATAATCATCGGCCACAACGGTGGCAACTTCGAAAATGTCGCGGTCAATTACACGCCAGCGGTCACCACCGTCAAAGACACCCAGAGTGACACGGGGTTGAGCCTGTCAGCGTCCCCTGAAGTGGCCGAAGGCGGTTCAATCGTCTACACCGCGACACTGACCAATGCCGCTGGCACCGCAATGAGTGTGACGCTGAGCAACGGCGCGGTGATCCACATTGCCAAGGGCGCCCTCACCGGCTCGGTGAACTACGCCGCCCCCAAAGATGACGTCTACAAAGACGCAGGCCAAGTCCAGGCAAGCATCACCAAGACCACTGGCGGCGACTTCGAGAACCTGGTGGCCGACAAGACGCCAGCCGTTACCGACGTGACCGACACCATCAACAACAGCACCGTGTCCCTGACCGCCACCAGCAGCGTGGCAGAAGGCGGTACCGTGGTTTACACCGCCTCCGTCACCGCGCCAGTGACCGGCTCGCCGGTCGTGGTGGCCTTGTCCAACGGCCAAAGCATCATCATCCCGGTCGGCGAAAGCAGCGCCAGCGTCAACTACACCGCACCGAACGACGCCTTGGCGGGTGGCGCGACGCTGAGCGTCAAGATCGACGGCACCACCGGCGGTAATTACGAAAACCTGGTGGCCAATCAAACGCCGGCGGTCACTTCGGTGACCGATGTCAAAGACACCACCACCGTCAGCCTGAGCGCTACAGACTCGGTCGCTGAAGGCGGCTCTATCGTTTACACCGCGACACTGACCAATGCTGCCGGCACCCCGGTCACTGTGAACCTGTCGAATGGCGCCGCGATTACCATCGCGGCGGGCGCGACTGTTGGCACCGTGACCGTCAAGGCACCTGCCGATGACGTCTACAAAGACGCCGGCAAAGTTGAAGTCACCATCAAGGACACCACCGGTGGCAACTTCGAGAACCTGGTGCCGAGTACTGCTGCAGCAGTGACCAACGTCACCGACACCCTCGACACCTCGACCGTCACCCTGACAGCCACCAGCAGCGTGGCCGAGGGCGGCACCGTGGTTTACACCGCGTCCGTCACCGCGCCAGTCACCGGTTCGCCAGTCGTCGTGACCCTGGCCAACGGCCAGACCATCACCATTCCAGTAGGTGAAAGCAGCGCCACCGCGAATGCCCTGGCCTCGAACGATGTACTCAGTGGCCACGCACCGGTAGTCAACTCGATCACCGGCGTCAGCGGTGGCAACTACGAAGAACTGGTCGCCGATCCAACGCCTGTCAGTACCACCGTGACCGACACCGTCGACACCACCACCGTCTCGCTGACCGCCACCGGCAACGTCAACGAAGGGGGTTCGATCGTTTACACCGCGATCCTGACCAACCCGGCCGGCACGCCAGTAACCGTGACCTTGAGCAACGGCGCGACCATCACCATCGATGCCGGTAAAACCACCGGCACCGTCAAAGTCGATGCGCCGAAAGACGACGTCTACAAAGACGCCGGCAAAGTAGAAGTCACCATTAAAGAAGCCTCTGGCGGCAACTTCGAAAGCCTGGTGCCAAGCACTGTTCCGGCCGTGACCAACGTGGCCGATACCACCAACATCACACGCCTGACCCTCAGCGCTGACTTGTTGGTAGCTGAAGGCTCGCACATCACCTACACCGCGACCCTGACCCACGCCGCGCAAACCGAGGTGACTGTCACCCTGAGCAACGGCGAGTCCATTACCATTGCCGCTGGCAAAACCAGCGGTTCGGTGACCATCGCGGCACCAAGCGACGACGTCTACAGGGACGCCGACTTGCTCAACGTGAAGATGACCGATGCCCAGGGCGGCAACTTCGAGCAACTCAACGTCAGCAAGATCCCCGTCACCACCATCGTCGTTGACACCATCAACACGACAGTACTGTCCCTGTCGGCCAGCAACACCGTGAGCGAAGGTGGCCAGATCACCTACACCGCCACCCTGACCAATCCGACAGACACGGCCATGACCGTAAAGTTGAGCAACGGCGCGGTCATCCAGATCGCCGCCGGCGAGGCCAGCGGTTCGATCAACATCGCTGCACCGGCTGACACGCCGTACCTCGATGGCGGCAAAGTCGCGGCGATCATCGTCAGCCAAAGCGGTGGCAACTTCGAAAACGTCGCGGTCAATTACACGCCAGCGGTGACTACCGTCACCGATACGCCAGACACCACCGACTTGAAACTGAGCGCCACCTCTTCGGTTGCCGAAGGCGGTTCGATCGTCTACACCGCGACGCTGACCCATGCCGCTGGCAGCGCCATGAGTGTGACGCTGAGCAACGGCGCAGTGATCCACATTGCCAAGGGCGCCCTCACCGGTTCGGTGAACTACGCCGCACCGTCGGATGACGTTTACAAAGACGCCGGCAAAGTCGAAACCAGCATCACCAAAACCACTGGCGGCAATTTCGAGAACCTGGTGCCGAGCACTGCTGCGGCAGTGACCAACGTCACCGACACCATCGACACCTCAACCGTCACCCTGACTGCCACCAGCAGCGTGGCCGAAGGCGGCACTGTGGTTTACACCGCTTCGGTCAATGCGCCTGTCACCGGCTCGCCGGTGGTCGTGACCTTGTCCAACCAGCAGACCATCACCATTCCGGTCGGCGAAAGCAGCGCCAGCGTGAACTACACCGCACCGAACGACCCTCTGGCAGGCGGCGCGACGCTGAGCGTCAAGATTGACGGTACCACCGGTGGTAATTACGAAAACCTGGTGGCGAATGACAGTCCGGCGGTCACTTCGGTGACTGACGTCCAGGAAACCACCAACCTGTCGTTAAGCGCCACCAATTCGGTCGCCGAAGGCGGTTCGATTGTCTACACCGCCACCCTGACCCACGCTGCCGGTTCCCCGGTCACCGTGACGCTGAGCAACAACGCGGTCATCACCATCGAAGCCGGTGCAACCACCGGCACCGTGACCGTCCCGGCACCGACCGATGACGTTTACGTAGACGCTGGTTCTGTTCAGGCAACCATCAGCACCGCCACCGGTGGCAGCTTCGAAAATCTGGTGCCGAGCACGGTTCCGGCAGTGACCAGCATCACCGATACCCTCGACACCTCGACCGTCACCCTCACCGCCACCGGTAGCGTGGCTGAAGGCGGCACCATCACTTACACGGCGACCGTAGGCGCGCCAGTGACCGGTACGCCCGTCGTCGTGACCCTGGCCAATAACCAGACCATCACCATCGCCATCGGTCAGACCACCGGCACCGTGAACGCCGTCGCACCGAACGATGCATTGACCGGTCATGCTCCGTTGACCAACGCGATCACCGGCGTCAGCGGTGGCAACTACGAAAAACTGGTCGCCGATCCAACGCCCGTCAGTACCACCGTGACCGACACCGTCGACATCACCAACCTGTCGTTGAGCGCGACCAATTCGGTCGCTGAAGGTGGTTCGATTGTCTATACCGCCACTCTGACCCACGCTGCCGGTTCCCCGGTCACCGTGACGCTGAGCAACAACGCGGTCATCACCATCGAAGCCGGTGCAACCACCGGCACCGTGACCGTCCCGGCACCGACCGATGACGTTTACGTAGACGCTGGTTCTGTTCAGGCAACCATCAGCACCGCCACCGGTGGCAGCTTCGAAAACCTGGTGCCGAGCACTGCTGCGGCAGTGACCAGCATCACCGACACCCTCGACAAAACCGAAGTCAGCATCAGCGGCAGCACCTCGGTCACCGAAGGCCAGACCGCCAATTACATCGTCAGCCTGACCAACCCTGCCCACGGCGAAGTGACGCTGAACATCGTCTACAGCGGCACCGCTGCCGACGGTTCGGACTTCACCGGCGTGTATGTGGTGAAGATCCCGGCAGGCGCCAGCAGCGCCAACTTCAGCGTCGCAACCCTGGATAACAGGATCACCGAAGGCACTGAAAACTTCGTGGTCCGGATCGACTCAGCCACCGGAGGCAACTTCGAGAACCTGGCGGTCAGTACGACGAACGGCAGCGTCAGCACTTCGATCATCGACAACGATGCACCACCAGTGCTGGACCTCGACGCCAACAACTCCAGCGGCGCCACCGGTGCCAACTACAACTTGACGTTCACCGAAGGCACCAGCGGCCCGGGCCTATCAATAACCGACGGCGATTTCACGATTACCGACTCGGACAGCACCACGCTGACCGGCGCGACCATCGTGCTGACTAACCGCCAACCAGGTGACAACCTGAACCTGGGCAACAGCGTTGATGGCATCAGCATCAACAGCAATCACTTGGATGGCTCGATCACGCTGATCCTGACGGGTACGGCGACGCTGGCTCAGTACATTGAGCGCATCAAAAACATTACGTTCACCAATAACAGTGAGGACCCTAGCGCCGTGCCGCGGACTATCACCGTGACGGTGACGGATGGCAGCACCTACTCCAACACCGCGACCACCACGGTCAACGTGGTGGCGGTCAACGACGCACCGGTCGCCGCACCGGTTAACGTCACCGGTACCGAAGACACCCCGCTGATCCTCGGCTGGTCGACCTTCGGCGTCCGCGATGTCGACAGCCCCGACGCCAGCCTCGGTGTAAAAATCACCGGTCTGCCGGCGGACGGCAAATTGCAGTACCTGAACGGCTCGACCTGGACCGACTTGACGCCGAACCAGACCATCACCAAGGCTGACATCGACGCGGGCAAGTTGCGCTTCATGCCGGACGCCAACGAGTCTGGCGCCAACGGCTATAACAGCGGCACGGGCAACAATCTGGCGGATTACGCGCAGATCCAGTTCCAGCCAACCGATGGCACACTGCTGGGCAGCACCGGCACGATCAAAATCGACATCACCCCGGTGGCCGATGCGCCAACGCTGAACGTCGCCAGCAACAACGTGACGTCGACAGGCTTGATCAAGGAAGTCTGGACTGGCTTGGCCGGCCTGGGCACCAACGGAAACGGCGCGCCATCCGACACGCTGAAATCGGTGATCGATGCCGCCGGTAAACCGAACTCCAGCAGCACCGTCGGCAACGTGCAATCCAGCGGCGATGTGGCTGCGGGCACCGCGTCGAAAACCTCCGGCCTGATTTACCTCGAAGCCGGCAAGACTTACACCTTCAGCGGCAGCGGCGATGACAGCCTGCTGGTGACCATTGGCGGCAAAACCGTGGCCAGTGCGTTGTGGGGGAATGGCGGGGCCATCACGGGGACGGGCTTCGTGCCGACTACCACTGGCTACTACACTCTCGACATCTACCACCACAACCAAAGCGGCCCAGGCAGCTATGACGTTAACCTGTCGGTCAATGGCGGTGCAGCGGTCGACCTGAGTAGCGCCGGCGTGCCGCTGTACACCGGCGTGGCGGATCTGGCCGCTTCCGGCGTGACGGTTTCCGACCTGCACGGCACCAACGGCGAAGGCTACTACGACGGCTACAAACTCAACACAGGCGCCGAAGGCACCAGCGTTCATCTGTCCGCAATCACCACCGCACGGACTGACGTCGACGGTTCCGAAAGCCTGAGCGTGAAGATCAGTGGCATTCCGGCGGGCTCGGTGCTCACCGATGGCGCGGGTCACACCTTCACTGCCACCGCGACATCCGGCGAAGCCATTGTCACCGACTGGAACCTCAGCTCCCTGACCGTAACCCCGCCTGCGTATTACAACGGCCAGTTCAACCTGACCGTGACTTCGACTTCCACCGAGACACTTGGCGGGTCGGCACTCAGTACCGCGACGATCCCGGTCACCGTTTACCCGGCGGTCTACAACACGCTCACCTTGACTGCGGGTGACGACGTTCGGGATGGCACCAGTGGCAATGACATCGTGGTGGCAGATATCGGCGGCCTGACGGTCGTACCGGGCCAGAATTACAACCTCGCGTTTATGGTCGACAGCTCGGGCAGCATGAGCTCGTCCTCCGTAACGTCAGCGAAGAATTCCCTGGTAGCCGTGTTCACCTCGCTGATCGCCAGCGCCACCTCGCTAAGCGCGAATGCGGGCACCGTGAAAGTGTTCCTCGTGGACTTCGATTCGCAGGTCAACAAATCGATTTCGATCGATCTGTCGAAAGCGGGCGCTCTGGACGCATTGAAGGGGGTCCTCAACAGCATGCAGTCTGGTGATTACACCAACTACGAAGACGTGTTCAAAACCACCGCAAACTGGTTCAAAGGCCCTGACGCACTGAGCAACCCCAACGCGATCAACCTCACCTACTTCATCACCGATGGCAAGCCGACTGCTTATACGCAAAGCGAACAAACCAATCCGCTGGTCGTCGACTTCAAATCCAATGGCGGTACCGACATTTACCTCGACACCGTATTGAAGCAAGGCTCCTACACACCAGGAACCGAGTTCAGAATGGACATCGGCGGTGTGAGTCGCCTGGTTGTTGATGCCTCGGGTAATTTGTACAAATGGTCCGAGAGCTCGAAAAATGAATGGAGCTCGAAACAGTACGGCTCCGGCCTGCAAGTTCACGCTCAGGGTGACGGCACCTATGAACTGTCGGATAACGCAGGCAGCGGCTATGCCGACAGTACCAGCGCGAACAATGCGGTAGAGGCGTTCGCGTTGTTTGCTGCCGCAAACTCCAAAGTGCAAGCCATTGGCGTGAACAGCGGTGTCTCGGAAAGCGACCTCGCACCGTATAACACCACCGATGGAAAACCGCTGGCCAACATCAACCCGGCAGATCTGGCCAACGCAATTCTCGGCCACAGCGAAGCGACCCTTCCGGGCAAGGACACCATCAACGGCGGGGATGGCAATGACATCATCTTCGGCGATCTGGTGAGCTTCAATGGCGTGACGGGTGAGGGCTACACCGCGCTGCAGGCTTTTGTCGGCAAGGAAACCGGTGTCGAAACCAACAAAGTCACCTCAAGTAACGTGCACCAGTACGTCACTGAGCACTACTCCACGCTCGACGTGTCTGGCGCTCACGATGGTATCGATAATCTGTTGGGTGGTGCCGGCAACGACATCATCTTCGGACAGGGCGGTAACGACAATCTCTACGGCGGTAGCGGCAACGACATCCTGCTCGGTGGCACTGGCAATGATTTGCTGGAGGGTGGTGTCGGCAATGACACCCTCATCGGTGGCGCGGGCACAGACACCCTCAACGGTGGAACTGGCAACGACACGCTGATCGGCGGCTTGGGTGGCGACACCTTCGTCTGGAAAGCGGGCGACACCGGCACCGACGTGATCAAGGACTTCAATGCCAGTCAAGGCGACCGCATCGACCTGCGTGATCTGCTGCAGAACGAGAGCGGCAGCACCATCGATAACTTCCTGAAGATTTCCACGGTGGATGGCGTGTCGTCGCTGCAAGTCAGCTCCGGCGGCCAGTTCAACTCCGGCAACGCGGCGGCTGCGACACCGGATGTGACGATCAAGCTGGAAGGTAACAACTGGTCCTCTGCCAACCTGAATAACCTGATCGCCGGCAGCGATCCGACCATCAAGGTTGACCACAACAACAGCTGATCCAACGTAAAACGGCCGCCCTTATGGGGCGGCCGTCACGTTTGTGCCTTTCTCCACGGTGACGATTTCGTCGCCGCACCGCATACTCGCGTCCAGTTGGCCTATGCTGCTGACAGCATGACGCTGGTTCATTTCTGAGGGATGCTCAATGTTTTACGTGCAACGCGATGCGCAAGGCCAGTTGGTGCGCGTGGAAGCCGCAGCCTACGCCGAGGCCACGGAAACACTGCCGGCCGACCACCATGAAATCCAGGCCTGGTATGCCAACGAAGTGATGGAAACCAGCCTCAAACAGCTCAAGCAGAGCGACCTGGAAATGATCCGGGTACTCGACGACTTGATCCAGGTGCTGACCAGCAAAGGCGTGATCCGCGTCACCGACCTGCCGCCAGCAGCACAAGCCAAACTGATGGACCGGACCCAGGCCCGTGAAGCCTTGGGTGGGTTGAGCCATTTGATCGATGATGAAGAAACCGGGTTGATTTAACCCCGCACATTGATCGTTCCCACGCTCCGCGTGGGAATGCCTAAAGGGACGCTCCGCGTTCCAGCCTCGCCGCCGGCATTGCGCCTGGCACTGTTGTGACGCGGAGCGTCACGGGCTGCATTCCCACGCAGAGCGTGGGAACGATCATCTGCGCTAAACGTTGACCGAACCCGCCGCCAACTCTGGCAACTCAAGCTGATCCAGCGCTCGCTCCACCAATAAATGAACCCCATCGGCTATCCGGCTAAGCGCCAGCGCGACGCAGCGGCGTGTGCCGTCTACATCGTCGGCAAGGTCGGCGGCGATGGCGCTGATGGAGAGCAGGTCTTCTGAGGCGTTGGCCAGGAGGGCTTCGGTGGGGATGTCGGGGGAGACGGTGAAGAGATGGCCTCTGCGGTGAGAAGGCGGATTGGGGGTAACTTTGAACATGTTGTATCTCCATCTGTATTGGGAGCTACGACCGTTCGCTTGCACGCGAATGGGGTGGCAGCTGTGCGCGAGTGTGCAAGACCGGGCAGACGGACCCCGGCAGATAGTTCTCGAAAGAACGATCTCCCACGCACAGCCGCCATAAAACAAGCACCGCGAGCATGACTGCCCGTCACGTAACCAATGGCGTTGCGCGTCGTCTTGTACCCGGACTTGCACGTCCGTGTCACCGATTATTCAGTGACAAAGCCAGACTAGACTTGCGCATTGCCCGGAACAAGTTCACCAAAACCGACGCAACTCGAAGGGAATCTCCTAGGAATTTGCCTTCAGATTTTCCGACCAGATCGTTCCCACGCTCTGCGTGGGAATGCCTCAAGGGACGCTCCGCGTTCCAGCCTCGCCGCCGGCATTGCGCCTGGCACCGTTGTGACGCGGAGCGTCACGGGCTGCATTCCCACGCAGAGCGTGGGAACGATCAGTGGGTTAGTGCCAAGGCTTGGGCTCACCAAACAACTGCCCCTGAGCCCCATAAAGCCCCATCTCGCGAATCACCGACAACTCCCCTTCCGTCTCGACCCGCTCGGCAATCAGCGGCAAATCGATGCTGTGCGCCGCACGCTGGATCGCTTCGATGAACAGGCGTTTGTCACTCTCCTGATCAATCGCGCGAATGTAACCGCCATCGATCTTCAGGTACGCCAGCCCCAGTCGTGCCAGGTTGCCGATCATGCTGAAGCGCCCGCCAAAACGTTGCAGGCTCAGGGAGAAGCCGAGTTCTCGCAGACGCCGCGTCAGCTCTTCCAGCATCGCTTGTTCCGGCAGCTGTTCCTCACCGATTTCCAGCGTCAGGCGCGGACCCAGATTAGAGTTCGCGCGCAAAATCTCGAAGATTTTATTCAGCGCCTGCGGATCGCCCAACGTCGCCGACGACAGGTTCAGCGCCAGCGACTCTTCGTGCTCGGCCATCTGCTCAAGCACCAATTCCAGCATCAGCCGGTCCAGTCGCGCGGTCCAGCCAAAACGCTCCAGCCAAGGCAAGAAGCGCCCGGCGGGAATGGTCTGCCCTTGTTCATCGACCAAACGCGAAAGCACTTTGTAATGCAGCACCAGTTGCGTGTCCTGGCTGGCCACGACCGGTTGGAAATACAACTGGAACCGGCGCTGCTCCAATGCCTGGTCCAGCAAGTTATTCCACGCATGATGGTCATCACCGACACTGGCTAACGCGCTGTGATCCAGGCACGCCCAACTCGGCTCGCCCTGGGCTTCCGCCTGGGCCAACGCCTGATCGCCGAGTCCGAGCACCGCTTGCGGCGAGTCGCCATGAACGAAAGGTGCCAACCCGATCGACGCCACCGTGGCCACGTCGGTGGCGCCGGTCGCATGCAGGCTCGCCAAGGCACTGTCAAGGTTCTGCGCCAGTTGCAACGCTTCTTCCCGCACCAGCCCCGGCGCCAGCACGGCGAATTCACCGCCGCGAATACGCGTGACGAGGTTCTGGGTTTCCGGGAACTTGGCACACTCGCGGGACAACTGCTCGCCCACGGCTTTCAATAACTGGTCAGTACGCTGACCACCCAAACGCTGGTTCAAACCGGCCAGGTCCTTGACCCGCAATAACAGTAGATACCCCGAACTGGCCTGCTCCGGATTGCTCACCCGGGCGTTCAATTGCATCTCGAAATAACGACGGTTGGCCAGCCCGGTGAGGTTGTCCTGATAAGACTCGACCCGCAGTTTTTCACTGCGTTCGGCCTGTTCCTGGAACAACGCCTTGAGCTTCTCGACCATCTGGTTCATGGCCTGCACCACCCGTCGCAGTTCGGGGGTGCGCGGCAGTTCCGGCAGGCTGAGGAATTCGCGTCGGGCAATGGCGTGGGATTGCTTGACCATGTAATCCAGTGGTTTCAATTGCCGGCGCAACAACAACGCCCCCAGCACTGCGCTCACAGCGCCGCAAATCAACAACCAGCCGAGACTGCCCAGCGCGCTCTGCCACAGCTTTGCCAGCGCGAACATCGGGTGGCTGACGACCTCGACCCGCGCCGCTTGCTCCCAACCGCGGCTGACAATCGCGTCGCCACCGGCGGGTTCAAGGCCAATCATTTTGACGAACCAGTCCGGCACGTTGTTGACCGCAGGAATCCCGTTGCGCTCGACAATGGTGTTGTCGTTGCTCAGGTCGACGACGCGGATGCTTGAGTAGTAACCACTGTCGAAAATCGAACTGACCAGCAACTCGACCATCGCCGGGTCGTCGATGTTCGGCGTCAGGGACAGCGCCAGCGCCGTCGCGGCGTCCTGGGCGTGGGAGCGCAACTGATTGACGTACTGGGTGCGCGAGCTTTCCAGGCTGACCATGAAGCTGCCGGTGAAGGCGACCACCAGGAACAGACAAATTGCGATCAACAGCTGTTTGAACAAAGACATCTGAGCGCGTGCTCCTAGTTTGTCGTTTCGACCGGGAAACCTTCGGCCTGCATTTTCTTCAACACGTCCTGCCAGCGGGACAGACGTTTGGTGTCACCGACTTTTTTCGTGCCCTTGGCGCCGGGCAAATACAATCCTTGCGCATTGAAAGAGTAGACCGGTAACAGATCGGTCCGCTGGCTAGCGGGTTTTATCTCGTTGATCAGGCTGTCGAGTACCAGTGGCATGGCCTCGGGGCTTGAATAATAGGTCAACACCATGTGCGCCCGATTCTGGCGCAACGCCTTGACGTAGGTGATGCGCAACTTGTCACTGGAGACGCCGAGGTGGCGCAGGCTGAAATACTTGGCAATCGCGTAGTCTTCACAATCACCGGCACCCTTCCACAGCGCTTCGATGGGGGTTTCCCAATAGTCGACCTCGTGCCACAGATCGATGTCTTCTACGTAGCGCACTTGATGGTTGATGAACCGGTTGACCACGTTGAGCTGTTCCAGCTCGCTCATCTGCTTCTGAGTGGCCAGCAACTGCTGCCAGGCATCGATCCGCTGCTTCCCTTCACCCAACGGCCCGTACAAATCCTGAGCACGGCGACTGATCAGCGAAAAGTCCCAATCGGCCTGCAAACCGCCCAGCATGACGCCGGCCAGCAACAGCGCACAACATAGCCAGCGCAAAGTCCTTGGGATTGCGAAACGTACCGCCAATGCGAGGCATCCAGGTCAGGCAAATGGAATTCGGCCGATGGTGCAGGTTAGCCCGGCAAAAGACAATGGCACGGTGCAATCACGGGCGACGCGCTAGACTTTGTATTGTGGATGACATGAAAAGCTTACGAATGAGAACCTTACCGGTTTGACAAGCTTCATCACAGTCACTAGTGTCCATTTGGATCCAAATATTTCAGTCGAATAGGGTGCGAGTAGTGCCACAAAAGACCAACCCTCTCAGCAGCATCAAGGTCAGCGGGCCGATTCCCGCTCACCTCGCACGCTCGGTGATCGAAGAAACGCTGCGTTCGGCGATTCTCGATGGGCGCATCCCTTGCGGCACCGCGTTGCGGCAACAAGACTTGGCCGACTTGTTCGGCGTCAGCCGCATGCCCGTGCGCGAAGCCTTGCGCCAGCTCGAAGCCCAGGCGTTGCTTAACGTTGTCGCCCATAAAGGCGCCGTCGTCGCACCGCTGATTTCGGGTGATGCCGTTGAAACCTATGCGCTGCGTATTCTGTTGGAATCTGAAGCCCTGCGACTCTCCATTCCATTGCTTGAGAAAGCAGACTTCGAGCAGGCTGCGCGTCATATCGATGACATGGAAACAGAACATGATTACACCGAGATTGGCCGGCTCAATCGCCTGTTCCATATGTCGCTGTACAGCAAGACGCCCAACCGTCGATTGTTGAGTCTGGTGGAAGAAGGGTTGAACGAAGAAGAGCGTTTCTTGCGTTTCAACCTGGAAGCGATGGGCCTGGGCAAACTGTCCCAAGACGATCACCGAGCACTATTACTGGCTGTGGAAGACCGAGACATCCAGCGCGCAGTAAAGATGCTCGAGAATCACCTCAACCGGGGTGTCGAAGTCATTACACGCTACCTCGCCAGCCCTGAAGCACTTAACAAGAAAATCTCCCGGTAAACCGAGCCGTCAGCCGGAACGAGCAAATCGCGCTGCTCGTTTTCGCTGGCCGCTACGGCGCTAAACCCCACTCTAGAGCCGCGCCCTCGATTCCCCCCTCCCAAGCCCACTCATTGAACCGAGCAGATGACGTTTCGGTGATAGCGGCCGCCTTGAATTACGCTCACTCTTGAACTGCAAAACGAATCAACGGGCGACGCTACGCACCTGCGCAGCAGTCCTCGCAACAAGAACCTAAGGAAGGAGTCTTGTCACGGGAAAGGAAGCACCGGTGTTGATCCCAGCCAACTTCCACCCCCTAAATTCACGTCAACGACTCAACTATGAAGTTGCTTCGAGTGAGGCATTCACTCTTCATTTGAATTCTGACGATTATTAGTCGGAAGGAGCAACTACGCCAAAATAAAACTTCAACCTAAAGTTTTATTGAAACTTGTCGCGCCGTAAAAACCTGAACTTTTATTTAATTGAAAAATGGCTTGCCGGAAACTTAATCCGTGTATTAGTTTTTGTTCGCCGCACTTAGCACAGGCCTGCAACCCTTGGCCTGCGGACCAACGTTCACTCATACCGATCAATTCGCTTGAGGTACTTATTCGCCCATAAAAATCTTTAAACGACACACAGTTATTGATCGCTACTTCCTGAATGACACTTCAGATCACTTATAGGCTCGCTCATGAAAAACAACAAAGAACGCCTCATCCAGAAGAAAGCAGAACTTAGTTCACACCCGATCTTCTCTGAAATACATTCACTGTCGGTACTTCAACGCTTCATGGAAGCCCATGTATTTGCCGTGTGGGACTTCATGTCGCTGACCAAGCGTCTGCAACAGGAACTGACTTGCGTTCAACTTCCCTGGCTGCCGCCACGAGACCCGCAGGCTGCGCGCCTGATCAACGAAATCGTACTGGGCGAAGAGTCCGATGATCGTCCTGCCCACGGTCATTTCAGCCATTTTGAGTTGTATCTGGATGCGATGCGCGAAGTGGGTGCCAGCACTGTCGCGGTGGAACGCTTTGTAGCGTTGCAGCAGGAAGGCATGAGCTATGACGTTGCGCTGCAAAGCGTGGACGTCGATCCCGCGGCGGCGCAGTTTGTGCGGCACACATTGCTCACCGCGTTGCATGCCCCGGGACACAGCGTTGCAGCGGCGTTTTTGCATGGTCGTGAGAGTGTCATTCCGCAGATGTTCCAGCGAATTCTCGACGACTGGGGCATCGGTATCGAGCAAGCGCCGACTTTCCGTTATTACCTGGAGCGGCACATCGAAGTTGATTCCGAAGACCACGGCCCGGCGGCGCAAATGCTTCTCGCGCGGTTGGTCGATGGCAATCCGCAACGCGAAGCGGACGTCTACGCCAGCGCCATTGCCGCCGTAGAAAGCCGCATTGCCCTCTGGGACGGCCTGCGTCTGAGCATGGGTGAACCTTTGCCTGAGGTGAGCGCATGAACGCCGCCGACTACCAATCCTTCGCCGACGCCTGGGAGAGCCGCGCGACCATCCGCACTCGACCACGGCGGGTGTTGGAGAACGACGACAAGCTGATCTATCCCTTGAGCCGGCAGCCGCTGGTGTTGAGTGAAACCTTCCTGCGCCAATGCCCGGAGCAGCGGGACTTTGCTTTGGTGCAGACGCTCTACAAATTCATCAACGACGTAGTGATTTTCGAAACCGAGATCGTCGACAAGACCGCACGCAGCATCGCCAAGAATCGCTTCACCGTGGCGTTCCCGTTTGCCTGCCGTTATGACGCCATGACCGTGGTGGTGGACGAGGACTACCACGCGTTGGTGGCCATGGACTTCATGCAGCAAACCATCGCCATGACCGGCATCGCGCCAATCGGGTTACCCGACGAAATCGAACTCAGTCGAGCCATCCCGGCGGCCATCGCACGCGCACCGGAACACCTGCGCAGCGCTGTCGAATTGATCTGCGTGGCGATTGCCGAGAACACCGTGACCGGCGATGTCGCGGCGTTCGCCAAGGACGACACGGTCAAGCAGTCGATCAAGGGCCTGATGGCCGATCACTTGCTGGACGAAGGCCGCCATTCCGGCTTCTGGGCGCGACTGGTGCGCATCTACTGGCACACCGCGAGCGAAGACGATCGCCATTGCATCGCGCAGATCCTGCCGGTGTTCATCGGCCATTACCTGACCAATGACATTCAGAAGTCCTTCGACTTCCGGCTGATCGAGTCTTTACCGATCAGCGAGGGGGCACGTCAGGCACTCAAGCGCGAAGTCTCGGGGCTGGCCTTCCCGATCAATCGCCATCACCCGCTGGTCGCCAACATCGTGCGGTTTTTTCGCAGCAGTTCACTGCTCGACTCGCCGTGTGTGCAAGACGCACTTAGCGATTACCTGGATTAACAAGGAGTACATCCATGAGACGTCTCGACATTTTGCTCATTGGGCAAAGCCAGGCCTTGACCGACCTGGCGCTGGAGCTTGAACAACACGGTCATTCGTTAATGCGGTTCGACACCCTCAACGAGCAACCGGCGTTTGATTTGTTGATCGACGACGCGAGTCAGCCGTTTGCGCGCTTCGGCGAAACACCACGACTGACGCTGCAACTAGGTGTCGGTGGCACAGAGGCTGGCGGCTTGCCGTCGCTGGACCTGTTGTGCACGTACAACTCGGCTTTGTTCACTCGCGTGCCCATCGCCGACGTGTCCTCCGGCAACGGCCAGGCGCTGCGCCTGCGGGCGGTGGCGGAGCTGGTGGATCATGTCGCGCTGCTGGTCAGCCGCTTCTCCCGGGATGCCGAGTATTTTCTGCATGCGCAACCGACAGCGCCTGCTCACTTTGAGCGGGTGGAAAATCTGTTGTGGCTTGAACACCTGGCCTTCGTCCATCAGCTCAACTGCACCGATCAACCCGGGCTGCTGAAACTGGGCCAGGTCCCGATGATCGAGCGCCTCGAACGACGCCTTCTTCAATCCGCCGAACGACCTGCGCTGACCATCGGCGGTACGACGCTGAACTATGGGCAACTGCACGCCCACAGCCGAGCTATCCAACAGCAGTTGCAGCCGCTGCTCGATCAACATCAAGGGCCGTTAGTGGTCGGGATCTGCCTGCCGAAATGCAGCGCGCTGTATGCAGGGATTCTGGCGATTCTCGGCAGCGGGGCGGTGTATGTGCCGCTGGAGCCGAGCCACCCGCTGCAACGTCAGCAGTACATTCTTTCCGATGCCGGGGCTGTGTTGTTGCTGCATGACGGCCAGCATCCGCTCGCTGACGTCATGCCGGGGCTGGACATTAGCCGCATCGATGTCGACGACGTGAACCTCGAGCACCCTTTGATGCGCCACCAGCCCGACCTCGATGCGCCGTGCATGGCGCTCTATACCTCGGGCACGACGGGGCATCCCAAAGGCGTGTTGCTCAGTCAGGCCAACCTCGCGCACTTTACCGCGTGGTACGCCGACTACGTGCAAGTCACTGAGCAGAGTCGAGTGTTGCAGTTTTCATCGGTGAGTTTTGACTCGTCGCTGATCGACATATTCCCGACCCTGCTTCAGGGCGCCGAGCTGATCGTGCCCAGTGACGATCAACGTCGCGACCCCTTGCAACTGGTCGAACTGATCCGCCGCCGGCAACTCAGCCACGCATTTTTGCCACCGGCACTGTTGAGCATACTGCCGCTGGATCAGCTGCAGAGTCTGGATCATGTGATGACCGGCGGCGACGTGTGTGAACCCTGGGTGATCGAGCAACTGACTCGCCAAGGCAGGCTATACAACCTGTACGGCCCGACCGAAGCCACGGTGCTGATTACTGCGCGGCAGTTGCGTCCCGGCGACAGCAATCGAACCCTCGGCGCACCGATTGCCAACAGCCAGGTGCTGATTCTTGATGAAGACTTTCAACCGGTAGCCGACCAAGGCGTCGGTGAGTTGTACATCGTCGGGCCAGGCGTGTGCCTGGGGTATTTGAACAATCCGCAGCAGACAGCCGAGCGCTATCTGAATCTGACTGTTCCAGGCGGCAAAAGCCTGCGCGCCTACCGGACCGGCGACATGGCGAAGTGGACCCGCGACGGCGTCGAGCTGTGTGGGCGGCGGGATCACCAGGTGAAGATTCGCGGCTTCCGGGTTGAGCCGGAAGAGATTGAACGCTGCCTGCGCGACAGCCTGTTGTATCGCCAGGTGGCGGTGGTCATCGACAGTCAGCGGCGAATCCTGGCCTTTCTCACGCAACCTCAGGAAAAGCAGCCCGGCGCCGCTCGCGAAGCCTTGAAGGCTCACGCGTTGCAGCTTTTGCCGGACTACATGCAGCCGGTTGCCTGGACCGAACTGCAATGCATGCCCTTCGCCAGCAATGGCAAAGTCGACCGCAGAGCGTTGCTTGCAATCCCTGTCAACGTTCAGGAAAACACTACTCGGCGATTACCTGCGAGTGCCGATGAGGCCCTGCTATTGGAGATCTGGGCGGAACTGTTGGAGCTGCCGGCCTGCGACATTTCTACTGATGAAAGCTTCTTCAATCTGGGCGGTCACTCGATCCTGTTGTCGCGCATGTTGCTGCGATTGCGTGAAGAGTTTGGTCGCAGTATCTCGATCAACCGATTCATCGAACTGCCGACGATTGCCAAGCTGGCAACTTTGGTGCGTGGCTCCGGCACCGAAGAGGTGTTGAGTGAAAAGGCCTTGTCTGATGCCTTTCGTGAGCTGGATGTTAAGCCGCTGCCCATCAGCCAAATGGGCGATGTCCACAAGGTGATCGTAACCGGTGCCAACAGCTTTGTCGGCGTGCACATCGTCGAGGCGCTGCTGGGTTGGGGGGCCACTGAGGTCGCCTGCCTGGTGCGCGATGGTGGTGGGCAATCGGCGGTTGAGCGCTTTGCCCATGCGCTGCGCGAGAACCGGCTGGAGCATCTCGACTTGAGCCGGGTGCGGGTGCATGCCGCAGACATCACTAGTCCGTCGCTGGGACTGTCCGATGAAGTTTACGAGCGCCTCGATCGAGAGTTCGGCGCGCTGGTGCACAACGCTGCCAACGTCAATCACGTACTCGATTACGAGTCACTGGCGCGGGACAACGTCGAACCCATTTTCGAGTGCCTCAGGTTGTGTGAAGGGCGCAGCAAAAAGGTCTTCAATTTCGTCTCTACGCTCTCGGCGTCCAGCACGATGACCACCGAGGGCCGGGTGCTCGAATTGCCTGCCGCGCACACCCCCCCAATCTACATCAAGAACGGCTACAACCTGTCCAAGTGGGTCGGCGAACGGATTCTTGAGCGAGCTCGCGAGCGTGGGGTACGGGTCAATCTGTATCGCCCCGGCAACATCAGTTTCAACAGCCGCACGGGTGTCTGCCAGCCACACAAAAACCGTTTGATGCTGATGCTCAAAGGCTCGATCCAGCTTGGCCAGGTGCCGAAGTTCGCGCTGAATTTCGACCTGATGCCAGTGGACTTTCTCGCCCGGTTCATCGCCTTCCATGCCAGCCGCTATCAGCCCGAAAAAGCGGTGTTCAACCTGCACAACCCCGAGCCCCTGAGCTGGGATGACTACGTGGTCTCCTTTCGCGAGGCCGGGCGGGAATTCTCCATGGTCAGCGTCGCTGACTGGCAGCAGCAACTGGGCCGGGTCGACAGTGACAACGCGCTGTTCGGCGTGCTCGGTTTTTACCTCAACGGCTTCGAAGAAGACATCGGCGATATCTCGATGATCGGCCACGACAACGCCGAGGCCGGGGTGCGGCAGATGGGCGCGCACTATCCCAAAAAATCCCCGGCGCTGCTGCGTCGTGGCTGCGACTACCTGAAAGAAATCAACTTCATCTGATTCAATCCAAACGGAGTAAAACCATGAGCACTCTGCAACCCGATACCCTGATCAAAAATCCTCAAGGCTGCCCTGTGGTGTCGTCTGTGGAAGTACCCGCCGAAGCGGCGAAAGTCTGGGCAATCGTCGGCAACTTCGCAGGCTTCGAGCAGTTCATTCCAGCGCTGTCGCATATCGAAATGACGGGGGAAGGCGTGTCGTCCTTGCGCAAAAAATTCTTCAAGGACGGCAACCTGGTGGTCGAGCGTAAGCGCTCCATGAACCCCACCCATTCAAAATAGGCGGCGCGCTTAGCGAGGCGATGTAAGCGAGCAGCTCCAAGGGATCAAGGCTTCGCAATC